>JBEIOQ010000115.1:0-7251 GCA_040377495.1 Halobacteriovoraceae bacterium
ATTTTAAGACTTGTAAGTTTATACCCTACCAAGATTAAGATTACCGCTAAAGCGGAGAGTGGGATCTGGTTCAGTAATCCTGGAAAAAATAAAGTGAAAAGTAGCAACCATAATCCGTGAAGAATCGCTGATTTTTTCGTTTCCGAGCCCGCAGTGATATTGGCAGAGGTTCTGACGATTACTGCAGTAATTGGTAGGGCCCCAATAAAACCACCTAATGCATTTCCAATACCCTGAGCAAACAGTTCTCTGTTTTTACTTGAGATTCTTTTGTGTGGATCTATTTTATCGGCTGCATCTAGACTTAGGAGGGATTCTAATGAACCGACCACTGCAATCGTGACTGCTACCTTATAAATGGCAGGATTGGTTAAAGCTGACCAATTAGGAAATTGAAGCTGACCAAAGAATTGCGAAATACCACCAGTACTTACTTGAACAAGATGTTGTGATTCCAAAATAAAATTTGGTCCAATATTACCCAACATATTATTGATGATTATTCCCGTGATGACGACGATCAAAGAAGCTGGAATGAAGCTAATTGCATCAATTTTTTCTTGTAGCTTTGACCAAGAAAAGTAGCTGATGAAACCGATGACAGAAACGACTAAGGCACCTTTATGGATGGCGTCCCACGCATAGAAAATCTGTGAGAAAGTATTATGTCCGTCTTTTTGTTCGAAAGCTTCATCACCCATAAAACCAAGATCATATCCAACAGCGTGAGGTAGTTGTTTCAAAATTAGAATGATACCGATGGAAGCAAGCATTCCTTTGATAACTGAATTGGGAAAATAATTTCCCGCCTTATCCATCTTGAAAAAGCCAAAGATGATTTGAATTAATCCAGAAATCATGACTGCTAAAGTGAAATTACTGAAACCTCCAACTTGACTTATCCCTGCCAGTACAATGACGGTAAGACCTGCTGCAGGACCAGAAACACTGGTATGCGAGCCACTTAAACTTCCTATGACTACGCCACCCACGATACCAGCTAAGATACCAGCAATAGGAGGAGCTCCAGAAGCAAGTGCAATTCCGAGACAGAGAGGTAAAGCCACTAAAAATACAACAACAGATGCAAGTAAATCTTTTTTTAACGTACGCATACGTTCGAACTCCTAAATAATAAAATGAACATAAGTGAGCTTTGAGAAAGTAATTTAGGTTTTAGACGTGAGAGGGGGGAACCGTCGGAACTTTACGTGGTAGAGATTGGTAGAGGACATTATAATCATGATAAAGAATTGAAATCTTTTTTGGCAGAATGAAATTTGGTTTGTTTTGACTATGATTGATCCAAACCAGTTCTTGCGCAACATCTGAGTTTTTTTCTGATGTTTCTTTGGATTCTGTTTCAGATAAATCCTTAGTAACTTCTTGAGATAGATCTTTGGCAGCTTTGTGAGTGTTGGCCAAAGCAACCACAAAATGGAAGCTAATAAGAAAACTTAAAATAAAAAGAACAGTGCGTTTGAGCATAGTTTAATTTATAAGGATTCTAAGGATTTGGAAAGCTAAATATGGGTTTTTAAGCGGTACACACTTCCAATTGGTTAGCTAAAACTTTGACTTCATCAACATGACTAATTAAGTCTGTTACATAATTCTTACTCTCAGAATCTAAAACGCTTCCTTTTAAGGTTACGACTCCCTCCTCGATGCAAACTTCTATCTTCGACGCATCTAGAAAGCGATCATTTTTTAACATTTCACAAAGCTTAATCTTTAATTCTTCATCTTCGCGGCGATAATACTTTGGACCTTTGCCTTCATTACCGACTTGTACTTTCAAGAAAGGTTCATTTGCACTAGGGGCTCCGCTTAAAGGTGAGCCGTAAGAAGATCCATACAGAGATCCTGGATTTACTCCGTCTTGAGGAGGTGTCGCAAGATTTGTCTGAATTTTTTGTTCTTCTTTTCCCTTGCTCGGTTGATAATGGTTATGAAATAGATCACCATCTTTCCCTGGCCCTAAATTTTGCATAAACACTCCTTACTAGTTTACTGCCCTAATGACAGAATTCTCCATTGATCATGAGTGCAAACAAATGGCCAAAATTTTGAGTTCTAAGTCTAGGATAGTGGGAAGCTCAATGGGGAATTAAGGTACGTAAGGGGCATTTTATTCGAGGAAAAAATAGAAAATAAAAAAAGGGAGCTATATGCTCCCTTTTTTTATATATCAGTTATGCGTAGAACCCTTGTCCCTTCCTTCGATTGCAGGTTTTTCGGGAACATGCTCGCTTGATGCGAAATCGCGAGGAGCATTTGCTTCTCTGATTTCTTTCATATGCTCTCGATTAACTTCTCTTTCTTTCACAAAATCATGAATTAAAAGAATAACAGCTTCTTCAAGAGGGCGAGCTGGGGGAGCAGGAGTTTTTTCGATAACTGCTTCGAACCCATCTTCCTTCGCAGGATAAAATAAGATTCCCATCAAAAGAAGACTAACGAGCATGAGCCCTAAACCTGAGCCCACGAGGCCAGTAAAAGTAAAGCTCATATTTTGATCAAATTGAAGACTTAAAGTTGTCACCGTCAACACAAGTCCGCTGACAAAAATGGAACTTAAAGCAAAAGCAAAGGTCAATGAGAGTAAAACCTTTTTCGCATTTTTTATAACGAACTCTTTCATTTCTTTAGCTGGATCAATCATCTCACCTCTATGGTCAGCGAAGATTTGCATGAGAAATGTTGCGATCATGGATAACCACTTCATAGTACCTCCAAAAAAGAAGAAGGATTTACTCTATGGTAAATCCTTCTTCAGGAATTATTAACGACGGCGGGTGAAATAGGCGCCGGCAAGAAATCCGATAGCGGCTGCACCTAGTAAGGTGTAACCAGGATATGTTTTGACAAAGTCTGTGCTTTTATTGACGGCCATAGACCCAAGTTCTCTAGCTTTCGCTAAATAATCTTTGGCTGGCTCGAAGATACCGTCTTCCATAATTCCTGATGCTTTGTTTTTAACTTTGTTTAGATCACCGTCAATTGTTGTTCCCATTGAGTCCTCCGTGTTTGTATTTTCGCGTTCATCGCGAAAGTAATTTGAATGAGTTTCTTTAAAACGATCGAATTCTTTCTGAGCTCTTTCTTTACTAAAGCCATAGACTTGCTGAATCTTTCCTACAAGTTCTTCCGCATTCCCATGTAAGTAAGCAATGTCGTTGTCGGTTAGCTTGGACCAGGTTTGTTTTAAATCACCTTTCAGTTCTTTCCATACACCTTTGGCTATTGTTGTGTTCATAATCGACCTTCCTTTTAGTTCTAGATTTCCGACGTAATTAGAATATCAATTCGTCGATTAGCTGCTCTTCCTTGGGCTGTTTTCTTAATAGCAACGTCTATGCCAAGTGTGAAAAACGTAAAAAATCGTTTTTTCAGGGAGTTAGTTTTTTGAGTTTTTCCAAAAATCCCCGCATGGGGTAATCTGCCTCTAAGTCCTGGAACATTAACTATATGAGCTGTTATTCGTATCTTCTTCTTTCGGTTCTTCAGCTGACTTGACTCCGTCGGCCTGAGAACTGTAGGAGTATGGCTCGATGGTTTTTTTGACTCTCAGTTCGTTTTGTATATCATCAATTCCTGCGACATTCTCAATACAGGTTTCCGCCAGTCGTTTAAGGTGACGAGTGTTGACTGTTCCTTTCAAATGAACGCAACCCTCCTGTACTTCAACTTCAATGTCACTGGCATCGACGGAAGGACTACGAGTGAGTGTTTCACACACTTCCTCTCTTATTCGTTCATCAGATCGTTTATAACCCTTTGGCCCTTTACCGGAATGTTCGCCGTAAAAGCGACTTGAATTAGCTTCACCCAAAGTTCTCATACTTTGTGGATATTGTTTTCCCATCCAGTAAGTGTCCATATAGTCATTATCAAAGTCGTTAGCATCAATGTTATAGTTGTCGCTAATGCCACCATTAAACTGTCCTTGTGTATCAAAATTTTGAGGTGAACTGTGTAAGCGTCCCCGATAGTCTTGATCGTTATATTGGGGCCGATAATCAGGGGATGCCTGTTTTGTGCTACGATTAAGTTTTTTTCTAATTTGATTTTTTTTATGAGATCCTTTCATCGGAAACTCCCTTTCATTTTTAAGAAAATACCGTTGGTATTCTCAAAGATTCATTCCTTAAACCAGTAAGGAAAATTGATAAGCTTCTAAGGCAAGTGCGTTTTTTTACTTGTTGCCAGACTTGCAATGAAACTAATAAAAGCAAGCACGACAAAAATGGTAAGAAGGATTTTTCCTAATCCTATACTGACGCCTGCAATACCGTAGGCACCAAAAAACATAAATAAAAGTCCTAAAATAAAAAATGTAATTGCTGCACGTAACATAATGACCTCCTAGCTAGTGTGTCTTAATTAATTTACTAAGCAGATTCAAAGCCAACTTTTTAAATTAGAAATTCAGTCACTTAGAAAATTGGATCTATAAATGTGGGGTAATGTGCCACATATTAGGGCAAGAATACTCTTAGGACGAAGGACAACACTTGATTTTAATTTGGATTTATTTCGGTCTGGTGTTTGCAATACATATAAGTACCTATTATCCACGAGGAGGATACATGACGACGAAAATCAATCACCGACAAAAAAACATGTTACAAAAAGTAAAAGTCAAAACTGAACCTCAATTATCTAATGAAGAAGCAATAATGCACCAGTTAGAAATAATCCAACAAGATTATGAGAAATTGATGAATGATGTTTACGAAGAATATCGTTTGCTTAAAAAAATGCTTTTGAAAAGAATTGAAAGGGCCAAAGTAGGATTAATTAAGTAGGTCAAGCTTGCGACTTTCATTTCACCGAAAGTCGTAAGCTTGTCTTATCTAATTAGTATTTTCTTGAAAAATGATTAGATCTACCTTCAGATCGATCAGCAGCCGGTTTTTCCGTTGCATAATCAACTTTGATTGTTCTGCCATCTAACATTTGGTTAGACATGCCTTGAAGACCAGCGTCAGCTGATGTTTGGCTATCAAAAGTTACAAAACCAAATCCTTTTGATTTTCCAGTAATACGATCTGTAACGACTTTACATTCAGTCGTTTGACCATACTTAGAAAATGCTTCTTCTAGAGATTGGTTAGTTGTGTTCCACGATAGTCCGCCGATAAATAATTTTGTGCTCATTTGCTTCTCCTTAAAAGAAGTTAATTGTTATTGAAATTTGCTTGAATACGAATGATTTATAGAAGGGACCAGAGATCGAAAAAAGGAAAAACTAACAGGGCGCAAATCACTTTTAATGAAACTAGAAACTAAAACTTATCAAAGATACCTAAGTAACTTTCTTAATCAATATAACACACTAAATGAGGAAAATGCTGGAAGTCTTTGATTCGAACTATTTATTTGGGCTTTTCGTTATCATATCAGTGTCTTATCTTGCGACAATAATGAGTTCTCAGAAGAAAATTCTTCTCCTGAGCTCATTATCTTACTCTACTTCTTCTCTTGTTCTTCCTCTTTTTTGATTTTCTTAATTTGTCGTCTTAAATCCAGCTCTGCTTTCTGCCATATATCCATTGAGTGAAAATAGGCAAAATTCATCTCTGGTTTTGTTCCAGCAAAGTGCGCACGAGAACTAATGACCTGACCTACAGAAGAACGAGCAAGGCCTGAGCTCTTTTTTGTTTGATGACTCATACAAATCCCCTTTGAAGGTTAAATGTTAAACTATCAGCACAAAGTTCCAGAAAATGAAAGGAAGAGATCAGAAAAGAAGAGAATAACTCATCATAGAGGATTTTGGAGGTGAAGCAAAGAGATATCTTTTTAATTTAGGGAGATGGTTGATAAATCATGTTTCCTATGAAAAGCAGACCCGCTCCTAAAAGTACACCTGCATTGAGCTGATTCGGAATCATGGCATTTTCACTGGCAGGATGGGCTAACTGAAGTGCGAAAAGTGAACTGGCGGTTAAGAACATAGCACCGGCCACATTACTGGGAATATTTAAAGTCGGGCGATACATTCGAGGTTGATTGGTTCGGATGACAGCGACTTGGTCATAATCTAAAGAAGGAGGTAGGGCCATTTCTTTATTTACACCTAAGCTAGCGAGGACATTAGGATGAATTTCTTCCACAACAAAAACAGAATAAAAATTTTTGTTTTCACCTGATTTTGTACTTCGAAGTGAAATTTTTCCTTTTAAGAGAACGTCATCACTTAGTTTTAATTTCTTGATTGATTTTTCTTGTTGAGAATTAAGTTCAAGCGGTAAGTATAACTTCTGCTCACCATCTTGCACTATAAGGTAATAAGTTACTTTATCCTGGGCCTTCGATTTTTGTATAAGTCTCCCATAAGCATTTTGTGTTGTATCATCTGCTTTGCTGGCCTGGATAAAAGGAATTAAGAGAAATAAAGTTAAAGCAATCTTTAGTTTCATAGCACCTCCATAGTCAGTTTAACTGTACGCTCTGAGTGGAGCACTGATGTGAATCTATTAATTGACCTGATTTATGTCATGTTTTTACCATAGATAAGGGCTAAACTGGGGTCATTAGGAGTAAGTATGAAGAATTGGTGGAGTGAATATGTAATCAACGAGCAAAGAGTTAAAAACTCCTTAACGGTTGAGACCTTGGCGGAAGAAGCTGTTCGTCAAAAAAGGGCGATAAGAACTTCTCAGGATGCAGTGGTCATGTATACGGGTAAACATACCGGACGGGCGGCTGAGGATAAGTATGTGGTTGAGTCTGAATACGCTCTTGAAAAAATTGACTGGAGTAATAAGGTTCACCGTTTAAGCCGCAATGACTTTTTGGCGATTAGGTCGGAAGTGATAGAGGATTTAAGTGACACACTTGTTTATACCATGGAAAGAAGTGCTTGTGCTCATCCTGACTATGCTTTAGGAGTGAGATTAATTAGTACTAATCCACTACATGCACTTTTTGTTCACCATATGTTCCGTGAATCGGGCACGAATCCACCGCTTGGTTATTTTACCGTGATTCATCATCCAGAACCACAGTTAGAAATTAAAGATTATGGTTTACGAACCACCACTGCGATAATTATAGATTTTGAAAAAAGAGAAATTCTTGTTTTAGGAACCAGCTATGCTGGTGAAATTAAAAAATCTATTTTTTCTGTGTTAAATGTTTTGCTTCCAGATCTGGGTGTTCTTCCAATGCACACTGGTTGTAATGTAAGTGAAGCGGGGAACTCTTCTCTCTTTTTTGGTTTATCCGGCACAGGTAAAACGA
>JBEIOQ010000082.1:0-11414 GCA_040377495.1 Halobacteriovoraceae bacterium
TCAATCCCACTCACAAAGCCATTTTCATCAAGTTCTGAGATATCATAACGTATTAGCTGTCCTAAATTTGTAGAAGTTTTTATTTGAAGTTTATTTCTCATCCATCTTAAATTATCAGCATGTCTTTCCCTGATCGTGTTTATCCCATTAATATATACAATTTTAGTACCTAAATTTTGACACGAATTAGTTTGAGCAAAAAGTTCAGCAGAAACAAATAATATCAGGTATATTATATTTTTCATTTTTCCTCGCAATCTTAGTTAGTGTCACAAGGGTTGACGTGGTTGGGCATCATTAGTCCATTAGACAATTTCTCATTTACTCTATGAGCTTTTATACGCTCTATCGTGTTGTACTGTACTTTTAAAATCCCTCCCAAGTAGTCCGTAAAATCCTGATTAGCGATCGCTTTCTTGTCTGACAAACAACTTAAAGCTCGTAATGTCACTTGAATTGCAGCAAGAACAGCTTGATTATCTCCTAATTTTGCAAGCTCTATAGTCATTCCTTTGGCAACTTGTTTTTGGGCAAGGCGAATACCTACATTATTTGTACTCTTATTAATAAATAGCTCCACGTCATCTCTCACTAGGTCCCCGTCCAGGTCGGTCCCTAAAAGAGTCGAATCACTGAGAGCTTGGTTCGGCTTAGGAGGAACTAGATCATCACCATCAATGGTAGGAAGAACATCTGTCCCTTTAACCAACAATTTCTTTTCATCAGGCTTACTTGTTTGATTGTCTGACTGAACGATTTTTAAAGAAGGCTCAAACTTTTCATATTTTTTGAATTTAGAATGACACCAATCAATGAATTTCTTCCACTTTTTGTATTTGACCTTTTTCTTTGGATCTTTATCTTCAACGAAATTAATATAAGTGTATTCAATGGATGGCGTGCTTGACTCAATAATCTCACCATTTCCTAAATCGAAAATATATTTAGTGATTGTTTTCCCTTTCGTCGCTTCAGATTTTGATCCGTCAAGAGTGACAGTACAGGGAGACTTACATTCATGGTCTGATAATCTCAATTTCGCTTCAGGTTGTTTGTTGTGATCATGAGCCAAGAGATTTGATGACAAAAGTATAGACACTAGTAGAAGGGATTGTTTCACTAGATACTCCTAAAGATTAGTTTTTATGCTTTTCGGAATTTACAGATAGGACTTAAGGCTAATTTTACTTAAGTTTTTATCGTTTTCATAAAATTTGTAGAAACGAGAAGCTCAATGAAAAAGAGCCTTAATCAAGGGAGCATACAATTAAGTATGTGACCGAAGATTAAAGCTCTTTTGAAGCCGAGATTCGAAGTTTATCCAAATTTTAACGTTTGATTGTGACTTTAGTAATGACAACGTCGTCTACTGGACGATCCATTGGACCCGTTCTAGTTTTACCAATCGCTTTCACAACATCTAGTCCATTCGTCACTTGACCGAAAACGGTATGTCTTCCATCAAGATGTGGTGTTGCTGCTAATGTAATAAAGAATTGAGAACCGTTCGTTCCTGGACCTGCGTTGGCCATAGAAAGAATTCCTTCTTTCGAGTGACGAAGTTCTGGTTTAAATTCATCTTGGAAACGGTATCCTGGACCGCCTCTTCCTGAACCTTCCGGACATCCACCTTGAATCATGAAACCTTTAATCACGCGGTGGAAAATTAAACCATCATAGAAATTTCCTTTCTTGGAAGTTTCCTGACGACCTTCTGCTAAATTGATGAAGTTCCAAACAGTCTCTGGACATTCTTTAGCGAAGAGTTCAATCTCAAAATTGCCTAAAGTGGTTTCAAATACTGCTGTCGCTCGTTCAATCGGTTCTTTGTAATCTGCTTTTTTAATTCCTGCTCCAAACATAGTTATCTCCTTAGAATTTTTTATAGCGGAAGTGACCTTTGATTTCTTTTGGGATCACTTCACGATTTGTGAATAAATTTAAACGCTGAGTATCTTTAAAAAAACGATCAACATCAACTGAAGTTCTGGTTGATAGAAAAAATTCTGTCGTAAACGGGGTAAAAACCTCAGCGGTAATCATTTTTGAAGTTTCTGGAAACCCTAATTCAAGAACAAATTTCTCTAGCTCCATTAAGCTTAGGCAACTAGAAATAAAAACAGGAAAACCTTGATCCATGGCCTCTGAACTCATTAACTTCTTCAGTTTAGCCAGCACTCCTTTATCATTGACGGCATCGTCCACCCATATAAGATTAATTTCTTTAAAATCAGGAGCTAAAAATAATTTATCTCCTCCTTGAATTTTTTCAAGGGTGTTAAAGAAGAGAACTTCTTCATCACGCGGACGTAATTCCACGCTAGGAGGTAAACTTTTTAACTGAGAAATAAGTTGATGATTAAACATCAATTGAAATTGCATTAGTTGTTCGTAAGTTAAACGGTAACTTTGATTTAATTTCGCTAGATCAAAAAAACGAATGGTTTGATCACGACGGCAATCGGCTGCGGTGCTGACGTTCGCCCAGCGAGGAAGATTAGGCAGAAAATATTGTTCTGCGCCCGAAGGAATATAAACTTCATTAATATCTTTTCTCGAATCACTTTTCTGTGGGCTTGAACAAGCCACCAAATTTAGTAACATCAGAGCAAAGAAGGTCATTTTCATATATGTCATAATTAAGCTCGGCTAAAAAAAGTTAAAACAGTTTTCTCGATATCACTAATTTCTTTTAAATCACCCGTCGGTCTAAAATATCCGACTTCATCTTCACGCAAACTTTCACTCAGAGAAAGATTCGCCTTCCTGCCAGTCATAACTAAAGCTAGGTCAAAACCTAAAGTTATAATTTGATCTTCTTCTAACATTTTTTTACGAAAATCGGGATTTTCCAGACTCAAAAATATTTTAGGCTGGTCAATCAGCTTATCGACACTGGTCACATTAATCCCTTCATAAAGCAGCAAGCGCTTCTTTGGCTCAGAAGGTTTAGGCATTTTTACACGAACAAAATCATCTAAATTTTTCCAGTCTTCGATTTTGGCCATGAAGACTTCTTTTTCTTTTTGGTAAATTCTTTCTGACCAAGCTAATACTTCTAACGCTGATGTTTTTAGCGTTTTGTCTTCCACATTCATGAATGCTTCGTTTTCTGAAGTAAGCAAAGTAAGGTAAGAATCCTTATCTTCAAACCAACTTTTAAGTTCAGTTAAAACAATCGCTGCTTCCGTCCCACTGCCAATAAGTGCCAGTTCTTTGGCGGCAAAAGTGCGACTACGATTTTCCCTATATTGTTTTAAACCATAAACCAATTCTGGATGGCCTTGCAGACGTTTCTCACCAACAGCAAAGCTTGAACCTGGCCCCAGTGGGTTACTTAGCGGTCGCCCAGAACAATCCATCACCAGATCGAAATCCTCATAATACTCCATCGTGTCTTTCAAATGATCGATCACTTGGCGTCCTAGTTTTTCTTCGAGTTCTTGATAGGTTTGAGAATTTTCATCTGTTATAACGACGGGATCAAGGGAATAGACAATACGGAAAAGATCAGCCAAGCGGCTTTTATCTTTTACTTCTTCTGCTTTCCCTAAAAAGCGCTTATGGACTCTTTCCACATTGGCCTTTAACAATTGGCCTTCCTGTTCACTGAAAGCACGACAAAGAGGTAAATAATAAAGTTCGAGGTATTGCTGAATGGTAGGAGTTTCTTTGAGGTTAGACTGTAAGTTAAGAGTTTGTCGACCTAACTCCGTGGTGATCTCTCCCCAACACGCTTGCATTAAAAGATTTTGCGGATAATACTGGAGGCTTCCCCCCACTTGTCCTGTTTCAAATACGCGCACGAAGGCACCCATTTGTGAAAAATGAACAGCCAATTCAATTCCTATTGGACTTGATCCAATAATACCTATTTTCATATGTTTTTAATGCTTGTTGAGCCTAAATAGCTTTCTTTGGATACACGCGCTTAGGCTTAAGTATTTTAAGACCTGTGGGAGGCGGGGCATCCACGTATCTTTTACCAAATTTTTTCCAAATATACATTTCTAATTGGTCAAAATTCTCAAAATAGTGGTCATACCCATAATCTTCAACTTTTGCGTCAAATTCACAATCATCCAGACTATAATCGCGGCAAATCTGTGGTCTTCTTTCGTAAGCAGTGCAACGGTTGTCGTCCCCTAAGAAATTACAGCGGTTAACGATGTTCATGAACCATTTTTTCTCAGAAATATACAACTGAATGTTAGAGTGAGCGATGTACCATAAAAGGTTCTCATAGTCTTCTAGGGCCACTGGCTTATCAATCTCCATTGAGACATAAGAACAGCATTTAGCAGGCAGACAGCGGTCACATTTTAAAAAAGAATTACATGTTCCAGACATAGTTCACTCTTTTGGCTAAAGGAAATAAACCTTAGCATCACCTTTATCAACGCAAGAGAACTCAGCAAACTTTGAGATGAAATCCACAAAAGACTTCACTGCTTGGAAAGTAGGTACTGATTTATCAAATTGACACCCATAACGCATAAATTCAGTGCCCTTTTCATAGTGCTCATTACCATATTTGATTTTAACCACAGCTGGGACATAAGAATCTTTGGTGAAATAAAGACGTAGAGTAATTTCAGTTTCAGCTTTAAAAGCATTATCTCCATTTTTAGTATGAGGCACCTGAAACATTAATCCATCTTCTGAAATATCGACTAAACTCACGGGATAAATAGTTCCATTACTATCTAAGACAGAATAGCAGCCTAGAAAATTATTTAAAACAACGCGCTCAAATTGACGTTTCTTTTGTTCAATACTTTGTTTTCTTTTTGAGCCGAAATCTACAATGTTGTTGTTTGACATAGTTCCTCGCATAAAGGTTTTTATTCTCAACAACTTATCGGCGAAAAGTTTCATTTTCTTATAGGAAAAACGCCACTCCCCTTATAAAATAAATCCATGAAAAGCCTGACTAAATCGCCCTCCTTTTTTCCCAGCCTACTATTGATGGTTTACGTCTTCTTTTATTATTTTGATGTAGGGAACTTGAACGCCATTCGCCAGGGTACTGAAGCACTTTACTTAAATATTACACAAGAAATGTTTGAAAGAGGTTCTCTTTTGGAGCCTTATTTCCATGGCAAAATCACCTGGACTAAACCTCCTATGCATTTCTGGTTAGCTTATCCTTTTCATTTCTTATTTTTGGGGCCTTCTACTTTTACAGGAAGACTTTCCACAGTGACTTTGTGTTTAAGTTTTATTTGTTTTCTAGCTTTTTGGTTTAAGCGTGAAAAAAAGATCCCTTGGCTTTACACCTTTGCTTTTTTCGCGACGAGTTTTGGCTTTTATCGTTATGCCCGCATCTACATGATGGAAATGACCATGATGGTTTTTAGCACAGTCAGCATTCTCAGTTATTACACTTATTACAAAGAACAAAAAAATTCTTGGTTAATCGTTAGCTGTCTAAGTTTAGCTGCTGCCACTTTAGTAAAAGGGCCAGTAACCTTGGCCATGAGTTTTATGGCGGTAGGTTTGTTTCACTTGGCAGAACTCAAATGGGAAAAGAAAAAACTGCCTTGGAACAATATCGTATCTTTTGGTGTGCTTAGTCTGTTTTTTTCGTCGCTGTGGTTTCTTGCCTGTTATGCCAAATATGGATATGAATTTATAGATTGGTTTTTTATCAGAGAAAATTTAGGAAAATTTACTTCAAAGTCCTACCCTATGACGGTTATTTTAGAAGGCCTTTTAATTAATGCTCTTCCTTGGACTTTGTTACTTTACCCAGCTGTAAAGAAATTCAAGAAAGAATTCTCCGAAAACAAATTGGCCCTCTATCTCTTGATTGCCTTCGCTAGTTTTTTCTTTATCTGGTTTATACCAAAACAACGTTCCCACCACTACGCAATTCCAAGTCTAGCTTTTTTTCTTAGTTTTATATGGACGATGCTGGCAAATCATTTTCAAGATCATACTCATAAATGGGTGAGAAATATTTTTTACATCCTCATTCTTATTCCTCTAGCGATCATTACTTTTGCGTTCTTAAGTTTTTGGATAGATCAGAACACCTCGTGGACAATAGACTTGGGAGCAATTATTGTTGGTCTATGGGGTATCAAAGTTATTATACGAGACACAGATTTTAGAAAAAAAGCCTTAAGCCTTTTCATCAATTTTGCTTATCTTTGGACTATTTTTTTACCACAATATTTTTTCCCTCTTGTCCCTCATGATCGGGTCGAAAAATTACAAAAGGTCGATTTACGATTAACAGTAGAGCGAGCCTACTTTTTTAAAGAAGCTTTAGGAATGAGCAAGCCATCTCTCTCATTTTACGATATTCCACAGTGGCTTTCTCATAAAGATTCCTATCTCCTGATCATTTCTCCAGACTATACTCTCTTTGATGTCGATCGCTATGGTGAAGTAGTAGACCGCTGGCCCAAATGGAAGAGAAAACCTTCTCGAGAGGATATCAAGGCCGCCTTTCAGAATAGAAACATTAAGCTCCTGCAAGAGGAGTACTTGTTAATACAGGGGCTTGGAAAACCATTCCCTTAGGAACTTGTCTAAACTTTAGACAGGCAAGGAAACATTTCTAACGACTCTACTTTTCACCCACTATTAATCGTAAACTACACACACTATGAAGTATATTATCGCCCTTTTAGGGTTTATGACTTTTACTATTCAGGCCCAAGTCGTCTTTAAAGCAGGACCTTCTCGTGCGTTTACCATGGCAAAAGATGCATTATGCTTTAAAAATGCCACTCAAGTGATCGAAGACTACGGTCCCTTAGGTCTTGGTACGCTAGGAAAAAAAGAAGGAATCTGCCAAGGGATTGCCGGTGTCACAGCTGCTTTCGTTGAAAATGCAGTCTTTAGCCCAAGCAATAAAAAATTGTCCGCAGACGAGAACGCCGATCTGATTGAGCGCGCGATCCAACTCCACTCTGGTGGATGTAAAAAACGTTTTACAGTTCCTGGTTACAAGAATATGCAAGAATTCTGTAGTGCAAATCTCTCAGAAATTGTTTTTCAAGCGACAATGTACAATGCAGATATCGCAACCTATGAAATTGGAACTTATAATCTGACCTCATTTCTTTTTTATCAAGACAATTTGCTCACTTCTCATGGGGCTCGAGTATTGCTTCACAATAACATCTTATCATTAAAAGAACGTCTGGAAGAAGGTCGCGCTCCTTTAATGCTAGTCTACAAACATGTTACAATGGTCACAGGTCTTCGTTATAAAATTGAAAATGGGAAATTATCTTATATAGCGATAGATCATTATGACTCTAATCATCCGGAAAAATTATCAGTTCACTATATCCTTTATGGTACCGATGGATTACCAAAAACAGGGAAAAACCGTATGCTTTGGGACATTACACCCGATCGCACCATGGTTTTTTGTTCTTTAATTTAAGAGATGTTTATGAAAAGACCAACATTATTCATCCTTCTACTTCTACTACTCGCAGCTTGCGGTAATCCTCACATGAATAGCGAAGAAAGCAAACAGATGAAGCGCTATTTTGATGCTCTTCAAAATGGAGAGATCCCGCCAGTGGCCGTGCCCAAACTTGCAATTGAGGTGAAGACTTCAGACAATAAAGATGAAATTAATCTTGAAGCTAAAAATACAAATAGTGATAGTACTCAAGTTTTAATCAAAAACATTAGCGACATGGATATTCTACTTAACGTATCTCTGGCAGAGGGAAAAGTGTTCAGTAAAGAGTTCAATGGTAGTCTTTTTAAGGAAGCTGCCCAATGTGATAAAACTCTCGCCAAGGGAGCTTCATGTTATCTCGATATTAATTTCTCTTCGACTAAGGCCGGAATTTATCAAGATAAATTGATCGTGAATTATGCATTAGTCGCAGCACCGAATAAATCTTTACAAAAAGTAGTAGCACTTAAAGCAGATCGAGTACAAGAATCAGAAGTTGAGGATGAAATCAGCTTAAAAATTCAAACAAAAAAAAGAAAAAGCGTACTCGACTTTGGAGTGATTAAAGATAAAGACGATAAAACTCAAATAGTAAAAATCTCAAACACGGGCAAAAAACTAGTGATGATGAAGATCGAATTTCGGTTGGGCGATCACTTTGCTTTTTCTGGTTTTAAATATCCAGGGATAGAAGGAAACTGTGACCTTAATTTAAAGAAAAATCGCTCATGTACAGTAGAAGTTGAGTTTATAGCGACAGAAGCTGGGCAGTATATTGATGATCTAATCGTAACTTATATGGATCCAGAAACACAAAAATCACTCACCTTTACAATGAATCTTCTGGGTGAGAAAATCAAAGGTGAATGAAGAATTTAATCCCCTTTTGTTTTTGTGTCCTATTCGTCTCTAATGCCTATGCCTTAAATCTAACAGGCTATCGTTTTACCGATTCCTATCGTTTTGCTGTTATCGATGATACTCTTTCTGAAAAATATAACAGTCAGTATGTCATCAATTCTAGCTATGCTTTCGTCAACAGCCCTTTTTACGAAACCAATATTCTTACTAATAAAATTAGTCGTACCCTGATTGATTATCACCAAATAATGACGATCGGTGGGACATATTATCTCTCAGAGAAAGCTGCCCTTAGTGTGAACTCCGCTTATCTTTCGAACCAAGCTTATGGTAAAGATTACCAAGGCTTTACAGATACAGAAGTGAGAGCAAGGTTCAGGTTTTATAAAGAAGGCGCCCATGCTCTGGCTTTTTCTCCCTATATAACTGTTCCAACTGGTAAAAGTGAAAACTTCACCACCACCGAGTCAACTGGGCTAGGACTTTCTCTTATTGGTGACATGAAAATTGAAAAAGTTCTGTTGCTTGCCAGCCTTGGCTACTATACGGCCAAAGATAATAAAATTAGCGCGGTTGATTATTCTGAATTAGTCACGACGACTTTAGGTATCTCCTGGGACTTTACAGAAAATTGGATGTTTAACTTTGAGGCCATTCGTAATTTCACTGCGGCCAGCGATCAGGGACAAGATGATGGGGACTACTATCTCACCACCAAATATTCTGGCTTTCAAACCACCGCACTTTATTTAGGTGGTGGAATTGCAGGAGTCAATTCTCCCTACAATGAAAACTATACTTTGATGGCAGGAATTAAGTTATTTGGAGGACCGTAAATTTTATTTTTTACTCTTAGACCAGTCAGGACTAAGTGCCAATTCATCCCTAAAACGCAGATAAGAATCTAATCGAGAAAGAATCATTTGAGATTTTTTGTCTTCCGTATCGAGAGTATTAAAATAGCAGCCCTTTATATCTTCCATGTGCGTGCAGTTACGAAATTTACATTTAGTGGCATAATCAACCACATCGGGGAAAACTTCATCCAAGTCGGCTGATAATAAATCATCAATGGAAAGAGAACGAACACCTGGAGAATCAATCAAATAAAAATCACCACAATTTACGATCTCGGCCCAAGTGGTAGTGTGGGCACCTTTACCTACCTTCCCTAGTTCTCCGGAGAGAAGAGTGGTTTTTCCACCAGAAAGTGTACTGATGAGCTGACTCTTACCTACTCCAGATTGTCCCAACATAATGGCCGTTTTATCTTTGAGTAAAGTTTTAAGATCTGCGAGTCCTTTTGAGAGATATTGGTTCTGATAATCTTTCTTCACTGAAGAAATTTCAAAACAATCAACGTCGATATCTTCTAATCTTGATTCTTCAAAGCCTAGATTAAAACTGGTATTAAACTCATCCATTTTATTAAAAACAAGCACGGCCGGAATTTTCCACTGAAAAGCACGTAACAGATAACGATCAATTAATCCTCGTTTATATTCGGGTAGACTAGCGGAGGTGACCACCACGATAAGATCACAGTTAGCTGCGGTGACTTTCTTTTTTTGTTCTCGAGGGATCATGCGGTATATTTCGCTGGTTCGCTCTATTCTTTCTACAATCTGATAAGCTGTATCGTCGTTATCGACAGGTTCAAGCTCAACAAAATCACCGACGACAATATGATCTTCTTTTAACAAAGCAGCGAGCGCACGCGCTTCCACAATTTTTTTTGAATCTGAAATCTCACAGATGAATTCACGTTTCGCGGATCTTAGGACTTTGCCTCTCATAGATGCATAAATCCTTGAGGAAAGAACTGATTATAAGGATCAAATTTTTTGGTCAGGACCTTGAAAAGCTCCTTCTGATTATCGCCTTGAAACGGCTTAATATAATTTCGTTTTAAAAAACCAATCCCATGTTCAGCAAAAGGAGAACCATGCCACTCAAGTACTTTGGCATAAAGGTCATAAAAATATTTTTGGCATTGATCAATTTGATCTGGTTTCGGCATAAAGTTGAAATGTAAGTGCGCATCACCAAAATGCCCAAAGAGATTATAAGCAATGCCGACTTTTGAGGCTGTACGGTAAAACGCTAAAAGTTCCTTAAATTTATCGGAAGAGACTTGCACATCTGTTCCCATCTTCACCACTTGCATACGGCTATTTTCTTCAAAGATACGACGAGGGACAGAAGCTCGAATATGGTGAAAACGATCTTTGGAAATTTCAAAGATCGCCTCTTCTTTCACTAATTTTAATTCACTCAAGAAAGAGTGATAGATTTCATCGAAATACTCAGTAAGTATTTCTAAAAAAATCACATCCTGATTTTTTCCTAGGCGATCTTCTTGCTTCAGAAAGCCCATCGAATGGTGATCAACCAGCTCACAACTAATAATTTTTCCACGAAATTTTTGCACTAAATGATGAAGTTCTAAATGTGGCCCATCATTTGTCTCCCATTGTGGAAGGAGAATAAACATATACTGAACGTTGTTAAGAGGAGCGGTCTCCAGCTCTACTTCCGTCACAATTCCGAGCTGTCCTTCCGAACCGATTAAAAGATCAGTCGCCTGTTCAAAACGAGGGTATGGTGCGTTTTTAAAATGTTCGTAGTGTTTAAAATCCTGATCGTACTTTTGCACCAGATCTTTGGCTTCAGGAAGAAGGGTTTGAAAGTCATCAGACTTCTTTAACTCACAAATTTTTCCCTCATGATTAATATATTTCAAACGAGTAATTTGTTTTCTTAGATTTCCAAAACCAAAACTTCGCTCACCTGTACAAGAGGTGGCAACACCAGCAGTAATGGTCGCGAGAATTTCTGTGGGATAAGTACGTAACGAACGTCCATGAGCATTTAAAAACTCCTTGGCTTCACTCCATGTGACTCCACCACTGACTAATAAACGATGGCCATCGACCAATTCCATTTTCTTTGGTAGCTGACTTAAATCGCAGAGAACAAAGTTGTTTTCAGTGCCTAAAACAGTCTCAATTTTTTCATAAGGTATAACGGTGCTGGTTTTAGATGAAGTGTAGAGGGCAGGAATATGCGAGGCAATAAAAGCCTGTAATTCAGCGTAATTATAGAACGTTTTTGTGGTCAA
>JBEIOQ010000053.1:0-15572 GCA_040377495.1 Halobacteriovoraceae bacterium
CCCACAATTTTTTTAAAGAGAATTACAGATGATAATAGCTTCTTACGTGGATAAGATTTTCCACCCAACTTAATCGTTCCGGTAAGATCCCCAGCTTGAAAAGACGTAATTTGTCGATCCAACGCCAGATCCAGCCAAGCGAAATCAAGATCATCTGCAAAAGTTAGTTGTGCAGTTGAAAGCTTGGTGGGTGTTGTATATTGGGCCATGGCCTGAACAGATAAGAATGATAGCAAAAAGCCAACGGTTAAACGCATAAATTAGACCCTCACAAAAGTGTTAAGATCCATCCTATAAAGAGGCCATGCGGACTGTCAATTTCCAGAAGCGGGATTTGATTCTTAAAAGTAAAAACTATAGACTTAAGGAAACAAGATGGGCGAATAACTTGCAATGGTTCTGATAAGAGCTTGAAATACTGTACTTATCCTTCAGTTCCTTTAAAAAATCCTCTCCTCCCAACTGTTCCAATTTCAAACGATCGAGCAGGTTCAATTCTCTTTGGGTAAGGATCTCATAAAGATCCCGATTTTTGACTTTATTGTAACTTAAATAAAGTTCAACTAAAAGATTAAGGGCGGGTTGTGTGTGCCCATGAGTCCAATCCATTTTTTGCACTTTTTTTAGCTCTTCTAGATCCAAAATCATAATCAGATCTAAGAACTTTAACACTGTTTTAAGTTTCGATTCTGACACCTGAAAATAACTTACGTAGGCCTTAAATTCATTGTCTTTTAATGGGCGATGACGATGACAGGCCAATAAAAACTCTTCCAGATTACTAATCACTTGGCCTTCAATGGGACTTAGCTGAAACAAAACGTGTAGCTTCTCTGGCACCGGAATATTCAATTCGCTCACTAGGCTTTTTAACGACTCCCAAAATTGAATCGGGTGAGGAGACTTCATCATTTCGGTCTTAATATAGTGGGCAGTTATATTAGATAAATCCATCAATTTCAAAGCGGAAGTGAGTTCATCACTAAAATCAAAACCTAATTTAACTTTAAAACGAATGGAGCGTAAAAACCTCACTGGATCACGCATAAAAAAAAGGTTGAGGGGACGTAATTTTTTACTTTTTAAATCTTCAATTCCTAAATATGGGTCGACCAATTTTACATTATCCTTGGTAAACTCTAATCCGATAGCATTGATAGTAAAATCGCGCCGAGAAAAACTTTCCATATAACTCAAACGACTGTTCAACATCACATCAAAATTTTTGTGATGAGATTCCCCTTCTCTAAATTTTTCCAAACGGGGAGAAGAGAACTCAAGATCATAACCCCGATAAGAAAAACGATAGATTGAAAATGGTAATTTTTCTAACGTAACGGGAATAGGAAGTTTACTAAAAAGACTATCTAGTCGTTCACTCCACTCACTTCCACTCAAATTCTCATGACTTCGAATTTCAAAATCTAAATCATGAGAAAGTTTACCAAGAAGAAAATAGTCCCGAACCGCTCCCCCAACTAAAGTCACATAACAGTGATGAATACTGAAATACTCCAGTAGAATAGAGAGTTCAGGATAAAGTTCATCTTTAAGAGCAGTAATTGAATGCATAGACTTATTTTAACACAAGTCTAATTTACCGTAAGAGGTTTTTCTTTGGAGAGGAAATCCAAGAAGGCCTGTACTCGCTTCATTTTCAATTCATCTTTAGAGCAAACAAAGTGAAATTTGTTACTAAAAACTTCAAAGTCCTTACCTAAGGTCATCACTTTGTCTTTGTAGTATGAACGTTTCAAAACGTGAGTTGGCAATACCGCCAGGCCCAATCCCTGATGAACAGCTTGAATCATGGTCCCATGGGAATTGATGACTAAGCGTTTGTTAAGTTTTTTAGCAGTGCTGCCAAATTTTTCTTTTGTCCATCGAGTAAAAAGTGGGTCTTTATCGTCGAAAAGAATGACAGGATAAGAAACTAAAGTCGCAAGATCGATATTTTTGTTAATCGGAAATTCTTTCGAATCGGGATAAACCAAAGTGAGGAATTCATTAAAAATGTGCTTCTTCACCACACTTCCACTCGGCATATGCTGATCATCAATAATAATCACATCCAGTTCATTATTCTCGAACATATCAACTAATTCATCAGCATTGGTATATTTCGTCTGAAATACGACTTGAGGATGGGCCTTCGTAAAATCAATCACTCGAGAAGATAACCAGGATTTTCCAATCCCCATCAGCGTGCCGATACGGATTTTCCCACTCATTTCATCTTTAGATTCTTGTATGTCATTCACGGCGTGATCAATTTTGTTCAAAAAATCACGGGCCAGACTATAGAGACGCTCCCCTTCATCGGTCAAACTAATGCTTCGACCATTTCGGCTCAAAAGCTTTACGCCCACTTTATTTTCAAGACTTTTGATATTCTGAGAAATCGCTGATTGAGTAACACTCAAATCCTCAGCAGCCTTAGAAAAACTATGGGCTTTGGCAACAGCAACAAGTGTTTGTAAATGGGATGTTTCAATCATCCTTAAGGTATAGAATCGTTGGGGGGTATTAGTCAAACTTATAGTTCATTTCCCCTCCCATAGGGTGTAAAAAATTACCCATAACGCACTGAGCGTTTTTTGTCCTTGTCCAAGGGTCTCAAACCAAGTTAGGATGCCCGTCTTTATTGCTATTTTTAAGTGAGGGCCTTTATGGGATCGAACAACGTTGTTATTAAAAACAATTTCGGAAAACTGGCGAACTGGATCGGCGGAAAAAAAGCTGAACCACATGCCAAAGAATATTTACCCATCACCACACCATACACTGGTGCTCTGATCGGTGAAGTTCCCCTCTGTGGAACTGTAGATGTGGATCTTGCCGTGAAAAATGCTAAGGAAGCGTTCAAAGGTTGGAGTAATACTAATATTAAAGAACGCGCCCAAGTTATGTATAAACTAAAAACTCTCATGGAGCGTGATTTCGAAGAACTAAAGCAACTTGTTTCTTTGGAAAACGGAAAAACTTTAGCAGAAGCTCATGGTGATGTGGCAAAAGCGATTGAAGTATTAGAGTTCGGCTGTTCACTACCAAATAAAATGCAATCTAAAACATTAGAAGTATCAAATGGTATTTACTGCCAGACGATTAAAGAACCTCTCGGTGTTGTCGCTTCAATTGTTCCTTTCAACTTCCCTATTATGTGTCCAATGTGGACTATTCCACTGGCACTGACAGTAGGAAATACCATGATCTTAAAACCTTCTGAACAAGTACCTCTAGGTTCAATGAAGCTAGCAGAACTGCTTAAAGAAGCCGGACTGCCAGACGGCGTATTAAACGTCGTCCATGGTGGCGTAGATGTCGTGAACGCCATTTGTGACAACACAGATATTAAAGCTCTTTCATTTGTTGGTTCCACTAAAGTAGCAAAGCTCGTTTACGGCCGAGCAGCCACTAGTGGTAAGCGTGTGCTTGCTCTAGGTGGAGCGAAAAATCATCTCGTCCTTATGCCAGATGCAAACTTAGAAACTGCTCCAGCACAAATCGTGGATTCGGCCATGGGATGCTCCGGACAACGTTGTATGGCGGCTTCAGTTTTAGTCGCCGTTGGTGATTGCTCTAAGCATATCGAAGCGATGGTAAACTACACGAAAAATATTAAGCTGGGTGAAAAACAAGGAACCGTAATCAACAAAGCTTCAGTAGAAAGAATCAACAATGCTATTACTAACGCTGAAAAAATGGGCGCAAAAGTTCTCGTGGATGGAAGAAATAAAAAACCAGAGAATTCTGACATTCAAGGGCTCGAAGGTGGATACTGGGTTGGCCCAACTCTACTGGATAACGTTCAACCTCACTTCCCTGCTGGTTGTGATGAAATTTTTGGACCAGTTCTTTCTATTATTCATGTCAATACTTTGGAAGAAGCCCTTAAAATCGAAAACTCGAACGCCTACGGAAACGCAGCTTCGATCTTCACTACGAACGGCGCGAGTGCTCACTATTTAATTAGAAATGCTAACGCTGGAATGAACGGAATTAACGTTGGTGTTCCAGTTCCACGTGAACCATTTGGTTTCGGTGGATGGAATGATTCACGTTTTGGTCACGGTGATATTACGGGTGAGCAAGGCATCGATTTTTGGACCCAAGATAGAAAAATCACAACGAAATTCATGGAACCACAAACTAGAAACTGGATGAGTTAACTATGACATCACTTTTAATTAAACATGGTGAGATTATCACCGCCACTGACCGCTACTTCTCTGACATCTATGTTGAAGATGGTGTGATCAAAAACATCGGTGTGAATTTAGAAAAACCTAAAGCTGATACACGAGTTATCGATGCCAAAGGACATTATGTGTTCCCAGGCGCTATCGATGCTCACGTGCATATGGAACTTCCTTTTATGGGTGAAGTTTCAGCGGACGATTTTGAAACAGGAACAGCAGCGGGTGTTGCTGGTGGAACAACCACCATCATCGATTTCGTTATCCCTGGAAGAAATCAATCCTTATTAGACGGTCTTAAAATGTGGCGAGAGAAAGCGCAGAAATCTGTGGCAGACTACGCTTTCCATATGGCCGTCACTTGGTACAACGATAAAGTGGCTAAAGAGATGGAACATTGTGTGTTGAACGAAGGGATCACCTCTTTTAAAACCTTCATGGCCTACAGAGGTGCCATCGGCGTCGATGATACTGAAATGATCGGTGTGATGGAAACCGCGAAGAAATTAAATGCACTGGTTACTGCTCACTGTGAAAATGGTGAAATGGTAGTGGCATTACAAAATAAACTCTATGGTGAAGGGAAAATCGATCCAAAGTATCACGCTCTTTCTCGTCCAGCCCCTCTTGAAGGTGAAGCAACAGGACGTGCAATTATGTTAGCGCGTATGACAGGAGCTCCTCTTTATATCGTGCACGTTACGGCGAAAGAAGCAGTAGAAGAAATTGACCGCGCTCGTGCTCGTGGACAAATTGTGTTCGGTGAAACTTGTCCACAATATTTATTATTAGATGATTCAGTTTATGAAAAACCCAATTTTGAAGGTGCAGCTTATGTGATGAGTCCGCCGATTCGTCCGGCAGGTCATCAAGAGCCTCTGTGGGCTGCGCTTCGTTCTGGAATTATCCAAACGGTTGCAACCGATCACTGTCCTTTCCACCAAAAAGGTCAAAAAGAATTAGGCATAAAAGATTTCAGAAAAATTCCTAACGGAGCAGCAGGAATTCAAAATCGTCTAAGCCTCATGTATACTTATGGTGTATTAGAAGGAAAACTAGACATGCACCAGTTCGTCGAAGTGAACTGTACACGCCCAGCGAAGATCTTCGGTATGTATCCACGTAAAGGTGCCATCATGGCCGGTTCAGATGCAGATATCGTGATCTGGGATCCAACTAAAACGGATGTAATCTCAGCCAAAACTCACTACCATAAATGTGATCGCAATATTTTTGAAGGATACAAAACCAAAGGTGGACCAGCTTACGTGATCGCCAACGGTAAAGTGCAATTTGAAAATGGCCTATTAAAAGTTGAACGTGGAGCTGGTCGATATATTTCTCGTACGGCCGGTTTATAAAAGGAAGAAATTATGAGTAAAGATTTATCAATTGTTGTTAATGGGCTTAAGTTTGAAAACCCATTTGTAATCGGTTCAGGTCCTCCAGGAACAAACAAAGCGACGATCCTAAAAGCTTTTAAAGAAGGCTGGGGCGGCGTGGTTGCAAAAACTGTTTCTTTAGATAGCTCCAAAGTTCATAACGTAGCTCCTCGTTACGGAAAACTTTACAGTCGTGAAACAAAAGAAGTGATCGGTTTTCAAAACATTGAGCTTATCTCAGATAGACCAATTGAAGACTGGATTAAAGATTTCAAAGAAATTAAAAAAGAAGCTCCGAAAGGAATTTTAATTGCTTCGATTATGGAAGAATACAATAAGAAAAACTGGCAAGATCTAGTAATCATGTGCCAAGACGCTGGGGTTGATGCTTTTGAATTAAACTTCTCATGTCCGCACGGCTTACCAGAAAGAAAAATGGGAGCAGCGATGGGGGAAAACCCGGACATCGTTAAAGAAGTTACAGGTTGGGTAACAGAAGTTTCTAAAATTCCAGTTTGGGCGAAGATGACTCCAAACGTAGGTGATATTAATATTCCTGCATTCAAAGCGGTAGAGGCCGGTGCTCACGGTATCTCTCTTATTAACACCATCCTTGCCATCATTGGCGTGGATCTAGAGACACTAAGACCTATGCCGACCGTCAAAGGCTACTCTACTCCTGGTGGTTACTCTGCTCAAGCGGTAAGGCCGATTGCACTTAGACATACCATGAAGCTAGCCAAGGCCATTCAAGATGCAAAAATGAACAACATTTCTATCTCTGGAATGGGCGGGGTTGAGCGCTCTTCGGATGCGATTGAATTCCTTCTCCTTGGTTCAAATACAGTGCAAAGCTGTACTGGTCCAATGCTTCAAGGATATAAAATGGTGCATGAACTGAAAGCAGGACTTGAAGCTTTCATGGTGAAGCATAATTTCAATCACGTTTCAGATTTCGTCGGCCACTCGCTTCAGTACTTCACCACTCACGCTCACTTAAATGAGCTGAAGCAAGGGAAATTTGATGCCAAAGAAGTATCCAAAGATACTCAGTGGTCAGGAGATGACATCGATAAACAAACCAACAATATGGCGTCTAACTAATAATATCTGTGAGCAAGAGATCCAACTCTTGCTCACTAATCTTACTTATCTAATGAAAATTGACCTCACCGTTCACTGAATCGATACTTACGATGTTACAATAAAAAGCTTCTTACTTAGTTGTGCCGTCGACACATTTATTACATTGCATCAAGAGAACATCAATATATTCAACACCATACATAAAACATGCAAATATTCCACAATAAAGACCTGTAATTAATAGAAAAAAAGCACAGATGAATGAATATAGACTATTTTAACGAATTTTGCGTATAATTAACTATATGGAAACATACACTCTACCTACGACTATTTCCTTTACTAGGCCTGAACCGCTCATCAAGCTTTTAAGTATTGAGAAACCACAGTTCATCTTAGACTGGTCTAAAGTTGCACGAATCGATATGGCAGGATTAGCAATACTTTGTTGTATGTATGATCACTGGGGTGAAAGAAAAATTAAAGTTATCTCCGCTAATATTCCTGCGCAATTTGAAAATTATCCAGTCATTAAAAAATTTATGACCCCTCCACATCTTGTGACTCCAGAACTTTTTGATTTTCAACAAAGCTGCAAAAAACTATCTGGAATTTCAAATCAAATTCCCATGTTTTTCATGGAACAACTTCATAGCACGTGTCCAATCATCAAAATTAAGGCAGAACTCAGTTTTACCTGTAATTTGTTACTTTCTGAGCTTATGCAAAATAGTCGGGATCACTCATCAGGAGAACGCTACTATGCTTTCTTTGAGGTTAATGGACTTAATATCTATTTGGGAGTTTTAGATATGGGCGTGACTGTCCCTGCCAAACTAGAACAAAAATATAATTTCTCCAATAATATTGAAGCCATTGAAATGGCCCTCAAAGAGGGAATAACAACAAGAAGGCAAAGAGCTGGAGGAAAAGGTCTTTTCTACTTAAAAGAAGAGATCAAAGCGTGCAAAGGGTCACTGACATTTATTTCAAGAGATGCTCAAATAAAAATGTTCACTGGCGCAAAAACAATTCAGCGCCGTAAGCTCCAAACGCCTCTTCGAGGTACGTGGATTTTTGTAACCGTTCCACTATTAAGTAAGTAGGTTTATCAATGATAATTACAATTAAAGATTCCTTCTTCAATGATTTTAAAACAAGAGAAGCAGGTGAAAAACTGCGGCAAATGATTCTAATCCACCTTAAAACTGAAGATGTCATCGAATTAGATTTTTCACAAATTGAAATCGCGAGTATTTCCTTTATTGATGAGTTTCTTGTTAAGCTTTTTACCGTTGAAAAAATTCGTCCTAAAGATTGGAGCAAGTTAAAAATCGTAAACATGAATACATTTGATAAAAAACTCGCTCTAAAAATGTTGCAAGATAGCAAAACAAAGGTTTCATTTTAAAATATGTTTCCATTTTATTTACTTAGCATCTTTGTATTTGACGTTTTTGCCTGTGAGCCTAATGAAATTCATATTCGCGAACAAATCATTAGCTCATATACTAAAGATGATGGAACTAGAGTCTCGGCACATCTGCGTTCAGAGCATTGTCGTTTATTAAAAGAAGTACAGTTCTTTCAAAATATTCCAAGAGACGAAAGCAAGAAAATTAAAACACAGTTTAAGAACTGGAGAAAAGAAGATCAAAAAATTGTACAAGATATCCTTAACGGTCTTCCAAACTGGCTAAAACAATATCAACTTGGAGAATTATTAAGGGCCGATACTCTTGAAGCTAACCATAAAAATCCTGCTCTAACGATACCTAGAAGTAAAACACTTGTTATATTTGATTCCTTTTTCAAGGAAAACAATAAGCGTGAGATCATTATCCACGAAATGGCCCATATTGCCGTTTGGGACTTTTCTGAGATCGAATTAAAGGAATTTTTACTACTGAATGGGTGGAGTTTTTCGGCCAACAAACCACCACAACCGCCAAAACAACTAATTAAAGCTGACTCACAAAACTCGCCTAGTGAAGATTTTGCGAACTGCATAGAAATATACTACTCAAATCCAGAACAATTAAAAAAATTTAACTTAAAATCATATTTAAAGCTAGAAAGCCTTATCATGAACAAGGAGAAAAAATGAAAATATATCTCGTTATATTATTTGCCTTCCTAATATCTTGTTCCACCAAGGAAAAGAATCTTATTCAGTTAGACGAATTTGATAAAATTCTTAAGATTATGAAAACAAAAAAAACTCAATCAATTTATGAATTATTAGGAAAACCCACAAAAATAAGACAAGATGATCGTGATCCTGGCATTGAAATTTGGGAATTTGATAAGTCTATAGAAATTCATCTCACTAAAATAGACAAAAAGGTTCGCTTTGCTTCAATGTTTTTCTTTCGTGATTTTGACAACTATACCTATCTAAAGAAACGCTTTAATAACTATGTATGGATTGAAAAAAAACTAAAAGATCACGTCGGTGATGTTGCAACTGATATGTACTCAGTAGAAGTTCCTGACTTAAAAATATATTTTGAGTATGATAACTACTCACCTAAAAGAAAAGTTATGTGGATTGGTTTTGAATAATTATCGCTACGCCCATTTTTAAATATTAGGTAACATTTTAGGTGTTAGATAAAGTCTCGGTAGAAAATGAACAAGACTTCCCACCTCTTCTACTTGGTGGCGGATCCATTCGTTTACAACCTCAGGAGGAAATTGTTTTTGACGAATATAGTAAGTTAAAAGTGGACCAATGATTGGAGCATCAGAACCTAGAAGAGTCTTAACTTTATAAATGGTACCTTCCTTCGTTTCTGTGAACGTATGTTCAATGCGCCCAAACTCTAAGGGGCCCATTACAGGAATGACCACAAAACCATCCTTACTAAAAGAATCCACTCTCCCTTTGCCTTTACTTAAATGAGTTCCAAATCTTTCCTGGCGATACATAACCGCCCCTAAACCCATTCCTTCTGTGCCATCAATGGCAGGACTCACCACACTGGTTTGTCCATGCTCAGAAAGATGAAAAAGGTGGTAATAAGTATATTCCACTCCTCTCACCACAGCTTTACCAGTCGAAAGATTACGATACCACCAGGATAACATTGAAGGAGTAATTCCTTTTAACATTGGGTGTTCAAGTTCTATCAATATCTTTCCTTCAGCAGTAATTTGGGTTTTGTATTTGGCCTCTTTGACGCTGGGATATCCCCAAAATGTTGGGCGTGGAGTCTCAATCTCAAACTGAGGACCAGGAAGAGAAAATAAAAGAATAATTCCAAGAATGGGTAAAAGAATAAGACTACTCAAAAAATATTTCATGATTTATTATGAACCATTATGACTGACGAAAGCAATGCCTTTAAAAATATGATTAATGCCCAGGTGGTCAAAAAAATGGGTCAGGCCATCAAAGACTCTTCCCCTACTTTTAAGGCGAAACTCTTTGAACAAGACTGTAAGGACTTAGCTCCGTTAGAACTCAAAGCGCGGGTGCTTTTATTGGCCAAGGGTCTCAAAAGTCATTTACCACAAACCTATAAGGATGCCTTAAGCATCCTAACCAATGTACTTAATCAAGATAAGCTCACTGGTTTTGAACTTTGGCCTTTTTCTGAATATATTGGGCAAAATGGATTAAACCATTTTTCAGATTCTTTAAAGGCGATGGATCTTCTCACCACCAAGTTTACTTCTGAGTTTGCCGTTCGTCCCTATTTACTGAAAGACCATAATTTAGTCTTAAAACATTTACTCCAGCTGGCCAGCTCTAAGAACCACCACCACCGCCGTTTTGCTTCTGAAGGCTCACGCCCACTACTTCCCTGGGGTGCAAAAATTCCAGCACTGGTGAAAGATCCTAATCTCACCTTACCAATCCTTGAAAAACTTAAATGGGATGAAGAACTTTATGTCAGGAAAAGCGTCAGTAACCATTTAAACGATATCAGCAAACATCACCCAGCTTGGTTGATAAAACTGCTTACTCATTGGAAGAAAGTTTGCCCAAAAGAACATCTGACGAAATATGAGTGGATTAAAAAACAGGCCCTAAGAACCCTTATCAAAAAAGGTGATAAAGATGCACTCAAATTGATGGGAGTTTCTGGTAAGGCCCTAGTTAAAATTGAAAACTTCAAACTTAATCAAAAGAACTTTAAACTCCATGACAAACTCTATTTTTCTTTTGAAATTACTTCGACCTCTAAATCCAAACAAGAAATTCTTATCGATTACAAAATTCACTTTGTGAAAGCAAAGGGAAAGATAGGAGATAAGACATTTAAGCTCAAAAAGTTCTCTCTTGATCCTCAAGAGAAAATAAAAGTAGAGAAAAACCATTCACTAAAGCCGATTACGACGATGGTTTACTATCCTGGAATTCACAAAGTTTCATTACAAATTAACGGAGAAATTATCCAAAGTTTAAGTTGGAAGTTTCTTGTCTGAAACATGAGTACAAACAGAAACAGACGCAGAGTGGCTCTGGGAGCCACTCTGCGCTGAAGTCGCAAGGGTCAAATCGGGGTCAATCTTGACTAAAGTCAAGTTAAGTTTTGTTCATCCTCCTGAAAATTCGAATTGAAATACTGGTGTGAAATTTGCTCTGAAAAATCTCGCTAATTCGAGCTGTTGTTACGCTCTTAATTTTTATTTTTTTTGGAGTACCTTATGTGTCACTTAATGGTCACCCTGATTCTTTTTATTATCAACATCCCCCCCTTATTGGCGCTAGATAAAACCGGCATAGTTGTGAATATTCAAGGGAAAGTATTGCGAGAACCGGTTCAAAAGAAAAAAACAATCAAAAAACTTTTCAGTAACGAATCTTTCATGGCAACAGAGTCTGAAGAAGAATTAAAATTAGGAGAAGAAATATTTTTCGGAGACAAAATTAGAACTGAGGAAAAGTCACTGCTGAAAATTAAAATGAATCATAATACGATGTTAACACTTGGCCCTAAATCCAAAATGGAAATAAAATCTGAAGAAACGAACTTGCATTCAGGTATTTTAAGAACACTTATCCCCCATGGAAACCTCGACAAAATAAAATTAACGACTCCCCATGCTGCCATGGGAATTAGAGGTACAGAATTTATTACCCAGGTAAAAGAAGGAAAAACAATTGTGGCCCTTTTAACTGGAAGTTTAGACATTAATCAGGGTGGAGAGAACCGTGAATTGCTCAAAAAGCACTCAATACAAATTTCACAAAAAGGATTTGGTGAATTAAAACCTCTTTCAGATGCTCTCGTTTTTCTGTTATTGAAAAATTCAATCGATGATAATTTAGATTTAGAAAACCTACCTCCGACTGAAACGAAGCCTGAACTGACGAATAACGAACCTCAACTTAGGAAGAGTTTTAGACCTAAAAATTGGCAGGAGATATTAAATGAAAACCAACAAGAATAACCGAGCGCACAGCCCAGGTATCCATGATAACAAAACATTAGATAAGCATTAAGCAGAAAGGTTACCTCAAGTCAGTTCTCACTCTAGACGAAAAGTATCTATGATGAAACTGCTCTTTTTGTTTCTCTCACTTCTATTCTTTTCCTTTGGAGCCTTAGCTCTTAACTGCGATATTTATCTTCGCTCACCAGAAGAAATGGCAGCTTATCGGACGATCAACAAAAGACTTGCCGATAAATATCCAGTACTAAAAAGCGTAATGAAAGATCCAGAAGAATTTATTCTCACGACAAGGGCCAAGTTCGAAGCTCAAAAATTACTCACACCTGATAATCCTTACGGCTTTGATTATAGTGAACTGGGCATGCCTGCATTGGAAAGCATGAATACAGAAATTACCGAAAAAGTTGTAAACTTTAAGGCCAGAGTGGCAGAACTAGAAGCGAAAACAGGTGTATGGGCTTACCTCACGACTCCTTTTCGTGCTAAAAAAATCAAAGAATATGAAATTGCGATGCAATACCTGGACGATGTGCAAAGAGAAATTCAAGGTTACTTAATGGCCGGGAAAGTTGACTACAAAAATCTTTATGAGATTAGTTATTTTTACTCCCGAGCAATCGGACATTTTGATTTGAAATTACTCAATGTACGTGATCGTCTTCTGCTTTACATTGATCGCTACCTTCAAGGTTACAAACAACTTAAAATTGAAAAAGAATATGCTTTATTTCAACAAAGAAGTTTCAGTGTTTTTCAAAAAGAAAGTCCAGTGGATGGTTTTCAACAGGCATCTAAGACTTTCGAAGATGCTTTTATGAATCAAGATAAATTGGAAATGATCATTCTTCCCACCACGGAAGAATTAGGTCCCGATATTTTCTCCCGACTCGTATCTTACGACGTCTTCCCCATCTCCATGACCAGTAAACCTGTGGCCGCGGATGGATTTGTCCGTCCTGGTGGTGACTTTTGGATGCATGATATCCGCCATTCCTCTGCCATCTTTGCCACTCGTAAAGATTACAATACTATGTACAATTTGGGCCTAAACCAAGTTACAGAGCTGCGGGCAAAATCAGAAATCTGGAAAACAGAATTAGATACAGCCCGAAAAAAAATTGAAGATAAAGAACTACGTTACGCCATTGGTTTTTTCATGTTTAACTTCCACCACGACCGAGGCTATCCGATGCTTCCATCATCCTATGTTGACGATCATTTAGATCACGTGCCTTATTTACTTTACTACACATTAAAGGCCAGCAAACAACCGCTGGGTTTTAAGAACCCGCAAGCAACCATGAACAAAGCTTATGCTTGGCTGCAAGACTTCTGGCTGCAGAGACTAGAAGAAGAGAAAGCTATATTAAATAAGACTTTGCTCTAGATTCATTCATATTTTCTTTGATTCACTGTAACGAATAGCCTGTCCTACAACATCAACTAATTTATCCAAGCTTGGTTTTTCTAAAAAGTCAAAAGCCCCATACTGAGCAGCCTCAAACATTAATTCTTTTGAACCAAATCCAGTATAGAAGATAAAAGGAATATTTAAATTGTTATGACGGATAGTTTTAATAACCTCTACACCATTCATTTCTGGCATAAAAACGTCACAAATAATACAATCGATTTTATTATTCTCAATTACTTTCAGCCCATCTTTACCACTTTGAGACAAATAAATTTTTTCCACCGAATCATCTAAAGTTAATTTCAAAGTCTCAAGCAAATTAATTTGATCATCAATAATCAAAACCGAACCTCTTTTTTTCATAAATACTCCCACTATAGTTTTGATTTTCCTTTAAACCTACGCTTCACCCCTCCAACTTCCTGGGAAACTTCGGGTTCTTCTTCATCTGCTTCCTTTGTTACTGCTTCTTCAACCTTAGGTATAATTTTTTCAGGAGCATGCTCAAGAATACTTTCGACAACTTCTTTCGTAATAGATTCAATCGGCTTATAAATAATTTGGTTCACAAATTTACGTAAATCTTTTTTGGCATCTTCAGATATGCCATGAATAATGGCTTTATAATAAAAGCCTCTCTGATGTTTGGTGATTTCCTGATAAACAGGGATAATTGTTGCATAAAAATCTACTGGCAATTCAAAATGCAAAACAGAATACATCGGTATCTGAGTAGGATAAAAAAAGGTTACATCATGTTCCGTCAATGACTTTAAATCAATCGCATCAATAATCTCAATACTTCTTCGGCTATCAATATTACTAAAGCAATATTCTCCTGTGAGTTCTTCCTTTTTAATTTTCTCTTTATATGTTTCAAGGAAAAGCTTCAGACTTTTTAAGCTTAGAGCTTCCTCCATGGCCAATAAATTTTTATATTGAAATAACTTTCCTAAAGCCACGGCCTGTGAAGGGCATTGGCTAAAGATAAGAACTGGTTCATAAGTTGGTTTTTTTCTAATTGTTTTTATTAGTAGCTCAGCTTGCTCTAAGTCTACAGCACCGTTTTTATCACTCTTGGTTAATTCAATAAAAATGAGCCCAGGTCTTTTCAACTCTAATTCAGAATCAATGGTATCCTGGTACATCTTATCTTCGGACTCAAAAACAAATGTGTCATTTAAGTCAGCTATATCTTCTAACAGAAGAGAGTTTGAAGTATAGACCTTTATAAATTTCGGCAACAACTTGAGTTTAGATTGATTGTTATCAATCCAGGTTTCCACTGTCTCTTTCTGTAAACTGTCAATTGTGATTTCATCCCAAGGCCCTGGATAAGGATAAATCATGGAATAACATTCAGTGAATGGAAACTGGTAATTAGAAAAATAGTGAGTCTTAATTTTAAAACTCTTTTCTTTCAATTTATCAATTATTCCCATTCGTAACAAGAATTGGTCGCCTGAAGGCTCAATATCGGTTTCTATTGTAAAAAAGTTTTTAGAAATAAGGGATAGACTCGCAATGAAACCAACCTTAAGTTTCAAGTTTATATTTCGAGCACGGGCATAATCTAAACTATCTATTTCCTTTTCAAAAGCCAAATGAAAGCTGTCAAAGAAAAGCAGATGATTTTCAGTCCCTTTGATATACGAAAGAATAAACCCATTTGAAAACAAATAGGAAAATTCTCTTTTTTGATCCTCACTACCCCAAAGCGCCACCCATAAAATACTTCTACTTGATTTTTGTCTTTTTAAAAACTGAATCTCATCCAAAAGAGCTTTATGAGTACTAAGTTCGTCAGAAAAATCCACAAAAGCAATGACAACATTTCCTTTTAAAGACTCTTGAGTCACAGTCCCATCGATATATCCTTTCGGATAGCATACGTTTTTCACCAACAAATGTTGCTCTAGTTTAGTAACTGCAGTCTCGTTACAAAACAAGTCAAGATCTTTTAAGAACTCTGTATCCTGCCCCAAATATAACACTAACAGATTATGGCTCATTTTAATTACCTTCAAAACCAGCAACGAGAGCTTTTACGATAGATAAATCAAATTTTTTCATTTTTTCTTCATCTTC
>JBEIOQ010000032.1:0-20985 GCA_040377495.1 Halobacteriovoraceae bacterium
ATCAAACATAAGGATATCAATGTGTGGTCACGCTCTCAGCCAGAAACATTGTATAAACCTTGGAATGTGAAGATGTGGTTAAATGTTTATCAAACAGTTGATACATTAGGACTAAAAGGAAAATGGAAATTTGGAATTAAAGGCTCACCAGTGGATGGAGCTGATCAGAATGTTTTTATTAAAACTGGCTTAGGTGCTGGCGGGCATGGTGAGATTGCTTATCATGATAAAACGCTTAAACTTTTTAAAGATGCTCTTCAAAAAGAAATCCCCTAAAGGGATTTCTTTTTCTTACACACCTGTCATTTCCTTAACTTAGAATAGTAAAATTTACCTAAATTTACATTATCTTGATTTATGTCAAACAGGAATCAGTTGAACTGAGCTATTTTGGTATCACTGAAATACTTATGGAGATTTTATGACTAAATTAATTTTTGTAATGGTGCTGGTTTTTGGATTTTCTCATGTACATGCTGCAGGGACGTTGAAGACTGAAATCGATTTATTAAAATGTGTTCGTAAAACCATCAATAATAAAAGAGTTGATGGGCCAGCTCTAGAAAAACTGAATAATCTTTTGAACGAGTATAATCGTAGTAATGCTGCAGAATTGGCAACTCGTTGTGAAACTTTGAAGAAAGAATTCAAAAAACTTCCTCGCATTAGCTTTGATAAAATGTGGGATATTTTTTCTTACCAGAATCTTGAAGGAAAGGGCTCATATATTTTACGTGATAATATCGATGCATCGATGCATTGTAAGATGGGGGGAATTCAAGCTGACGCTGCTTTAGGTATAGGTTTTGGCTTAGGCCTAGGTGTTGGTCGCTGTCAAAGTACGGATGGGCGTATTTGGGGAATGTTTATTCCAACGGCATCAATGTATTTTGGCGGTGGGGCAACAGTAGAAGCAATTCATGGCGAATTTTATATCTATCGAGGAAAGCCAGTGTTTGATTCAACATTGGAAATCAATTTAGGCTTTATCTTTGCCCAAAAAGAAGGTGATGATATTGATGGCGAAGGGATTGGATTTGGACTAATGATTGGTGGAACCACTGGGCTCGCGCTAAAAGTACTTCCTATTGGGAATAATTTTGAGCGAGGTCTTGAAAATCTTGGTGCTCTTAACTAGTTTTCAATAACTCAATGACATACACTATCAGCTAAGCCCCTTTAAAGAGGGGCTTTTCATTTGGTTATCAGAAAAAATTCAGACATTGATAAAAATTAATGCAGCAAATTCGAACTTCTGCGAAAGTCAGAAAATACTTTATTAAGGAGATAAAAATGAAAGTCACAATTATTATTTTGGCATCTATGTTGGCCATGAGCATGGCCCAGGCCAAAGATAACTTTAAAGACGAAAAAAAGTTATTGAAATGCGTTCGTAAAACCATTGATGGGGAGCGTATCAATGACAAGGCCATGATGGAACTACACGGTATTATCGCCGCCTACGGTATTACGAGTACAGAAGAGCTAATTACAGCCTGTAAAGAGCTTAAGAATGAATTAAAAGATCTACCTAAAGTCACTCGCGATCAGATGGAAGCAATGACAGATGAATTAGTTTTAAATCATGCTGGAGCCGTTAGTATTTTAAAACATAACATTTTCCCTTCTCATCGATGCAAAATCACTGGAGCTAATGTTGATGCTGCATTTTATGCAGGCTACGGAGTAGGTTTAGGCATTGGGAGTTGTTTAGGCAGTAATGGTAAAGTGTGGGCGGTAGTTGTTCCTACTACATCTTTTCATTTTGGTATGGGATTGACGGCGACGGTGGTAAGCTATGATTTTGTCTTAAAAAGGAAAGCAAAGTCTTTTAATGTTGATAATGGAAGCCTTGGCCTAGGGATTGCTATTAAGTCGGGAGAAATCGTAGAGGGCGTTGGGGTTGGTGTCGGTTTAATGGTTGGATCACTTCATGCGAGAATGCTACGACTTGTTCCAATTGGAAATGATTTTAACTATGGTCTTAAACAATTAGGTATTAAAGAATAATAATCATGAGCGGTGTTTCCTAACGGAGGCACCGCTCATTTTAGTTAACACAATATTCGTTTCTCCTCTGTAAAAAATTCCAAATACACACCTTAAATTTTTAATCTCATTTACAATTTCAATAAATATCCAACAGGAGGAAACTATGAAAATCTTTTTCATATTATTTGTTACTATTTTAGGTATGAATCAAGCCCAAGCCAAAAGTCAGTCTAGAGATGAAAAAAATTTACTCAAATGTGTCCGCAAGACGATTGATGCTCGCCGTATGAATGCGAATGCAATGACAAAACTTTATGGCATCATCGCCGCCTATGAAAAAAGTAATGTCAAAGAATTGGTACAAACTTGTGAAAGTTTAAAAAATGAATTGAAAGATCAAGCCAAAATCTCACGTGAAGAAATGGACAAGATGGCAGAAGCGTTGGGCCCAATCGATGATAAGGTGATACAGATTTTAAAAACAAATATTTTTCCTCACTATTATTGTCATATCGGGGGAGCACAAGTTGATGTTGCTGTGGTGATTGGTGGAGGTGTCGGTTTAGGGATTGGTGTTTGCACAGGAGATAATGGTAAAGTTCTGGCAGTTGTTGTTCCTATGGCCGCACGACACTTAGGTTTTGGAGCAGCGGCGACTGCAATTTATGGAGATTTTGATATTAATACTAAAAATAATGTTTTTGGTTCAGGAGAAATTACAATAGGTGGTTTGTTCGCAGTAAAAACAGGTGAAGATACACACGGATTCGGACTTGGGCTTGGTTTTATGGGAGGTGTAACTAGAGGAACAATGTTAAAACTAGTTCAAGTGGGAAATAACTTTAAATATCCTCTCGATAATTTAAGAGCTTTGCATTAATAGTTAAAGCCCCTCTTTTTGAGGGGCTTTTTTATTTTAGAATAATGAGATGAGATTAATGGAGAACTGATTTTTGATTTGAGGCTTTACTTCGATATCACATTCATTAAAGTTGGGAGCAGAGAATTGCACCGACGGATTATTTGAAAATCCGAAACGCTCTTTAGGTATACCTAATAAATTTTTATCCATTTGTTTATTCATATTTGCATCCAAATAAGTTGCAATGGCATATCGTCCTGGTTTGATATCAAAACTTACAATCATAGAATCAAGAGACTGAGTGACTGGATAGAATTTTGTTACGATCGCTCCTTTATAATTATCTGGGAACAAATCGGGGTCTTCAAAGACTGCTAAAGCAATCTGACCTTTAATTTTTTGCATGCCACTGATCTTAATTTGTACTGTTTCAGCCCAAGCAGATGTCGAAAGAACTAGTGCTAATAGTGATAATTTAAACATAAAAACTCCGGGACACTGTTGTGTCCCGAAGCTCTCAGAATTTGTGTTCAATTGAAAGAGGAAAGGTAAAACTTATAGATTGATTTGAGCTCTAAACCCCATTACCCAGGCATTCGCATTGGCAGGATCTCCAGAAGGGTTAGACACAAATTGGACATCTGGACGAAGTAAAATTTGCTCTAGTGGTTTGAACTGATAATAGAGTTCGATGGCTGTTTCCGCGTTTTTGTAGCTTATACTAGGTTCTTCTTCTGTTCCTTCCTCGACTGCTTTTGCAACTTCATCTGTTGCATCTTCCGCAGGGGCATTTAAACTACGTAAAAAGTTTTTGGAGAAACGAGCACGACTTATGCCTAAGCCAATTTCATCTTTCAGATCTGTTTGTAAAATTCCCTTATAAATCCCACCCACCACGATGTTGTTCGTAATTGTGGTTGTGCGTGGATTAGCATAGCCAAAACGAGCGAACACACTCATGTGATCATTCAGGTTTTCTTCTTGCATGATATAGATACCAGCACTTCTTGCGGTCAGTGTTTCATCTTCAAGATGAGTTTGTTTAACTGAGTAACCCCAACCACCAAGACCAATTTTTCTTTTCTCCACTTTATAAGCGAGCTCAGAAATGAGGAGAGCGCCTTCATCACTGTTCACTTTATATTTAAAGCTAGAGTAAGTACTAGTATCACCTGGGTCCGCATCATAGATTCCCGTTAATAAAGAAACTTGGTCAGAGAAATCCACACTGGTTCTTAGACCAACTGTTGTTACAGGATATAAAGAAGGGCCGTGCGGGCCTGAAACAGAAAGTTCTGCGCCCGTTCCAAAGGAAGCGTGGGTAAAGTTTAAGGAAGAATCGGTAACATAGAATTCTGTGCTGATGTCGTGAATTCCAGCAAGTAGTTTTACTTTTTCGCCAAAATTATGCTGGTACCATAGATCAGCCATTCTATTTACAGTCTCTGGGACGGCAATGTTACTGGTAGCTTGTGTGTCTCCAATTTTGATCGCAGGATTTGTTCCTTGGATATGAACAAAGTGAGCATTAAAGGATCCATTCATCGGAGTAAATGTTTTTAGATCCGAAGATAGGAAAGCTTCCGTTGCATTGATGTTGGCATTTCCTCCGAGATTGGAAGAACGGCTATTTTGGAAATCGTTTATGAACATTAAGTTTGCATCGAAATTTTTAAGGAATCTGGCCGTCCCATCAGAGAAAACATCTTCTGAGGTAATGACATTTTGGGCCCAAACGTTAGTAAGGGGTAAGAGTGATAGTAGAATTATTGTTCGGTATATGATACTTTTTTTCATGTAGTCAAACTAACAATAAAAAAACGGATCGAAAAGAGAAAATTAAAATTTTTTCTTTCAATGAAATCAATTAATTAAGTGTCGGACTTAGGGTTTGGTAGAATTACCTTTTTGCATCTCTTCAACCACCACAGCTGTTGCGTCATAAAGTTCATCCAGCTGATTTTCTTCTTCGTTACTAAGAGGTTTTGCCATTTCTGATTCCTCTACTGTTTTAGCGATGCCATTGTCATAATAGAAGTATGAAAGACCTATGATGGGTGCAGAAACTAGAGCAAAGTCCAAAGCTCTTTTTAAGAGTTTCACTTTGTACTCATCTCTTAATAAGGAGTATTCACCTAAGTTTTTTGCTTTTTCTTCTGCCTGACCCATACGTTGAAAAAAGTCCGCATCACTTTCTGCTGCCATCCTTTTTATAGTGTTCCATTTATCTTTACACTCAATACATTTAGAAAAGGCTTGAAGGAATTCATCATTTTTAGTCCCTGCATTTTGCAACATAAGTAGTTTTAGTTGATCCAAGCCTTCAGCTTCACTTATTAGGACTGTTTGGATATCTCGGAGGTATGAACGTTTAATACCGAGTGCTCTAATATCACTTACGAAATCCCTAATGAGATTCACTGTCAATTTAGGAAAACGACTCATTAATTTATCCGCGTGATTAAGTATAAATTCCGCAGGGGAAGGAACCATAGAAACTATAGTTGAAATCATTTCAGCACGTTTCTCTAGGCGTAACTTATAGATACCTGCAGCTGAATATTCTTCGAGAACTTTATAGAGTTGGAGCACTGTAGGGGTTTCTTTCTCGGTGATTTTTGCAGCTTTAAAAAACATATCAAGGATGTAATGAGACTGTAGCTTATCGATTACATTTTTTGCATGGAGAGCGACCATGTCAGTTCCAATCGCTAACTCATTGAGAGTGGTGAACGCAGCCGAGTATTCGTCAATATCACGCGCGATAATTTTGGCATGTTTGAGGTTTTCCGCTTTAAGCTCTTCCAGCTGCTTTAACATTTTTGGTCGATCTGCATGGGCTGTATTTTTTTCTAACCAGAAAGTTATTTCTTCCAACATGGCCCGATTTTTTTTCACGATATGGTAAGCCAATTGCACACGATTACTCATGGCCTCGAGTTTATTTTTAACTAAATATGCATCATCAAATTGCAGACCAAAACGAATAGAATTTTCCATTTTTGCGCGCTTAAAAAGGGCTTCCGATAGCTCACCATTACGTCTCCAATTTTGCCACTTTCGAATATCTTCTAGAAGACCTTGGCGTTTTAGTGCCAGCTTGGAGGCATCTCTATATTCATCATATTGAGTAATGAAACTTTTCGTTTGATCATCACAAACATTCGCTTGCGCCTCTACTGAAGTGAAAATGGTAAGAGAGAAAATTGTCATGCAGGCGAATAAAAATTGCATAGGAACTTATCGGTAAAATGGGCCCTTTCTTGAGTTTCGATCATCCTTAAGAAAGCCTTAGATTTCATAGAGTTAGTCATCTACCCAAGGTCTTCTTTTTTATCTTGCTCTTGGCCATGAGTTCTCAATTAATTCCAATACTTGATTGTACGACTGTGCTGAAAATGTTATAAATTTTTCTGTTTTCTACAAACAAGGATTCCATCTCATAACAGGAGTTTCATCATGCTAAAAAAAATCACGTCGATTCTTGTGCTAGCTCTCGCACTGGCTGCTTGTAACAAAAAGCAAGCCGACACCATTTTAATTGGTAACTACGGTTCACTAACTGGTACGGAGGCTACTTTTGGTCTTTCTACCCGTGACGGAATTCAATTAGCAATTGATGAAGCCAACGCTGCTGGCGGAATCAATGGTAAAAAACTAGAACTTAAAGTTTATGATAACCAAGGTAAACCTGAAGAAGCTCGTCTTTCAGTAGAAAAACTTATTAACGTTGATAAAGTTGTCGCTGTCCTAGGTGAAGTTGCTTCAACTAGATCACTTGCTGCAGCTCCAGTGGCACAACAAAATAAAGTGCCAATGATTTCTCCTAGCTCAACTAATCCTGATGTTACAAAAAAAGGTGATTATATCTTCCGTACATGCTTTATTGATCCTTTCCAAGGTGAAGTTATGGCAAAATTTGTGGTGAACTCACTTAAGCTTAAAAAAGGTGCGATCCTACGTGACTCTAAATCAGACTACTCAATGGGTTTAGCAGATTATTTTGTAAAAACATTAACTGCACTAGGTGGTTCCGTTGTTGCCGATGAAAAATACGCTTCAGGCGATTCAGATTTCAAAGCACAACTTACCAGCTTAAAAGATAAAAAAGCTGAATTCATTTTTGTTCCTGGATATTATACAGAAGTTGGTCTAATTGCTCGTCAAGCAAGAGCTCTCGGTCTTAACCAACCACTTCTTGGTGGTGACGGATGGGATTCACCAAAATTGACTGAGATCGGTGGAAATTCTTTAGAAAATTCTTATTTTTCAAATCACTATACAGCTGAAGATCCACGCCCAGAAGTTGTTGAGTTCATCAAAAACTTCAAGGCAAAATACAATGTTGTTCCTGATGGTCTAGCAGCTGCAGGGTACGATTCTGCTAAAATTCTTATTGAAGCTATGAAAAAATCTCCAAGCTTAAATGGTGAAGATTTGAAAAAGGCCATCGCAGCAACAGCTGATCACAAAGGTGTGACAGGCGCAATTACACTTAACCAAGATCGCGATGCAGTTAAATCTGCAGTTATCCTTAAAGTTGTAGGTAATGCGTTCAAATTTGTTGAATCTGTAAACCCTTAAGGAGTTCTTCTTGATCGAATTTTTACAGCACACTATTAATGGTCTGGCCCTAGGGAGTATTTACGCCCTAGTGGCTTTAGGCTACACCCTGGTTTTTGGCGTTCTTCAATTAATCAACTTTGCTCACGGTGATTTTTTCATGGTGGGTGCATTCGTCGGTTTATACTCCATCCGCTTTTTAAAAATCCAAGATACTAATGGTTCTTTTTTCTGGACCATTATTGTTTTAGTGATGGCGATGGTGGGAAGTGCAATCGTCGGAGCTCTAGTTGAACGATTTGCCTATCGTCCTTTAAGAAAAGCCCCACGTATTAATATTTTAATTACGGCGATTGGAGTTTCTCTTTTCTTAGAGTACGGCGGACAATTAGTCTTTGGTGCCAGTCCACAATTTTTTCCTAATTTGCTTCCTCGTTCTGATTTAGCTCTGCCTGGTGGATTGATTCTCGATTCAAACCAAGTGGCGATTTTCTTCATTGCAATCGTGTTGATGAGTATTCTGCACTTTTTGGTGTTCCATACTCAGTTTGGCCGAGCGATGCGAGCGATTAGTCACAGTATCGACGTTTCAGGCATCATTGGTATTAACGTTAATAAAGTAATCATGATTACTTTTTTAATGAGTAGTGCTTTAGCAGGAGCAGCCGGAGTGCTTTACGGAGTAGCTTATCCGAAGATCGATCCTTTAATGGGTCTACTTCCAGGACTAAAAGCTTTCGTGGCAGCCGTTCTGGGTGGAATTGGAAATATTACTGGGGCTTTGATTGGAGCTGCGATTTTGGGTCTTTCTGAGACTTATGTCGCAGGTTATCTTTCATCAACATATCGTGATGCTTTAGCTTTTGTGATTTTAATTCTCGTTCTTTTAATTAAACCTTCTGGTCTTCTTGGTAAGGCCAAAATTGAGAAGGTGTAATATGAATAAAACAATTCAAAAACTTTTAATCTTTTTTGTCATCGGGTTAATCACTAACTTTATTTTAAGTAGTTTTGGATTAAACGCAGATGCACTTCTATTTACTAAACCAGACCGTTTTAACGGACTGATTAGCCCGTACTACTACTCTATTTTAGTCTTACTCGGGATTAATATTATTCTTTCGACGTCGTTGTGTTTGATTAACGGTTTCACTGGCTTATTCACCATGGGACATGCGGGGTTCATGGCGATCGGAGCTTATACATCCGCTTTTGTTATTTCTAAGTTTTTCCCTACTTCACCTATGTTAGTTCAATTAATGATTGGGTTATTAGTTGGGGGATCAATCGCAGCTATTTCTGGCTTTGTGATTGGGTTCTCATCTCTGCGTTTAAGTGGAGATTATCTAGGAATGGTGACTTTGGGGTTCTCGGAAATTATTCGTATCTTGATTCTCAATATTGATGCCGTTGGTGGAGCACGCGGGATGACTGAAATTCCTCAGTTCATTAATATTGGTACGATTATCTTTTTAACTCTCGCTATCACCGTTTTGATTAAGCGTATTCGCGATTCAAAATTTGGGCGTGCGATGCTCGCGGTTAAGGAAAATGAAATGGCAGCGAATCTGATGGGGATTAATCCCTTAAAGATTAAAGTTCAAGCCTTCGTGCTTTCCAGCTTTTTTGCTGGTGTCGCTGGTGCTTGTTTTGCTCACTCTGAAGGTTATCTTTCAACACAAACTTTCACTTTTGTGAAAAGTTTTGAAATTATTGCGATGAACGTCATTGGCGGTTTAGGAAGTTTATCCGGGGCCATGATGGGAGGAGCGATCCTCACTGTACTACCAGAAGCATTACGTAAGGTGCAAGACTTTACAGGTGTTGATCTACGTATGGTGCTTTATTCACTCACGATGATTTTAATTATGATTCTTAAACCGCAAGGATTGATGGGAACGAAGGAGATGAAATGGCTATCCTCCAACTAAATGATATGTCCCTTTTCTTCGGTGGTATCAAGGCCAATCAAAATGTTAGCTTCACTTTACAAGAAGGAAAGCTGTATGGACTCATTGGACCTAATGGTGCCGGTAAATCCACTATTTTTAATGTCATCACTGGAATTTATAAGCCAACGAAAGGTGAAGTTTATCTGCATGGTGAAAAAACTTTAGAGTTTTCTCCTTATCAATTAGCACAAAAGGGAATTGGAAGAACCTTCCAAAATATTCGTCTCTTCAAAGAATTAACGGTAGAACAAAATGTGATGACGAGCTTTTTTAGCCAGTCAAAAACCACTTTCGTGCAAAATCTTTTCCGTACTAAGGCTTTTATCGAAGAAGAAGAAAAAAATCGTGCTAAAGCTCATGAGCTTTTAAAGTTCATGGGTTTACTTGAAAATGCCCAGGATCTAGCGGGCTCACTGCCTTACGGAAAACAACGTAAACTTGAGATCGCTCGTGCTATGGGTTTAAGTCCAAAGCTGCTTCTTTTAGATGAACCAGCTGCTGGATTAAATCCAACTGAGACTTTGGAACTAACGAACCTCATTAAAGAATTAAAAGAAAAACATAAACTCACAGTCCTTCTAATCGAGCACGATATGCGTCTGGTGATGCAGATTTGTGAATACATCTATGTCTTAGATCACGGAGAACTGATTTCAGAAGGTGAACCTAACTTTGTTCAAAATGATCCAAAGGTAGTGGAAGCTTATCTGGGGGTGGATGAATGAGTAATGATAAATTAGAAGTTAAGGACCTGAAAGTTAGCTTTGGTAATGTTAAAGCGCTGAAAGGGATTTCTTTCCATCTTCCTGAGGGCCAAATTGTTTCTTTGATTGGTGCCAATGGAGCAGGGAAAACGACGACTTTGAGAGCAATTTCAGGTGTTGGTAACCGCCAAGGAACGATAAAAATTCTGGGACAGGATACACAGGGCAAAGAACCTCATGAGCTAGTCGCCAATGGACTAATTCACGCCCCTGAGGGTCGTGGGATTTTTCCTAATCTTTCAGTTAAAGAGAATTTACAACTAGGGGTAGCAGGAAGAAAGCACGCCAAAGCTAACTTTGAAAAAAATTTAGCAGATGCTTTTGAATTATTCCCACGTCTAAAAGAAAGAATTGAGCAACAAGCAGGCACTCTTTCTGGTGGTGAGCAACAAATGCTCGCAATCGCTAGAGCATTGATTGGTGAACCAGAAATTCTTCTCTTAGATGAACCGTCTTTAGGATTAGCTCCTCAAGTAGTGAAGCTGATTTTTGATATCATCGTTCGTATTAATAAAGAGAAAGGCGTGAGCGTTCTTCTGGTTGAGCAGAATGCCAAGCAAGCGCTTAAAATTTCTAACTACGCTTATGTATTAGAAGCGGGACAAATTTCATTAGAAGGGAAGGGAGAAGATCTTCTCAATAACGACCAAGTTCGAAAAATTTATTTGGGTGAGCATTAAAATAAAAAAGCCCGCTCTAGCGGGCTTTTTTATTACTACTTCGTCTTATTGATTAACCAAACTGATTTATCACAGAAATTCACATCACCATCAAAAGTATAAGAGACTAACTCATATTTAAATTTTTTGCCTTCAAGTTTACGGTTCATAACCACATATCCACCGTTACCACCACCGACGCCCACGCTGGCACGAATCAGGTTCATTTCCGGGTAGAGGACATGTGATACTTTTTCCACGTAAATATCATCAATATATTGTTCTAGAATATCTAAAGTTTTCTCTTTTGGTTCAGCGACATCATTCATGCCCATAACCTTGAAGACTTCTTTTAAGAATGTTTCACCCAACTTATCGTAAACTGCTTTGATCTCAGCTTTCTCCATTTGATAAGGCTTCACATATTTTTGCATCACTTTGGTCTTCTTAAAGTAGAAGTTCTCATAAATTTCATGTGTTGAGCATTTACCAACATAGCGAGAACTACCATCTGGCATTTCAATATTTGAGTTATCGTAAGTCTCTTTTTTTGACATGTCTTGAGCAAAAACGGAAGTAGAACTGACGACTAAAAGAAACAATAATGCTTTCATGAGAACTCCTAAATGATGAATATAGATGTTTTAGCGGCCCTCAAATTTATTTCCACAAGTTTGTGTTTTGTAAGGTAATTATTTCAGAGGGACCTGTTGGGAAAACAGGTGTTTATGTTAGTTTGCGATCCATGATGAAATTAAAACTGAGTATAGCTCTATGGATCGCCATGCTTTCAACTGCACTTTGGGCAGAGACGGTTATGATGAAGCCCCTTCGCTTAAAGGGTGAAGCTTATGAGACGGAAGCCCCTAAATTAGAGCGGCTTTTTGCAGGACCTTTACCACAAATTTTAGAAGATAATAACCGCCACCATGACCTCAACCTACACCTGACTGTGCTCAGTGAAGAAGAGACTCAGGAACTTTTTATTTTGATGGCCAATAAAAAGACTATACCCTTTAAATATGATGAAGATGGTTGTTACGCTCGTGCTCACCGGATGGCAAGAATTGCTCAGTTTCATCACATTCAAGTGGGAAAGGTGTTCTTGTTCGGAGAGCTAAGACCAAGGCAAGACTTGGGGTGGACTTATCATGTGGCCCCTGTCGTCGCGGTGAAAGTGGGAAAGGATATTCTATTGAAAGTGATCGATCCCTCATTACATTCAACTCCAGTATTGGTGCACGAATGGGTGAAGAGAAATCATGCTTTTTATACCAAAGATCCTTTTGTTCTGACTTTTACCAATCGTTATGATTATGGACCTGAGGACATTGGTGAAAATCATCGCTTTTTTAGTGTGAGTGATTTAGTGAATACGTCCTCTACTTTAAGGAAGTATCGTAAAAAATTAAAAAAAGAGGAATACGGGGTGAAACTCTAGTTAAGTCGCGCTGTGGTTTTTCTTAGACGTTCAACTAATGTTTGCAATAAGATTTTAACAATTTGAGGTTGCGCTTCAAAAATATCTTTTAACTCTTCATTCGAATATTGAATAATTTCACAATGAGTTAGAGCTTCAATTGTTGCACTTCTTGGCAACTGATCTATGACTGCTAATTCACCAATCAATTCTCCGGCACAAATTTTGTCTAGGTGGATTTCATAACTCAAGCGTTTTTGAAAAACAGCAAGCTCACCTTTTTGCACCCAAAAAAGGTCCTTCTTTTGTTCACCTTCGTGAATCAAAACATCGCCTGGATTTAGTTTCAAAATGGTTGACATATGTTCCTTAAACCTGAGTAAAGTGGTTTTTGTATTTTAATCTCCTGAGACCCATTCTAAGATTATATCTAGGAATAAAAAAAATTTAAGAATAATTTTGTTTTGAAGCAAATTTGCTTAGCATTAGATGAAAAATATTCTAAATGAATTAAAAACCTTAATTTATCTTAGGTTCTATATGTCAAAAATCTCTGTGCTTGTTCTTACTCATAACTCAGATCGAACTCTTGTTCGCTGTCTGGAATCCGTTAAAAACTTTGATGAAATACTTGTGATTGACTCTGGTAGTACAGATATGACAGAGAAAATTACTCATTCCTATATGGGACGTTTTATAGTTAATCGTTTCGAAGGATTTTCGGAACAACGTAATTTTGCTATTTCAAAAGCGACCCATGAATGGTGTTTAGTCGTGGATAGTGATGAATGTGTGACCAAAGAACTTCATGATGAACTCTACAAAATAGCCAATGATGCTAATGCTTTGCCACTTTATCGTATTGTGCGAACAGAGTATATCTTAGGAAAAGAAACTAAATCTGGTCATGGTAAATCCTGGTATCAGGAACGTTTCTTTAAAAAATCCCTAGTTCATTATGAGGGACAAATTCATGAATATCCGGTCATTAAAGGTGAAAAACCAACACATGATTCAATCCTCGTTGGTAACGTAAAAGAAACGGCCAGACTGCACCATGACCCTAATAATTCTATTACCAACTCAGTTTCCAAATTGAGCACCTATTCAATTCTCAAGGCCCGTGAAAAAGTAAAGAGTGGACGTAAAACCAGTGCCATTGCTGTTTATTTTATGTTTCAGTTTACTTTTTGGCAGATGTTTTTCAAAAGTTATAAGGAAGGACGTCGTGGTTTTATGGTGGCAGTGGTAGAGGCCCTTCACCGGACAATTGTGAAGCTTTTGATCTATGAGCAACAAATTATCAACGAAGAAAATAAGAATTAAAATTTAAGCTGGACAGGGACTTGGTACTTTTGTCCCAAGTCTTGGCACATTTTCTGTAATTCTTTGGTGGAGATAAGAAGCCCTGTAACTGTGATGCGAGTGTTAAGAGGAATTTTACAATTGTTAGTACAAGTGTAATCACTCGAATAAAGTTCAATATTTTTAATGGGGTCTTTGCTTTGGAAGCTAGAGTACCACTTAAAAAATTCTTCAATTTTATCTTGAATAGATCTCTTGATTTCGTCAGATGACTCTTTTTGCAGGTTATAGAGGAAAAGTGAAGTGTCTTTACTCTTCCCATTAAAGGAAAGTTTCACTACGCCGCGAGAGCTAAGCTTAAGGGTATCGCTAAAACATGTGGGACAATACATTTTTTCATTATAAGAAATTCGTCATATTTTTCAATCAAAGTTTGAAAATTAGAGTAAAATGATTTTATGCTAGGTGAAAACAAAAAAATTCAATTTCGTGGAACAGAGTTTAATTGTCATGTGCATGAGAAGGGGAGTCCAGTTTGGATCATCGCCACCCATGGTTTAGGTGAACATTTAGGCCGCCACCAATACCTCCTTAACCTTCTAGGTGAGTATTTCAACATCTTTCAATATGATTTAAGAGGTCATGGACTAACAGAAGGCCGGAAAGGATATATTCAGGATTTTAGGGAGTACGTTTGGGATCTGGAAGCGATTGTTGACTATTTAACTGAGCATTATGGATTAAAACGCCTTATTCTCTTTGGGCATAGTATGGGAGGACTCGTCACGAGCTACTATATGCAGACTGTTGCTGAAAAGCATCACTACCCTGAAAAAGTTTTTTTGTCTGCTCCTCTCGTGGCCACACCGGGAATTTTAGGTGATATTTTCCGCCATTCGCCTTTGGCACTCACTCGCACTTTGGCCAGCATTCCATTCACCATGGAACTTTCTGGTCTTGTGGACTTAAATTACCTTTCTCATGATATCCGTGTCAGGGAAAATTATGAGAACGATCCTCTTAACGCGCTTAAGATTCATTCTAAAATGGGATTTGAATTAATCAACGCTTGTCGAATTGTTTTCTCCAAACCTTTACGTTGTAAAGCGAGCCTTTATGCCGCTATGGGGACAGAAGATAAAGTAGTTAATTTTCCTGCGTTTGAGGATTATTTCAAGACTCATGAAAAGGGCGCTAGTCTTTTCATTAATCCCGATGCTTATCATGAAATGCATAATGAAATTGAAAAGTATCGACAACCTTACTTTGAATTTTTAAAAAAATCGTTAATGTCGAGTCTATTTGACACGATCTAAATTTTCTAAATGGGCCACACGCTCAAAGATGGGTGGATGTGAGTAATAAATTTTAGAATAGAGAGGATCTGGCGTCAGTGTTCCAGCGTTATTCTTATACAGTTTTATTAAAGCATGAATAAGTTCTTGGGCAGATGAGTTTTTCGCAGCAAAGTGATCCGCTTCGAATTCATTTTTGCGAGATTTAGCAGTAAAAATAGGAGTAAAGGGAAAAAGATAGAGAGAAACTAAGCTGGAAAAAAGATAAACACCCATATAAGGTGATTCAAATACATTATGACCAGCGTAGAATGGTTCATAACGATAGAGAAAGCCAAGCACTGCCATTCCGACAAAACTTAATACAAAGGAAAGAATCATCGATTTCAAAATATGTTTATGTTTGAAGTGGCCTAATTCGTGGGCCAGAACTGCCTCGGCTTCTTTCGGATTTAAATCTTTTAAAAGAGTATCAAAGAAAACGATGCGTTTATTTTTTCCTAAACCTGTAAAATAAGCATTGCCATGAGAGCTGCGTTTAGAAGCATCCATCACAAATAATCCCGAGAACCCGAAGTCCACTCTTTTTAACAGGTCAACAATGGTTGATTTTAATTCCCCCTCAGGTAGAGGCGAGAATTTATTAAATAATGGAGCAATCAGAACTGGATATAGTACCATCATTGTTAATTGAAAAAGAGATAAAAAAATCCAGCCCCAGATCCACCACAATGGGCCCATCTTCTCCATTAACCAAAAGAAAGACCAAAGTACTGGGGCTCCAATGATAACTCCTAATACGGTACTTTTTATCAGATCGAGTGTATAAATTTTTAGAGTAGTTTTATTAAAACCGAACTTCTCTTCTAAAATAAAAGTTTGATAAAGTGAAAGTGGTAGGTCGATGATAAAACTTAAGACTCCCACTAGAGCAAAAAGAACGAGGCCCCGTACTTTATTATCTTCCACCCAATTACTGGCAACGAAATCAAAATAAGAAAGACCATGAAATTTAATTAAGAAAAACAAAAGTGCACTATCAATGATTAAAGAAATGTTGGCCAGTTTTAATTTGGCCACCGAGTAATCCGCAGCTTTGTGGTGTTCTGAAAGGGTAATGACATCAGAAAATTTTTCAGGGACAGTTGCACGATGCTGTTGAATATAACGAGCATTGCGCCAATTAAGATAAAATTTGGCCACGACTTTGAAACTAAGAAAAAGAATAAACAAAATTGAAAAAAAATGAGAAGTTAACATGACATAATCTTAGCTTAGAGGAGTTCGCCATGTCATTGCCAAAAATAGGAAATCTCGCCCCCAGCTTTAAAGCGGAAAACGAGGCAGGAGTTGAGGTAAGTCTGAAAGATTTTAAAGGGAAGAAGAATGTAGTGCTTTATTTCTATCCTAAGGCGATGACTCCTGGTTGTACCGTGCAAGCGTGTTCTTTGCGTGACAGTAAAAAGACGTTGGAAAAATTGGACACAGTGGTTTTAGGTATGAGTCCAGACCCTGTAAAATCCCTGGTCAAATTTATTGAAAAAGAAAAGTTGAATTTTACTCTCTTGTCCGATGCCGATCATGCCATCGCAGAAAAATATGGTGTCTGGCAGGAAAAATCACTTTATGGACGCAAGTACATGGGGGTTATGCGTATGACATTCATTATTGGAAAAGATGGTAAACTAAAACACATTATGGAAAAGGTAAATACTAAAACTCACCATGATGATGTGATTGAATATTTGAAAGAAAACTTAGCGTAATCCCAAGGGAGTGGTGGCCACTTCGGCTGCCACTTTCGTGATCATTTTTCCATTCTCTTTTTCTACCTCAATAAATTGTGAGCGAATTTGATCTTGATTTAGATTCATTTTGATAAAGCCCTTTTTACCAGCAGCATAACCTTTTTGGTACGGCATTCTTCGTAGCCATTTCCCTTCAGCTGCTCCTCCTGAAATGAATAAGCGAGTGCCTTTATAGGTCCCTTCGTCCGATAAATTATGATCATGGCCAGCTATAAAATAATCAAAGTGCCCGATAATATATTTTTCTAAAAAAGCTTTCAATAACCCGCTTGCATCTCCATGACCTCCAGAGGAAATGTAGGGATGATGAGCAATGGCAATAGAAATAGGACAGGTCTTTTTATTGTTCAATTGAAAGTTGAGCCATTCTGCTTGCAGTTTACTATTCTCGTATTCATCTTTGAGTAAGAATTGGTTGCTATCAATAATAAAAAAACACACATTTTTATAGTATTCGATATAGTAGAGATGATGGGCCACAAGATAGGAGTGCTTAAGTGCTAGATCTTTCCACGCATAAGGATTAAGTTTGTAATCATGGTTGCCTAGTGCCATATGAAACTGACGAAAACTTTTATTATTAATTAGTGCTGCATATGGTTTGACGAAATTATTAACAAATAGAGGATCATCGGCGCCAGTCAGACCATCAGGATAAATAATGTCACCGACATAAAAAATGTGTTCACATTTTTCTTTCTCCAGCGCTTCTCCCACCAGATATTGACCAGCATTACCTTTACCACCATCTCCAATAAAACAAATATTCCCGGTGATTTCTTTGTGAGAAACATAAACGTAAGCTTCTTTTTTAAAACCAGGTGTGGTTTTTTGGACACTAGAACATGCAGCTAAGCATAGTAGAGATAATAGAAATTTCTTTTTCATATTATTCTCGATAAATAGAAAGGACATTCAGACCGGTTTTAGTACGAAGAGTTTCTTCAATCATTTTAGCTTCTTCTTCTGACATCACTTTGAGTGATCTTGTTTCATAATCACGAATTTGGGAGTGGTTGCCTCTCGATTCACGGTGCCACGATAGTGGGTAAGGACGTTTTGGCGTATTCAACTGAACCGTATGAGGTTGTATCGCTTTTAACATTTCACACAGTTTATCCAGTTTATGGTGGTTAATATGCATGAACATGATTTGGATATCCAGTTCACCAGAATAAATTTTTTTAAAATCCATAATCCCTTGAAATATACTTTCTACGGTAATACCAGGGGCTGGGCGATTAATTAGTCTTAGTGTTTCATTATCGCTGGCATCGAGTTTGGCAATAACTCGGTCCATTTTCATAAGATTTTGTTGAATGTCTTTGTCTTGAAGTAAAGTGGAATTGGTAAGGACTTGCACCGGCGTGGTAGGGAAGTTCTTTTTAAGTATATCCACCATTTCCCCAAGATTGGTCGCAAGGGTGGGTTCACCTGAGCCGGAAAATGTAATCACATCAATTTTTTTTTGGTTATTAGTCTTGAATTCAGCTAAGTCATGTTGAAATTGATTAGTTGTCACATAAATTTTTTTTTCTGCTGTCACTTTTTGGATTTCTCCGAGTTGACAGTAAATGCAATTAAAAGAACAAATGGAAGTTTGAAAAATGGGATCGATGCCTAAGGATTCGCCAAAACGCCAAGAATGGACTGGGCCATAAATAGAACTGGTGACTTCGTTATGGGACATTTCTTGTTCTCACATCATCAATTATTTTGTCTTCAAGGATTTCTAAAGGAAATTTATTGGCCAAAGCTTTCAGCTGTCGGACCACTTCTTCGTGATATTCAGGTGTACAGCGAAGATAAATGTCGCGATAACTTTCTCCTGACGACTCTTCCAGGGTTGAATAGAAAGCTAGTCCTTCGTTAGATTCGAAAGTAAAATATAAGAAAGCCGAATCGTTCTTACTTACTCGAACAGTAATTGCATGTAATTTTTTTGTCTCAGAATACTTGAGTGAACTCATACAGCGTTCCCAAACTTTAAGATTTCTTGATCTTAGCCCCAGTCTGCTCTAAAATATAAGAGAAGGAAAGTCAAAAAATTAGGATGATGCCTAAAGTCCAGGAGGACGTTTGTTTAAGATATCTCAGATTCTTTTTTCCCTGCCTTTATTATTATCACTCACAAGTTGCGCATGGCTATCTCGACAATTAGAAGCTGAAGAAGAGCCGGAAATGGTTCCCAAAGCGCAATACGATGCGCTGATGAAAAAATACACAGAGTTAGAAAACCAAGCGAAAGCACCTCCAGCTGCGCCTATGGCCGATGCACAAAACTTAATGAACGAATTAGAAAAAGCTCCAGTGAAAGATATTGAAGTCCAAAATACTTTGATGGAAACAGTCGATGTATTTGACCCTAAAGGTGCACAAGTGGTAACTCCGCTACTTGCTGGTAAATCGGCTTCTGAAGCGATCGATTCTCTATCTTCGGGTGAAGGAAAAATTGAAAATGAAATCGCTGAATTAAAGAAAGCGATGGCAATGGCAGGACAAGGTAAATACGATACTGCGATTAAAATGCTTCAAGGTCTTTCCAAGAGTTCATCCAATAAACAAATCCAAGTACGTGCGAAATTTGGTACAGGTGAAGTGTTATTGGCCCAAAAAGAATATGATCTCGCTATGCAAGTTTATGAAGATATTATTAATAACCATGTTTATTCAGGCTTAGTTCTCAATGCTCTTAAGCGCGCAATTACTTGCAGCGAAGAATTGAAACTAGCAGATAAGAAAGCTCGTTATGAGTCTTTACTTAAGGATGTATTCGGTACCTGATAGATGACTTTCAAAAGAAAAGTATCGATTCTATTTGTTCTACTGCTTTTAAGTTCGACCAGCTTCGGACAGGGCAGTGATCTATCCAGTGATGTGGAAGAACTCAATCTTGCCGATCCAGCTGACGCAGCTTTATTAGAAGATCCAAAAGCTGCGAAAGTGGATGAAGAAGGAGTGGTTAAAAAATCAACTCCAACAGAAAGTTTAAATGATGTAGAAAAAAGTCACCTGACAGAAGGTGTTCCTCTGGATCTATCTAATAAAGAAGAGATTGATGATTTAGAAGCGCTTAAAGAAGACGTCGGGACTATCACTTTTGAAAAGAAAGATGAAGATAAGGCCAAAGCAAGTAAACTATCAGATGACCTTAAAAAAGAAGGGCAGATAGTTAACGAAAATGTAGTTATCGATGAAGCCTCGGCCATTGTTTTTGATGTGGGTAAAGAAGAGAGAGAGTTACTCACTGTTTCTAAATTTGTACAAAATAAAATTCCTGAAAAAGAATGGAATGAAATCGCCAATAAATCACGTATTGAAAAATACACGATAGTGGAAGGTGATTGGTTGTGGAAAATTGCCAAAAAGTTTTTTGGTTCAGGATTCTTCTATGCCAAAATCTGGTCTTTAAACCCTTACATTACCAATCCTCACGAAATTAAACCTGGAATGGTTTTAACATTCGATACAGGATCACAAGACAGCTTGCCTAATTTAAAATTAGGAGAGTTTGGAGAAGGCCTAGCAGAATCGAAGAACCCGGTAAAAATGGATGTCTATGGAACTGAAGCAAAACCGGAATGGCTGGATGAAAAAAGACGTTTGCAAGAACAAGGGATTTACGTTCAATATGCTTCAGATGCCACTTATGATGACTTAGAAATAGCAGCGCAACAGTCTGCTAACCGTGAATTTGAAAAGTATGAGCCACCTACCGCCAAAATTAATTTGCAGGATAATTCTGGCCGCTACGATGACACGGGTTTTGATAAAGATTCAAAAATTCTCTTTCGTTATAAAGAAGGTTTTTCCATTAATACATTTGTCACGACTAATATCGTGCAAGATTTTGGTGAAATTACAAACGGACAAAAAGCCGGCATTATGTTCGGTAACAGAGATATCATTTATGTAAAATTTGATCGTTCAGTGAACGTCATGCCGGGAGAAATGTATTCTGTTTATAGCGGTATGGGCAAGGCGAAACACGAAAGTTCAGAAAGAACTGGTTATAAATATGGAATCAGTGGTCATCTCAAAACAGTGCGTAAAGTGGACGACAAGTGGGAATGTGAAATCCAAGAAGCGGTGAGCACTATTCAAAGAAAAGACCGCATTACTGTTTATACGCCAAAAATTCCTCGAATCACTAAGACCTTCAATCCACGTAATATCGAAGCATCGATTATTGATGGTTATGCTGCAATCCAATCAGTTTATAGTTTAGGGAATATCGTTTATTTAGACAGAGGACGTGCTGACGGCGTCGAAATGGGGAACGTTTTTGAAGTTTACGATTTTAAAGACCGACTCTTAAAGAAAAACATTACAAAAAACCCGACCTATAAAATCGGTGAAATTACG
>JBEIOQ010000014.1:0-28864 GCA_040377495.1 Halobacteriovoraceae bacterium
TCCTAAAATGTGGATTGATGAAGCAACAAGTGGTGATGCAGACGGGAATACAACTTTTAAAGAAAAAGTGAAAGGAAAGATTTCCGACGAACAAATTAACAAATGTACTAAAGCCTATAAAAAGCTGTCTAAAGATAGTCAGAATGCCACTTTTGAGAAAGCGATAGAACTTTTTAATGCTCAAGGTTGTGATATCGTCGCAGCTCTTGATGCAATCGAAAATGGTGGAAATGCTTGTTACTCTAAGCTTGCAACATACGAAAAGAAAGTGGATTCAAAATTCTTCGGCCGTTTACAGAAAGCCTGTGAACTGGGTGCTGATGAAGCTGAAACAAAAGAAATCGTCGCTTGTTATGACAAGGCACAAGCTAAAACTGACAAAAAGGAATCTAAAAATGAGTGGGCCACTTGTATTAATAAAAATGGTCTAGGGGATAAATACGCACTCCGAGATTGGAGTGATGTCCTCAAAGAAGAATTCCAGATTTCAGGGTGTGAAGATAGTACTATTAATGAAAAACATAAAAAACTCTACGGTGATATGCCGGCGACTTACACTATCCAGATCATCAGCAAAGCTTATGAAGATAAGACTGCTTTAAATGAAGCTTTAAGCACTGGTCTAGTTAATAATGAAAAAGAAATCGCCTTGCTTTGTTATCATGATAATAAAGCAACAGCATCGACAGGCGTGAGAACTGGATATGATGACTGTTTAAAAAAATCGTTGAAGAATCAGTGTCGTACTGGACGTGTAGGACAAGAGCTTTTAAAAGCGACTTTGGCCGAGCTAGCGAAAGAAGGCGGTATGGTGGGTGCCCTTGCTTCTATTGGAGCTGATGCCACTTCTTGTATTCCTCCAAGAGGAGTAAAAAGTCATATTGAAAATGCAGAAGATTTTTGTGAGAACCTCAGAGCAGGATGGGGCACACAGTCTCAATATGCCACAGCTGACCGAATTCCTGAATGTAGACAGAAAGTGCAAGCCTGTAATCAATATAAAAGTAAGAGCGATATCTTTTATGCCTGCGGTATGAAAATCGTTTCCTGTATTACAGAGAAAAGTAAGGCTCCGGTGGATGGTAATAATATAACCTTCAATGAGCAAGCTGCTTGTAACGTATCGAATATGGATCAATCTTTTAGTTCAACTATGATTGATCAAAGTGGTGGTAATCAGAATAAAACTTACCAAATGGCTGCCTGTTTAGCGGGGGCTGCGTTGAGTGGTGTGAATGCTATCACTTCGGCTATGTGTTCTAATAAGAAAAAATATCCTAAACCAGAAGACCAAGATGCCTGTTTGAAAAAAATGCAAATGGTGAATGAACTCGCTCAAGCCGGTGCGAGTAGTGCTCGTTGCGCCTCGATGCTACCAGGGAAACCGGAAGATAAGTCTCCAGGTGCGGAATCAAAACGAGTGGCTTTTGCCGCTTGTATGACCAATGAACTTGGTTCGCAGGGAGTGGATGCGATTGCGAGACAGACTTGTGGTAAGAAAAAAACGGAAGAAGAAAAACAAGCGTGTTTACGTAAAGCTGATATTGCGAAAACAGGGCTACGAACAGCTGCTGGTATTTTGAATTGTCAGCAAATTAAGATTTCGCAAAATTCAGTGAATGTTTCTGAGGCGATACCTGGAGATAGTGTTGAGTCTGCTGCAAATATGGCAGCGATCGCAATAGCTCAAGCTAAAAAAGATCAACTAGGCCGAGAACACAAAGCCTGTTTGGCGAAAGAGGGTATTGGAGCTGCTGCTGATTTATTAAAATCACAAGTCTGTGCGAAACAAAAAGATCCTAAAAAGTGTGAGATGGCGGCCCTGGCTTTAAAAGCTGCCGGTGGAATGGTCATGTGTGCTCCGATGACAGATCAAAAAGCGAAAGCTTCATGTATGGCAACTCAAGCTCTCAATGCCATGGGAGAAGTTCCGGGACCTGTGGGTGAGATTGCAAAGATCGCCTCTACAGGCATCACGATTATGAATGGTCTGAATCAGTGTGCACCTGGTGATACCTTATGTACTGCTAATATTTTAGCGAATCAGCTTCCTGGAGATGCAAAGATTTATGTTGGTTTAGCCATCCAAGGTCGTAGTTTATTAAAGAGAAAAAATGTTTGTAATATTCCTTCGGAAAGACTTTATAAAGCATCCCAAGTCACCAAACTGTTTGGTGATTTAACCACAGCACTTATTCATAAAGTTGAAACAGAGAAAATGAAAAATGACTATGGTGATTTATTGGCCCAGAAAAAATCTGAAGAGGCCAGTGGCACCATGTTTGGTGCGATTGATTCATTTGTTAAAAGAAATAATGCTGAGAGGGAAAATGCTAGAGATGAGCAGAGAGAACAACAATTTGCGACTCAAGCTGCAGCTAATGATGCTCAATTAAGAGGCCTAGAGTTTTCTTTAAGAAATGAAAATATTCAATTGACGAAATTCCGTTATGAACGTCCTTTCATTTATACTTCTGCAGCTTTAAATACTGCAGGTCAAACCATGGCCACTTTTGAAGCGATGGCGGAACAAACTTATACAACTTTAATTAACAGTGCTCGTGCCAATGATAAGACTGCAATTGGTTTTGATGCTGCCGCCGCAGTCGCTGCAGCCAGCGTCTATGGAGCTGCTGGAGCCCCAGCTTTAAAGGCCAAAGCTGAGGCTTTTAGGGCCACAGCTCGAGGCCAGCGAGTCGCTGCGGATAGAGCAGCCCCTTGGAAGAAAAAATGTATTGATTTGAAAAAAGATTTAAATGTTGAACAGAGTAATGTGACTTCCTATGATTTTCGAAAACACGAACCTAATAAAGTTAATCCTGAAGTTCTTCATGCCAGCTTCAACAACTTAAGTAATTCTCATGCTTATGCTAATTATGCTGATTGGGAAAATTATATAGAGGGTGAGAGAACTTATTCTTTAACGCTTGAAGAAATTGAAGAATTTAGAAATTTTGACATGATAGAAATGCCGCAAGAGCAGATGTCACTTGCGAAGGCCCTGGCCTTTACTTTGGATTACTCTGTTAGTATTCTTCCGCAAGCTCAAGCTTTCGATGCTTTTTCACTCATCAATATTGGTGTGTCAACAGCTGGGGCCTTGTTCCCTGGTTCAGGTGGATTTTCTCAAGGGACACCCATGGGGCATGCGGAAAATATCGCCATGCTTTTCGTGAGAAAAGGGATGGAAAAAGCTTGTCCTCCTGCTGATCCCAAAACAGCGGAAAAAAACTTCTGTAAAATGCAAGGTGCAGTGGACTTCGCTGCTAGAAAAGCAGTGCAAGTTATTTTGAAAAAGAATAAAGCTGAAATTGATAAGTTCATGCACACGCCGGCAGGACGTATTATGATTGGTGCAAAAAACACTTATGATTTATACGAATTGATTAAGCAAAACGAACAACAGATTAAAGGCCAAAAAGAAAGAGTTGCTTATATGTGTGGGCAGGTTTATCAAATGAAACCGGGCGATCAGGCAACGAAAGATCTTTGTGATAAAGCAGAAAAAGTTAAAGTTATCAAAAATGCCATGATAAATGAGAAGGCGAAAGAGGGTAAACTTGATTGGCAGCATGTTTTTAATAAACTGATCTTAGATGAAGCCCACGCTGCCGTTAAGGCCAAACCTGATGATCTAAAAGTTTGTTTAAATAAAAATGGTTCTACCGACTATACTTGTTCATGTAAATCTTCTGGATGCTATTCAGTCTTCGATACTTCTAGCCAGGCTTTTCAAATGAATATGAAAGGAATGGAAAGTAAACTTGGACCATTATTTAAAGAAACGATGAACCCAATTTATTCAGTCGCTAACTCTTCAAACTTACTTTTAAATGGATCTCATGGAACTGATGATGTTGATTTACTAAAGATGAAGAGTGCCACAGATAAGCTTAATAGCTTAAATAATAAATTACTTGAAAATATGAATGAGAGATTAATAAAGGCAAAGCAAAAACCTTTTGATGTCAAAGCTGCGATTGCTAATTATGAAAAAGGGCTTTTTTCAAGTTTGGCACCAGAAGTTCAATCTCAAATTGGTGGAGTTAACTTGGCTTCTCTTTCTCCCGATTTTAAAATGGGAACTGGCAAAGCTCCGGTACCGACTCAAACTCAAAATTTAGAAAATGATTCATATAATGACCAAAGTTTAGTGCAAACATCGACAGAAGCGGAAACCACAGCAGAAGAAAAAGCGGCAGAAATAAGTATTGAACAACAATTAGAAAAAGAGCAATTAGAAGCAATGAACATTGAATATGAATTCAAGCAAGAAGGCGAAATTAATAGCAACAGTGATCACAATATTTTCAAAGTGATTTCTGCTCGTTATTCGAAAAAAATGAAAGCTGAGTTAGAAACAGAAGCGACTAATGAAGTTCCAGCAGAAGTGATAGCGGAGTAATGAAATGATTCAGGTGATTTTCATTTTTCTTTTAAGCTTTAATCTTTTGGCGCAAAGACCTGCTGGATCTAGTCCTGGTGGTGTCGCGGCGATTGGCACCATGACTGGTATGGCGACGACGGCCACTCTGGCACCTGGAGCAACACCAACTCCTCCACCATGTGCTCCAAAGGATCGTCCAATTCATCCGGTTCCTGTGCCAGCGAATAGTCCCACGGCGGTGATTTGTCGTAAAATGGTTAAAGTTTGGAATCCTCTAACCATTAAAGAAACTAACCCTAAAAAAAAGAAATATCTTTTTCTCTATAAAGAATATTACTGGAATTACCCCCAATCTAGTGTGAATACAGAGTATACGAATAATAAAACTTATCTACATGAAGGAAAATATACTGGTGGATGGAGACGTCTTGATTCAGTGGGAGATATTCAACAGGTGGCAAAAGCGGCTCCTAATGCTCCAATCTGCGTTACTGGAATTAATAATTTTCAAACTAGCTTAAATTCATACACCGCAAATCCAGATAATATTCCTCCTAGTCCGGTGAGCTCTTTTATTAATCAAAATGCTTCGAATGCAACGGCTTGCCGATTTTTATATTCGGCAGGATCTCAAGCATTTCCTTTTCCTTACTGGTTGACCAACACCGTATTTAATTCAATTCCGAGAACTGGGACTGGTGGATGCACTGGCGCCTTAGGAAACTTACGTATGCAAGCGACTGTGAATGGGATTGCTGGTAAAGCAGTGCAGTTAGTCGTTTCTGGGACAGATACACCAGATCCTAGTTGTACCAGTACACGTGATTTTTCTTGTTACGATACAGGTGGACAAACCGCTACATCCACTCAGACTTTAACTTATGCACGAATTAATGCAGGTATGACTTTAAGTTGTGGAACAGGAACTTATTCTTTTAGCCCAACTTCTACCAATTGCGGAAGTTTAGGCGTTGGGATTATTGTTGCCGGATTTACCAAAACAAATACTTCTCGCGCACCAGATACTATTGCCAACTGTCCTACTGAAGTTCCGACTTGCGGTGAAGCGATGTTGGTTGCAATGAAAGATAAAAAAGAGCGAGTTTCGAATGGAGATCAAGATTTTGATCTGCAACATTATCACGATGCAGGTTTAACTGCACCGAATGCAAAAGGACTTACCGCTAACATTCCCGTTTTACCGGCATCGGCCAGTTGGAATTGTTCTGCCCCTTAGTTCTGCTTATAATTCGCAAAAAATTCTTTTTTATACTCTAAGAAGCGATCTTCTAAGATCGCTTGGCGTGCGCCTTCCGCTAAACTCTTATAGAACGCAATATTGTGAGTGGTGGCGAGAATCGCTCCCAGAATTTCGTTCGAATCAAACAAGTGCTTAATGTATGCTCGAGAGAAATTCTTGCAAGTGTAGCAAGAGCAGCTGATGTCGATGGGATACATATCACGACGATAATTTTTATGTTCAATACGAATTTTTCCACGTGAAGTATAAAAGGTTCCCCCACGTGCATATTTGGTAGGAATGATACAGTCACTCATATCAATTCCATTTTCCCAGATCATGAATAAATCTTCTGGCGTCCCCACACCCATCACGTAGCGTGGTTTATCTTTCGGCATATGTGGTGCTGTATAAGAAACGATTTTTTCCATCAGTTCAGGGCCTTCACCGACGGAAACTCCACCAATCGCGTAGCCAGGAAGATCGTTAGAACAAACTTCTTCCACACAAATCTTTCTATATTTGTCGTAGGTCGACCCTTGAATGATTCCGAACAATGCCTGCTCAGGATTGGTCCACGATTCAATACAACGTTTCAGCCAACGGTGAGTTCGCGCAATCGATTTTTCCGTATAAGCTTCTGTGGCTGGATGGGGAATACATTCATCAAAGGCCATCATGATATCAGAACCAAGATTGGTTTGAATTTCAATGGAGGTTTCTGGTGTTAATAAAATACTTTTTCCGTCAGGGCCTTTGAAGTTTGCGCCTTCTTCGGTGATGGAATTTTTTTGTAAACTGAAAACTTGAAAGCCACCTGAGTCAGTCAAAATAGGACGTGGCCATCCCATAAATTTATGCAAACCGCCTGCTTTCTTCACTAGATCTGAACCAGGAGTTAAATGCAAATGATAGGTATTGGACAGAATAATTTTCGTGTCCATGTCGATCAAAACTTGAGGTTGCAGAGCTTTCACGGCACCGTGAGTTCCCACGGGCATAAAGACAGGCGTCGGAATTTGGCCATGGGGAGTGGTAATCATTCCAGCTCGTGCTTTGGAATTTTTGTCCTCATGAACCAGCTCAAATTGGAAATGTTTTTTGACTTCGTCTGTAATTTTCGTCACTTGAATACCGCTTTCTATCTTGAAATATTGCTTACCATATAGCAGGTCTCTAAAGATTTTTAAAGGGAAGGCCCAGTGATTTTGATGAAGCTTGCAATTTTTACTCTATTTTTAGGCCCCTTTTTGCCTTTCAAAGGGCCTATCCTGCACTCTGCCTGGGTCTTGGATGTTCATGATGGGGATTCAGTGACCTTAAAATGGGGAGCAAAGATCATTAAAAGTAGGCTCCTTTATATCGATGCTCCTGAGTTGGGTCAAACTTGTGAGGGAGAAAGAATTGGTGAGCAGAGTAAAGATTTTTTAAACCGACTTATCCTTAACAAAAAAGTCAGTTTTATCACTCATGGAAAAGATATCTACCAACGTTACTTAGTTGAAGTTTTTTATCAGAATCATTCGGTTTCATTGACCATGGTAAAAGAGGGCACAGTCTTACTGTATGCTCAAAGCCGCTTCCCATCGCTTAAGGAAAAGAAGACTTTTTTAGATGCCTTTTGGCAAGCGCGAAAAAATAAATTGGGATTGCATCGTTGCTCTATTCTTGAGACACCGAAGCACTATCGAAAACGGCAAAAAAAATCATTACCTCGAAATACAAAGCTCACTTAGAATGAGTACATAACCAATGACATCGATAACAATAAGAGAAGGAGATCGTATGCTAATGAAACTTTTGGCCGTTACTTTGGCCATGGGAACCGCGAGTGCTTATGCTGGTCCATTCACCATGACTTGTAATAGTGGTAACACGACTCTTTGTCGCTCGTTAGAGGCTGAAGTAAACAAGAATCTACCAGATGCAGATGCGACGAACTATACGAAGGGTATGGCCAACTCTCAAGCTCTATCGGGTAAAGGGACAGGAGCAGACTATGCAACGAACTTCGACCTTTTTATGGTGGGTGTAAACGTAGGAGCGGCGGTCGATCCAGGTGGTCAGTCAGCTTCAAAAGTTATTGGTGGTGACATCGATGCTCAACAACTTAGAGGGGTTGGTGCTCAAGTGAACGGTATTTTAGGATTAAACCTAAGTGTGTTACCGATGAAATTTTTTGAGCGTAGTAAATTTTATTTGAATGCAGGTTCTTTTGATAAATCGAGTGGGGAATTCAAGCTGAAAACATCTTCATTTGGAGCTCACTACCAACATAAGATCATCAAAGATAAAGATATTATAGGTTTTAAAATGCTTCACTGGGGTGGTGTTGATCTAACTACTGGGGTGGAAGTTTCTAAATTAACAGTCGATTACGGTAAAACACTTGCTCAAACTGTAACAATTAGTGGACAATCAGCGAGTTATAGCGGTCCCTTAAGCGTAAAAGCAGACATCAAGTCAACGTCGATTCCTATTGAACTTTCAACTAGCTTGCAGTATTTGTACATCCTTAGCACATATGTAGGTGTAGGTGGAGATTTAAACTCTGGGAAAAGTTCAGTTGTTGCTTCCTCAACAGGAACAATTACAGTTGCAGGTACGCCTGAAACAGGAACGATCAACCTTGGTAACAGTGGAAAACCAGATTCGTTTGACGCTCGTTATTTTGTCGGTCAACAATTCAATTTTCCAATCGTAAAAGTTTATGTTCACTTTAACCAATCAGTTGTGAACGATACCATGGGTGTTGCCGGTGGTGTAAAAATAGCTTGGTAGGAAATGCAGGAATTTTTTAAATTAGGACTAATCGAAGACTTTGCCCCTTTCTTTAAAGAAAACAAATTCACACGTCCCACAGAAGTACAAAGTAAAGTAATTCCTCCTCTTTTAGAGGAGGAATCACTTATCGTTATATCGCAAACTGGAACCGGGAAAACTCTCGCTTACGCGCTTCCTTTGATGCAAAAATTAAAACAATTGGAAGAAATGGGAGAATACTCTGATAAAGGAAGTCCCCAGATTATGGTGATTGCACCTACTCGTGAATTAGCGAGCCAGGTATATACTACTTTTAAAGGAATCTCTCACCACCTTAAATGCCGCGTGCGTTTATTAACTGGTGGCGATACATATAAGAAAACGAAAAATCTAAGTGCAGGAATTATTGATATCATTATCGGTACTCCATCTCGCCTGGTTTCTTCCATGAAGAATGGGGAAGTGAAAGGCAATTTGGTGAAGTTTCTTATTCTCGATGAGGCCGATCAATTGATGGACATGGGATTCAATAAAGACATTGGAACTATTCTTTCTAAAATGAATCCTGAGAATTATAAGATGACTCTTTTTTCGGCGACCATGGCACCAAGCGTGGAAGATTTTGTTACAAAACGTTTTGGTGATCGCAAATTGAAAAAAATTGTTATGGCCGGGGCCCACAAAGTTCAGTCAACGATCTCGACTTTTAACTTGAGCGTAACTCCTGGAGCAAAACTAGAAACAGTTCGTTCGTTTATGTTAAATACGGCGAGTGGAAAAGGAATTGTTTTCTGTAACCAAAAAAATATTGCAGAAAATGTTTTCAATTATCTCAAAGAAAAATGTCCAAAACTTAAAATGCGCATGCTTCATGGTGATATGACCAAAGAAGACCGCGAACTTTCCATTGAAAGTTTTCGTGAAGGAAAAATTCAATTCTTAGTTTGTACCGATCTTGCTTCTCGTGGGATTGATATTGTTGATCTCAATTGGGTTTTAAATTACGATTTGCCTAAAACACCGACTTATTACATTCACCGTGCCGGTCGAACTGGTCGTATGGGGAACAAAGGTCAAGTTTATAACTTTGTGACGGTTTATGATCATAAACTCATCGTAACGATTAATGATGCGATTAAAAAGCATCGCGAAGTTAATCTCGATGTTATTCCGATGGCGAAGCCAACGGTAATCAAAAAAGATGAAAAACCGGCAGCTAGAAAAAAGCATGACAGATAAAATTATTTGGATCACTGGAGCTTCTTCAGGTATTGGAGAAGCACTGACCAGGGCCTATGCCCAACGTTCTGTGACGATTATAATTTCTTCTCGTTCCGAACATGAATTAAAAAGAGTCCAAGACTCACTTAAAAATTGTCCAGCAAAAATCATTGTTCTTCCCCTTGACCTAGAAAAATATGAAGAATTACCGGCGAAAGTAACACAAGCTCTGACTCATGTGCCTCACATTGATTTACTCATCAATAATGGTGGTATTTCACAACGAAGTTTGGCCAAAGATACTATTATTAGTGTCGATCAACGTTTAATGACCGTTAATTATCTGGGAACAGTTGCGCTGACGAAGGCAATCCTTCCTCACATGATAAAAAGAAAAAGTGGTCATATTGCTACGGTGACTAGTTTGGTGGGGAAATTCGGAACTCCATTACGATCAAGTTACAGTGCAGCCAAACACGCCCTTCATGGATTTTTTGATTCTCTTCGAGCGGAACTCTATCTTGATAACATTCAAGTTTCTTTAGTTTGCCCTGGTTTTATTAAAACGAACGTTTCTCTCAATGCCCTCACGGCAGACGGAAAAAAACAAGAAAAAATGGATGAGACCACAGGGCAAGGTATGGAGCCTTCAGTTTTCGCTCACAAAATGATGGCAGCTTTAGATGCTGGCAAAGAAGAAGTGTATATCGGTGGCAAAGAACGTTTTGGAGTTTATCTTAAGCGCTTCTTTCCTTGTCTCTTTAGTCGCATCCTCAGAAAAGCTAAAGTCGCTTAAAGATTTTCTAACATCGTATCCAGATCACTTAAGCTTTTTATCATTTGATAATTTCTCATATTCTTCACCGCTTTGGTATCGAATTGCGCTTCTCCACCAATCCATAGACTGACATTCGGTTTGAGATCACGAGCAAGAGATAGAAGATAATTGGTAAGACCTTCTTTTTCAGTGGCCCCTTTCATTGTACCTAAAATAACAATATCAGCTTCTGTTGCCGCGACTGCTTCAGCTAAGGCCTTGGCAGGAAGATTAGGCCCAAGATAATAGAATTCATGTTCATATTGGCAGCAAATAAGTGCCGATAACAGAATCCCAAACTCATGGAGATCACCTTCTGGAGTCGCAAAGGCAATTTTAGTTTGAGATTTATTTTTATTTTCGTAGCCTTTGAACAGTAGGTGTCCAATATGAAATTTTAATAGTGAAGAAAAAGCATGCTCCTGAGAAATGGACATTTGCCCTCTCGCCACCATCACGCCCACTTCTGTTAGTAAAGGAGCTGCTATTTCTAGGGCAAAACGTTTAGGTGGTAAATTGAGTTTAGCTTTATTCAGCTCATAAGAAATAATATCCAGCTTATAATTTTTAATCGCCATTAAAAGATTTTGATAAGTGCTCTTCGGGTCTGTGAAATTATTCACATCAATTTTTTTCTGAATGGTTCTTTTCTCACCTGCATTGGTTAGTTTATTAAACATGGATTTCAGTTCTTGATCAGGGAGATTGGCAATTTGACCGATCGAGTTTCCGATATGTGTAAGCTGGGCAAGTAAACTTAGGCGGTCAATTTCTTCTGTGGTATAAAGACGTCTGCCTGTATCTGAACGATTAGGAGTCAGCGCGTTATATCGCTTTTCCCATGCACGGATCGTATGAGTGCTAAGACCAGAAAGTTGGGCCGCCATTTGTATTGTAAATAAATGCATTCGTTACCTCTTAGCTATAATTACCACGGGTCTATCTTTTGTCTTGATATAATACTTATACAAAACATAGACAAGAAGTCTTGGCTTCTAAGCCCTCCTCTGATTTGATATACTTAGGCCACTTTTAGTCATCATATTAGAATCTAGATAACATACGCTTTAAAAGCTGAAGGAGTTACAGATGAAAGTTTTAGTCACCGGTGCGACGGGATTTGTGGGCAAACAATTGGTGAAAAAACTCATCGAAGCGGGGGATCAAGTTGTGGTTCTTACCCGTGACCCAGGAAAATGTTTTCAGACCTTTCAAGAGAAAGTGACATGCTTTAAATGGGAACCAGAAATGGGCCCACCTGAAGCTCAGTCTTTAGTGGGAATCGACGGTGTCATTCATCTGGCAGGTGAAAACATCGGTGATAAACGTTGGTCGAAAAAACAAAAAGAAAAAATTTATAATTCACGTATTCTTTCCACCAGACATTTGATGCAAGGTTTGTCTCATCTTTCACCTAAGCTAAAAGTGATCGTTTCCACTTCTGCGATTGGAATTTATGGCGATCGTAAATCAGAATTTTTAGCTGAATCTTCAACTATTGGTGGTGGATTTTTGGCTTCAGTATGTGAACACTGGGAAAGAGAAGTGTTGAAAAAAGCTGATGTAGTTGAAAGAGCAGTTATTATTCGTAAAGGTGTAGTGTTAGGTAAAGATGGTGGGGCCTTAAAAAAACTTCTACCTATTTTTAAGACAGGATTAGGCGGACCGATTGGATGTGGTAGTCAATGGATGAGCTGGATTCATGAAGCTGATCTGGTTGAACTTTATTTATTTGCTCTAAAAAATGCGAATGCGAAAGGAATCTATAATGGTGTTTCCCCATATCCTGCCACCAACGCTGACTTTTCGAAAAAGTTAGGGAAGACCCTTTGTCGTCCTGCTATTTTTGTGGTTCCGCCACCAGCGCTTAAGCTTTTGATGGGAGAAATGAGCGCGATTGTTCTGGACTCACAAAAAGTTGTGTCTGAACGTCTACAAATGGACGGATTTACTTTCAAATTTGGCAACCTGGATAAGGCCCTGCAAAATATTTGTAACAAGTCTTAAGCTAAGCTACAATGGAGGTATGATAAAATGGTTCATACCTCTATGCCTTACGCTGTTCTTTATTTCCTGTTCCAAGGAAAAGAAAATCAATCGAGATGAAATGATCAAAATGACCATGGCGGCTGAGCCTTCGGTGAAGCTGATCATTCCAGGTTTAGGTGAAGGGGTTAAGTGTTCTGACTATGGACCAGGTTGTGTTGGGGCCCATACTATTTCGTTACTGCGATTACAAATGATTGTGGTGGAGTATGACAACGAAGAAAATGCTCTTAAAGATGCTAAAAGACTTAATGGTTATTACACTCATAATTGGTTTTTTGATGATGTGACAGGAGAACCAGTGTTAGAGAAATTTGTTCAGCAGACTTACAATGCGGTTAATCCTAACGTCACACCAACTCCAACTACGACTGCTGTAGCATCGCCGGGTGCGCCTTAAAATTCTCGCGAATCATATCGATACGTGCTTTCCATACTTGAATATACATCTGATGTGCAGGGACTGATTGCGCGTGTTCATCCAAGACTCCAAAGAAGAGCAGGACCCAGCGGTCTAATTCACCTCGTTTTAATTTTAAAGGAAAGTGTTTGGCCATCATCCGAAAGGGAAAATGCTCGGGATGAGTCACATGATTCATGACTTGGTTTTCCCAGAAAGAAGCAATACGAGGAATATGGTGATCAAAATCTTCGATGATACGAAAATGATAGCCGATGAGAAAATCGGTGGTGGCAAGGCCATAAAACTTTGTGACTAAACTAAGAATATCTTCGTAAGTCATTGGCGGTCAACACTCCTGCGACGAAATCATTTTTCGCTTCTAAACTTTGGTCTAAGATTACAGCGGGCAAGCCTAGATCTTTAATTTCTTCTACCGTGTAATCAAATTGAGTCAGGAAATTTAAACTTTGCATACTAGGATGATCAAAAAATTTCATCAGGGCACTTTGTAAAAGCATCATGGGTGTTAAGCGGTTGTCGTCTTTATAAAAGACAAAATCCACATGCATATTATTATTTTTCGTCAGGATATAAACGATAACGGCAACGACTCCATCTTCGTCTTCAATGGCTTGGGTATCAATGTTTTCACCTAAGTAATAGGCAAGTTTGTCATGAGGGGGAAGTTTTGTTACGTCGACAGTTTCTTTCACCCAAAAAATTCCATCACGAGTAAGAGTCTTCCAACCAGCTTTAACTTTTTGTGAAGTCGAAGTTGGGAGTGATTTGAAATAATCTTCGTAAGAGGTGAATATTTTTTTCAAAGTGCCTATTGTCAAATGAGTTTCTTTAAACAGTTTCTTTTCGTTTTGAGGGAGAAGAGCAGTTGAATTTGGTCCAGCCCATTCTTCAATCGCCACCACGTCCGTTCTGGCCTTCATTTCCGCTACAATATTGGTGAGGCTCATGAGTCCAAGTTTTAGTTGTTTCGGTTCAAAGAAAAAGAAATTCTTCAGTTTTCCTGGTCCAGCAATACGCAACCACTTGTGCCCTTCGTGTCTGCGCATTTTATTCATCATCCGTTCCATTAATGGAACGAATTCTTTTTCTGGCAGATTCACTAACTCAAAACAAGCAAAACCAACTGGCATGTTGCTGACATGGCCAAAAAATAAATAGTAATAAAAAACGTGTTGAGGTGGTTTGATTTTTTCTGCTCGTTCTAAAAAAGCAAAAGAAGGGATTTCACTTGAAACCAATCCTTCAATTGCATCCTTGAACTCAGAATCAATTTCTGACAAGGAATTATATTTTTGAACGATTAACATGATTAAGCTCTGGCTTTTTCTTTCGAGAAACGGACAAAGAGTTCAATCTCATTATTCAAGATTTCCAGATAATGCTGGCGGTATTGTTCCGTTGAAAAATTATGATTGGTGGAGAAGTAACGCATAATTACCCCGATCAAACGTTGATATAAAAGTTCAGCGAAGTCATTCATCATTTTTTCATGATAAGGAATTTTCTCAGTATCATAAATTTCTCGAATGGCTTCTTTTAGCACTTCCAGCGAGTTGTGAGTGATTTGATCGTTGAGTTTTCTGTATTTCTCATCAATAGAGGACATATAGAAAAAGTGTAAGTAGCAATTAAAGTAGTGTGAGTTTTGATAAAAGAAATCAGTATAAGTTAAAAGCACTTGCTGAAGTTTATCTTTCCCTTTGAGATTAAGCGTATTCGACGTTCTCATTTCCACAATACTTTGAGTGATGGAAATAATCACCTTATAAAAAATCTCAGCTTTTTTCGGAAAATGGTACGCAATCAGAGAGCGCTTTAGTTCCGCTTCCTTGGCGATGTTAGTGACCGAAGTTTTCTCGACGCCAACTTTAGATATACAACGGGCCGCTGCTTCTAAAATTTTCTGCGCGGTTTTTTGTCCTTTGGTCAGTTTTTCCAAAGCATTTTCTAAGTTCATTTAAATTCCTTTCCGCAGTAAGGGCAATGAAGCCAAAACTGTAAATCAAGCTCATGCTTACAACCAAGACAAGTATGCTTCAGAGAACGATCGAGAAGATCAGGATCAGAAACAAAAATATCTTTGCGCATGGCCCGAATGGTATCTGGGTGGGCAATATGCCCAGAAGGGTTTTGAGGATCTGGTTTAAACAGCGCCAAAGGTACGCCGTTATCAGGACGAAGGTTAAACGACCAAGCCTCTTGTTTGCTCGGATCTAAATCTAAAAATGGTTGGCCGATATGATTTTCAATCGCTTTCAAATTGTCATAGATTTCTTGTGTGCTTTGCAAATAAATAGGCTTATTATTTTTTGCCATAAGAACTCCATTTTCTTTCTAACATCTCGATGATTTCGACCACGTTTCTTTTGTGTTGATTAAACACTCCACTTAAACGGTTGGGCTTAATACTTTTTAGTTTCGCTAGAAAATAAAGGCCCTGATTACCCAATTCATCAATGGTTCTCAAGCACCATTCTACGACCTCAGGATCGGTGTGATCGAGCAATTTCTGCAAAATCTTCAGCGTCTCTTCTTTAATTCTTTCACCCTGACGTTGATTGGCCTGAATATCGTGGCGAACGAGCGCTGACAGCGTATAAACGAGGATTTCTTTGGAGAAATCCTGCTCTAAAATTTTGATTAATTCTGGAGTAAATTCTTGCGAATAATTTTGGTCATGTGAAAGAATGCAAAGAATTTCTTCTAATTCTTGGTTAGAACTTTTAGTGCCAGTCTTGGCCTGCTCAATAGCAGTTTTTAAGGCCTGATGAAGTTCTAAAGTGTCTTCACGAGTCAGTTTTAACTGCCCTCGACCGCCAAGTTTTAGCCCTTCCAGAATGGTGGCATAAGTTTTCTTAATATCCATCCTCTAATTCTAGAAAAGTCCTTACGCTCTTTCAAGCACTTAAACCACTTTTTCGTGCTTTTGACACGCTCTGTAATCTTTACTCTGACCCTTCGGCAAAACCCCTGTTTTTGTTAGAATGGGCTGTTCCTATACAGGACTTTGGAGGATCTTATGAGTCACTTTAAGCTTTGGTTAAGCTTAGTTTGCTTAGTGAGTTTTCTGTCGATACACGCTCAAGCTTCGACGAGTAAGAATTTGGAATTCTCAGGACTGCTCTCGGAAGAAGAGTTGGCAGAGGATTTTCCCAAAGACCTCGGTGATCATATCAAAGAAGTATTCATGAAAGGTTCCAGCGATGGTGAATCTGTTTTTACCGTGGTGGGTTTAGATTCAGGAGTAAAGCTTTCTAAAAAAATTATGAAAAAAATGGTTCGCCTGGAAGACTGGGTAGATTTGAAAGATCGTTTTAAAAATGAAGGGCATGAAAACGATTTTAAAGACGAGTGGGACCGTGGAGCAGAAGATTCAAGAAAATCAGCTCCCGAAATTTTAAAAGCTCCTTGGCGGTCAGTAAAAAAAGTTGCTTATTCTCATCGAGTAACTGTACAGCAAGCCCGTGATGCTTATGAAAGTTCAGGTACAGTTTTAGGTGGAGTTGTAAAATACACCGGCCTTTTTACTTGGGCCTTGATTAAAGATTCTTACTATCTGGTGATTGAAACGCCATGGAATTTTATTCGTCATGCCGCTATTACAGTGGGTGCCGTACCTTTCCGTCTCACACTCCATATGGCCGAAATTGGTTTGCGCTTTTCCTGGAATAGCGCCAAGGCCACGGCAGCGGCTCTCGCTTCTGGATTTGTGATGGGATATTCGGTGGTAAGTTCCATTGTTGGAGCAGTGGTTACTCTGATTATCGATGGGCCACGCTACATCTGGCGTCCGCTACAAATGAGTGAAGATCTCAAGGTTAAACCCGAATATCTGGAAAATTTGAGCCTACTTTTAGAGCAAGTTCTGGCCGTCAATGTAGAAAAAGAAAAAGTGGTTACGGTGGAAGCTCATCATAAAGATAAGATGGAAAAATTTAAAGTTTATGTAGGAGAGAAGAAAGAGAAAAAATTAGCTTATGTGGCCAAGCTCATGATCAAGAATGAATCGATCTATTTAGATTTAGAAATGGCCCGTGGTTATTTTTCTGACCTTAAGCAAGAGTTGAAAGAAGTTGGGGTAGAAAGAAGTGATCGTAAAAATCATATTAAAACAGACATGGGGGAAATCGCCCGCTTATTTAAAGCAAAAATTCCTGCCAATTTCGCGAAACTTCCTGACTTAGAAAGTGGAGGCGCAGGACGTCCCTTACAAATTGAAGAAGACTTAAACATTGCAGCTGACCGTATAAAAGATGTAGGTGTGGCATTAGAGCAAAGCTTTAAGACCGTTTTTGGGGATGGAACGGTTATCATCGAATCGAAGAAAACGGATAAAAGAGAGCGCTACTCGATTCATTTAATTCAAGATGAGAAAAGTGTCTATTCTTACGATGTAACTATCTCAACTCACGATAAATTGGTGCATCTTGATTTGGAAATGGTAGCGAGGCATTATCGTCGACTAAGTCAGAAATTTAAGGACCAAGGTGTAATCCCTGAGGGGATCAATGAATATGTAAGCTTGGAACTACGTAATATCGTAACGACTTTGAAGGGGAAGCTGGCCATTTAAAGTGACATTGGCTAAAAAGCATTGTGGAAAAGTTATTTACTATTAACTCTATTTACCGCGCGATTGAAGGAGAAGGAGTCCAGATTGGGACACCTCAGATTTTCGTGCGTTTTCAAGGCTGTAATATCGGTTGTCTGAACTGTGATTCCAAAGATACCTGGGAGTTTGAGAACCAAAAAACCTATTCCTTAGAAGAAGTGATGACGGAAATAGAGAATTTGAGCGGAAATTATCCTCACCGCATTCGTCGTGTTTCTATTACAGGTGGTGATCCTTTACATCCCAAACATGTGCCGCAAGTGCTGGAACTGTCTCAAAGACTTAAAAAAGAAGGCTACTATATCAATATCGAAGCAGCAGGAACGCGAGTGGTGGACAGTATTTTTGATACCGTGGACTTCATTAGCTTTGATTTCAAAACTCCTTCCACTGGAGTGGAGACCAACCCTGAGTTGATTGTCAAATTGGCCCACCAATATCCAAATAAGTTTCAAATTAAGTCGGTTATAGCTGACGAGAAAGATTTTTTTGCTACTAAAAATGCCTATTTTTGGGTGTTGGAAAAAACTCAAAATTCACAGCCTTTCCATTGGTGCTTAACTCCTGCTTATGAAACTCAAGAAAACTTCCCTCAAAACCGTTTTCAAAGTATCATGGAAATGAACCTCAATTTTGGTTCCCATTTTCGTGTGATCGGTCAGCAGCATAAATGGATTTATGGGGCGGAGAAAAAACAAGTTTGATAAATCTAAAATTAAACCACAAAAATAAATATCTCTACTTTTTGGGATTGGCCTTTTTTTCTGTCTTTGGTTATTTATTCATTAACCATTATCCCTTCATGACGCCTGAATTTCTGCCGATGACGATGGTGGATAATGCTATCCCTTTAATCCCAGATTCAATTTGGATCTATGTTTCTATGTATCCCATGATGATCGTGGCGTTTTATTTTCTGATCGACGAATTAGAAGTGTTAGAGAAGGCCATGCCGGCTTTTTTCTTTTTGCAGTTATTCTCTTTTGTCGTGTTTATTTTTTATCCCGTGACTTTTCCACGTGAACTTTTCCCATTGCCTGAAGGGATGAATATTTTTTCGCTACAAATTTTTGAACATATTCGTGCAACGGATAAACCCACCAACTGTTTTCCCAGTCTGCATGTTGGAAACTGTTTTATTTGCTCTTTCTTTTTATGGAGAGTGGATAAGAAGAAGTCCGTCTTTTTTATCCTTTGGTCATGTTTGATTGCTTTTTCTACCATTAGTACCAAGCAACACTATTTCTATGATGGTGTCTTCGGAGTGGTGATGGCGGGAATTTGTTATCTGGCCTTTTTTCGCGAAAAAAAATTAATGTCAAATCCGGCGTAGAATCGCCACCAGACTTACCCAAGCAAGAATAAAACTAACTCCTCCCACTGGCACAGCGGCGGCGAAGATTTTTACTCCACTAAGAGCATATAAGTAACAGTTAAGGCAAAAGAGAATAATTCCCGCGAACATAAGCATCGCCGGTGCATTCAATTTTAGTTCAGGTTTTAATAGCTTCAATAGACCTAAAAAGAGTAACCCAAAACCATGGTAGAACTGGTAGTTTACACCTGTCTGGAAAGTGTTCATCTTCGTTTCATCAAGTATGGTTTTTAGTCCATGAGCGCCGAAAGCTCCGAAAAGAATGCCTAACAAGATTAAAGTCGCTCCTGTCATGAGTAATGTTTTTGACTTAATCATTTAATCATATCCTTGATAAAATCTTTTTTCTCCATGGGATAGAGATTAAACGTTCCCATGCCTTTACACACTAATTTTCCCGTTGAAACCTGGTAAATTTCGGCACTAGTAATCACCAGACTTTTACCTTTGTGATCAAGATGACCAGTGGCTTTCAATTCATCACCCAAATGCACTGGGGCGAGATAGTTAATTTTAAATTCAACTGTTGAGCAGAGACATTTTTGAGTCATGGCATAGGAAAGAGCGGCGACACCGAGAGTAGCATCCATCAAACCGGCCAGGACTCCACCATGACAATGATTGGGGCTGCTTTGATGCTCATCTTTGACCTTCATTGAGTATTCAATATTGCCTGGTTCATGAATGGTTAACTGGTAACCATTATTTTTCCCAAATTGGTCTACGGATTCGTAGAAAGCGATGTATTTTTTTAATTCGTCCATAATAGGACTAGTCTACGCCTTCGCTTCTAGAGAAAAAAGTTGCACTGAGTAGCAATAGACTTTATTTTTCTTTTTAGAGGAATGGGCCTTGCGATACAAGCGTTCGTGGTTTTCTTTCAGCACTTGCTTCAATTCGGGCAGAGATTCCTTATCAATGGCCAGAGTCATGGTATAAAAGTCTCGTTGGTCCACATCATGGTTATATAGGGCCTCTAAAGCTTTTTTGAGCACTTGAAAATGATGGCGCTTGATATGCTCACTAGGAACATCAGAAGGCGTTTTCACCAGTGTTTTCTTGGTTCCTACCAGTTTTTTCTTTTTTAATTCCAAGAGCCCTACTTGGATCATGCGTTCCACACCTTCTTGTGCTTCTTTTTCTGTAATTCCTAACTGATTAGCAATCCAGGCGGGTTCATTTTTAAAGCCGTGCAGGTTAGTCAGTTCCATAATGGCAAAGTGGTACCAATCCGAAATGATTTTGAAATATTCCATCTTCAGTTGTGATTCAGGATTATGTCCAAATTTTTTTAAACGAATTTTGGCAATTTCTCTTTTGGATTTACTACGAGCATGTTCACTTTCCACTAGATTTATAAAATAGTCGGTTTCCATGGCGTTGAGTTTTAATTTTTTTGCCACATTCGAAGCCACTTCTTCGGAAAGACCCTGTTTTTGACTTAAAATTTCTGAGAGACGACCTGGGGAAAGTTCTAGATCTTTAGCAAAAGAACGAAGACTGTAGCGAGGGTTTCTCACCTGACGGCGATTGAACTCAGCGGTTAAGAGGTCACGATAGGAAAGGTAATCAAACATATCTCTACTATAATCTAATTGGATCATGGTCGTCTCGATAAAATTTAAAAATGCATGCCGGGTTGCTGCCGGCATGCAAGTAGAGAAAAGATGAAGGTTTAGTTCACAACTTTTTGTCCTGTTCCTTCAACCACAACACAATTACTTCCTTCTAACCAGAAGCTTGCTTCGGTAATATAATCTGCACCTGATTTTGTTTGAGCGTCTTTGACTGCTTCATCCATAAGACCCAGCTCACCTTTGTCATTGAAGCTGTTCATACAGAATTTTCCGTCCACCGCTCCCATAGGCTTTGTCTTTTGACCTTTTTCCAATCCCCCTTTGGTCATTGATACTCCTTGTGTCTCAAGGATTTTAGAGCGAGTAGCGCAAGCGGTAGACATAATTGCAATGATGCTTAATAAAATGATATTTTTCATTTGTGTCCAACTCCTGTTACAACTAAACAATTCTTTCCAACCACATAAGCATTGAAACCTTCCGTTTTAGTACTCACATTCGTCACGTAACGAAGTCGCTGATTAGAATTTTTCTTTCCAAGGTCACCGAAACCTGCAGATTGTAATTCATCCGCTTGATCTCTTGCATTCATGAAAGCTTTATCCACCGTTGGTTTTCCGCCTAGATCGTAACCCATCACTTTCCAAGTACAGTCCTTGCCTGTAATTTGGCCGGCGTTTTGACCAGCTTCTAGATTTCCATCAAAAGACACCATTTTTACTTTACTCGCGTATTGGTAGTTGGCGCAACCCACTCCAAACACAAGAGGTAAAAGTAACATCAACTTTTTCATGTTTTCTCCTCCTATAAAATGAAACTCACAGAACAGTTGTTAAGTAAACTATGAAGGCAAATTAAGCTTTTGCCTAGGAGGGGGAAAGGGGAAGTGTTCTGTGAGTTTCTTTGAGAATAGGGTGTTTTTGCCCTTTTTGCCTCTGGAGAGGAGTGCTTGATTAAGCTCAAAACATGGGGGAAAATAGTCTAATGAAATCTTTTTTGAGTACAATTTCTCTTTTTTTATTTATCGGCCAAACTCAGGCTCAAGTGAGTCTTTATATGACTCATGTTCAAAAAGAATATGATGAAAAAGGAAAATTAAAAGCACCGATTGAAAATCTAATCTCACGATTAAGTGATCAAGAAAAACAAATTGTCGTGCTTCACAATAACCTAGAGCACTGGCAGACCAAACTTTCTGGCCAAGAAACTGTTGCGTATTCTCAGTATGGTGAACACACCATTGCTCCGCTTTATTCAGACGTTTATCTAGTTGGTGCGCAACTCGGCGCTTGTTTGCAATTTACCATTCGTGATTTACTCAAAATGGCCCAAGGAAAAAGGATCAACATTCATGTTGATCCTTCCACTATGCTTTCGATTGAAGGTGAGCGTTTGAGTGAAATTCTGGGGAAACTTTCTGATGCTGAAGGGACTCAAACATTACATCGCTATTTTTCTCGTACACTTTTCACCGATAACAATCCTTATGTCAAAAAGGCCAAGATTAATTTATCGTGGAGAGGGGAAGTATTGGGTTCATTAAAAGATAAAGGTATCAAAAAGGCTCATAAGAAACCGAATCTGGTTTTATCTATCGAGTAATTTCTCGTTATTTCATAAATGAAAAAAATCGTTCAAGAAAAGGTAGGCATAGATCTTTTGGGGGAATATTTTGTTAGGAGAAAAGTGCAGGGGGGAAAAGGGATTTGGCTCGCCCGGTTCCTTGAGAATTGACTCAGAGGAGTCTTTTGGATAAAAGACTTCTTCCCTCCTGCGTAACTTATTATAAAGCCTTTCAGCTTGCGCGGCAAGATTTCTTCATCTAAGTAATTTTAACAATTTACCTTTTAGCCCTGCTTGAATAGATAAATTTCGGCCAGCCTCTGCACCTTTGGCCAGACTTCTTGAATCAGTTTGCCGTTCATTTCCCACACTGGATAATCGGGGATAAAATTCTCGCACTTGTTCTTTTAAATTGTTTTCGATTTTAATGAGGGCCTTTTGTTCTGAGACTTCTAAGTTTTGTTTGAAGCTTTGGTGTTTAGACGTATAACCTAAACCCACTCCGTGGAAAAAAGAATTTTTGGCAATTTTCCCTTTCAGATCAAAGGTTCTCTTATTGTGTTCCCACAAATTTTCTAATTCACGTTCTAAAAAGGTGGCCACATAGTGAGCGATTTCTACATTGGTTTTTGTTCCACTCACTTCTAAGTACACTTCGTCTTTGCCGTAATTAAAAACGGGAAAAACCATGAAGGTTTTTAAAATTTCGTAAACTGCCTGCATTTTCGCGTTATTAGTCTTAGAGATATAAACGCGATCTGTGTAAAGAGTGAATTCTTCGTTCTCATTTTCCACGAACTGAAGATTATGTTTGGTGATCAGCTGATTGGCCTTTAAGGTCGCAAGTTCGGCCTCATGGGGATTATCCGACTGGGCGAGAGTGAGGAGTTTTTTTACTTTGTTCAGTAACTCTTCTGTTTTTAAATCGCCTTCGAGTGATTCATTTTCTTTCATCAGCTCAATGGTTGCATCCGACACATCATGACCCCAGCCAAAACGCCGGCACACTTCATGAAACTCTTTTCCGTGAGGGGTTTGATGATCAGGATAGAAAATATGGGTGAAGTAGTGGGCGAGCTCGTGGCGCAGAATATTCTTCAAGACTTCCACTTTCGCCTGGTACATGAGTGTTTTATTCAAAGCGATCCGGTAAGTTCCTGCTTCAAAGTAACCTAAGACTTTCTCTTTTTCGAATACCACGAGATTTAAGGGATAGTAGTAGCGGTTATAAAGAAACCGGGTACGAGAAAATTTCGCCCCCACTTCTTCTTCCAGGATTTCCCTGGAGTAAGTGTGGAGGCGAGATAGAAAACTTTGAATGGTTTTTGAGTAGAGAATCACTTAGAGAGGACGGCCAAGAATACTTGCTTTAACGTAGCCACGGTTCATGCGAGCAATATTTTCCAGCTTAATGCCTTTTGGACAAACAGCTTCACACTCAGCTTCGTTAGTACAGTTACCAAAACCTAGTTCATCCATTTTATTCACCATAGTTTGCACACGTTTCTCATGCTCAGGTTCACCTTGAGGTAACAGAGCTAATTGAGAAATTTTTGCGGAAACAAACAACATGGCAGAAGCATTTTTACAAGAAGCTACACAAGCACCACAACCGATACAAGCGGCAGCATCCATTGCTAGATCTGCGTTTACTTTCGAAATAGGAAGGGCGTTGGCGTCTTGTGGGTTACCAGTGTTTACCGAAACGAAACCACCGGCAGAGATGATCGCGTCGAAGGCAGAACGATCCACCATCAAATCTTTAATCACCGGAAAAGCTTTCGCGCGGAATGGTTCAATCACGATGGTGTCACCTGACTTGAAACTTCTCATATGAAGTTGGCAAGTAGTGGTTTCTTTTTTTCCACCATGAGGAATACCGTTAATCATCATTGAGCACATACCACAAATACCTTCGCGGCAGTCGTGGTCGAAGGCGACTGGATCCTGGCCTTCACGTACCAGTTTATTGTTAAGCACGTCGATCATTTCTAAGAACGACATGTCCGGACTTACGTTGTCCAATTTATAATCAACCATCTGACCTTGTTTCTTTTCAGAATCTTGGCGCCAGATTTTCAGGTTTAATTTCATATCTGCAGCTGCATTTCCACCCATTGTAGTGCTCCTTACTTGTACGATCTTGTTGCAAGTTTAACGTTGTCAAAAGTGAGTTCCTCAGTGTGACGGTTAGGCACTGATTTATCACCAGTGTATTCCCACACAGCTGCGTGACAGAATTTTTCATCGTCACGTTGAGCTTCTCCATCAGCGGTTTGCCATTCCTCACGGAAGTGACCACCACATGACTCTTTTCTTTCGAGTGCATCTCTGGCCATCAATTCACCTAACTCTAGGAAGTCAGCCACGCGTGTCGCTTTTTCTAGTTCAGGGTTCATGTTGTTTTTATCACCAGAAAGTTTTACGTTTTGGTAGAACTCTTCACGGATCTTAGGAATTTCAGCAATCGCTTCTTTGAGGCCTTTATCGTTACGGCTCATTCCTACTTTATCCCACATGACTTTTCCAAGTGCTTTATGGATATCATCTACCGTTTTAGAACCTTTCACTGCGAATAAAGAATCAATTTGTTTTTGTGAACGATCTTTGGCTTCTTTGAAAGCATCATGATCAGTTGTCACTTTCTCTAATTTAGTACTCGCAATATATTGCCCGAGTGTATAAGGAATAACAAAGTAACCATCGGCTAGACCTTGCATTAGAGCTGAAGCTCCAAGGCGGTTTGCACCGTGATCAGAGAAGTTCGCTTCTCCTAATACGTGTAGACCTGGAATGGTCGACATTAAGTTATAGTCAACCCAGAGTCCTCCCATCGTATAGTGAACCGCTGGATAAATACGCATTGGCGTTTTATAAGGATCTTCTGCCGTAATACGCTCATACATTTCAAAAAGGTTGCCGTAACGTTCACGAATTTTATCTTCGCCTAGGCGCTTAATCGAATCACGGAAATCAAGGAACACTGAGAGTCCTGAAGATCCAACACCTTTACCTTCATCACAACGGAACTTCGCTTGACGAGAAGACACGTCACGAGGAGCGAGGTTACCAAATGAAGGATAAACTCTCTCAAGATAATAATCTCTTTCACTATCTGGAATTTCGGATGGATTTCGTTTGTCGCCTACTTTATTGGGAACCCAAACGCGTCCGTCATTTCGAAGTGATTCAGACATCAGCGTTAGTTTCGATTGGTGATCACCTGAAACTGGAATACAAGTTGGGTGAATTTGAGTGTAACAAGGGTTACCAAATCCAGCACCACGCTTATAACATCTCCACGCTGCCGTGGCATTGGATCCCATCGCGTTGGTAGAAAGGAAGAATACGTTTCCGTATCCACCGGTACATAATAAAACAGCATCAGCTTCGTGAGATTCTAATTCACCCGTGATTAAGTTTCTCATAATCACACCACGAGCTTTACCATCGATCACAACCAGATCAAGCATTTCACGGCGAGGATACATTTTCACGTTACCATTACCAACTTGTCTCATCAGAGCAGAGTAAGCTCCAAGCAGAAGTTGTTGTCCGGTTTGTCCACGAGCATAGAAAGTACGTGAAACTTGTGAACCACCGAAAGAACGGTTATCTAACATTCCTCCGTACTCACGTGCGAAAGGAACACCTTGGGCCACACATTGGTCAATAATACTCGCTGACACTTGAGCTAAACGATAAACGTTCGCTTCACGGGCGCGGTAATCTCCACCTTTTACTGTATCGTAGAAAAGACGCCAAACAGAGTCTCCATCGTTAGGATAGTTTTTTGCAGCGTTGATACCACCTTGAGCTGCGATCGAGTGAGCGCGTCTTGGTGAATCTTGAATACAAAAAGTTGAAACCTGGTAACCGAGTTCAGCACAAGTCGCAGCCGCTGAAGCTCCTGCTAATCCTGTACCTACCACGATCACTTTAAATTTTCTTTTGTTGGCAGGGTTTACTAATTTAGAACTGAATTTATGGTTTTCCCATTTCTCGCGAATATCTCCCGAAGGAATCTTTGAATCTAATTTAAAGCTCATTATTTAACTCCTTGGAAGTAAGCCCAGAGAGGAATACTAGAAAAACCGACAGTCACAAAACTAGATAGTATATAAGCTATTTTAGTAATGATCGGAGTGTATTTAGGATGATTGATTCCTAATGATTGGAAAAGTGAGTGGATACCATGGGAAAGGTGGACACCAAGGGCCAACATACAAATGATATACCAAGCAACTGCCAAGGGACTTTGATAAGATTCCATCACTAAACGGTACAGATCTCTCATCACCACACCACTATGTTCGATTTCATAATAAGCACCGAACTTAAAATGAAGTAGGTGAGTAATGACGAAAGCAAAAATAATGAGACCAGTATAAATCATAGTGGAAGAAGCAAAACCAGCACCTCGACCAGTTTTTACTCTCATATAATATTTTTGCGGACGAGCAGCATTGTTTTCCATGGTTAGTTTCAAAGCCACTGATAAGTGCATCAGAAACATGACGATGAGACCCATCTCTGCGATGTAGATTAGCGGATTGCTGGTCAGCTTATATCCGTAAGTGTTGAAAGCTTCTGGCCCAGCGAAGAGTAAAAAGTTTCCGGTTAAGTGTCCGATAGTGAAGCCCGAGAGTCCCAAACCAGTGATGGCCATCAATTGTTTTTTTCCAATAGATGAACATAAATAAGTTTTGAGCCAAGAGCATGATGATTGCGACGTCATGACAGTCTCCAAAATAGTAGTGTTGAACTAGGTATTATTTAGTAGGTTATTGCTGTCAATTATCTAATAAGAGAGGGAATTTGGGTAGAAATAATCCAAAAATTATTTTGGGATGACATGGAGCAACTTAGAAGGAAAGTGTTGGGTAGAGTTGATGAGCTTCTTGTTTTAAATTACTAATAAAGTCGTCTTTTCTTTTATCTTCTATCGCACGAGAAATTAAAATGGTGTAAATGGCCGGGTCTTTGTGCCCTTTTTTCACCAGTTCTAGACCACGTTTCACTAATTCTCCTGCGGGAAGTGTGTGATTCGCGATTTCAAAATCCATGGCGTAATATTGATCTGTATTTTGCTCAGATTCCGTCACCATTTTTAAAAGTTTTTCTGCTTCTTGAGGTTTATTAATGGAAAGGCAAGTTTGCACCATATTGCGGAGAATCTTGGCCGCTCCGCCCGAGAGTTGGGCCCCTTTGTTTACGGCCCGCATCGCCTCATCATTATTTCCTACTTTGGCATAATGTTTCGCTGTCACTGCCATGGCAGCTGCAATGTAGCTGACCGCCTGAGGATCAAGATTATCTTCATGAGAAAATTTCTCCGCGATGTCGTAAATGTCCTGAAATTTTTCTTTGGCGATCATCATGCGGGTAAGATCAGGAATTTTATTTGGGGACATTGGAAACAATTTGAATAATTTTGAACCTAGGCTGTAGGCTTCATCATAATTCTTTTCTTGGATATGAATTTTGAAAAGTTGATTCATGCAGCGAAAGTGTTCAGGATTGAATTTTAGGCCATCGTTGTAAGAATTTTTGGCTTCCAGCATTTTGGTCATTTCTTCAAAAATGGAGCCCTCATAATAGCAGGCATTGCTGGGCTCTTTAGAATAAGTACGACACTCTTTTAAAATTTGCAGCGCTTGCTCAAAACTTTTTTCACGTAAGAGCATTTTGGCTTTTTCCAGTTCGGTAAAGTATTGGCCAGGATTTATTTTATGGGCAAGACCATTGATAAAAGTCACTTTAAGCCCATTGATGGTAAAAGGTTTGGTGATGAGTCCATCCACTTCCAGTTCTGCTATTTCCGCCGCAACCGCCATGGAGTTCGATTGTGTGATGACAAAAAATGAACCTTTGAGACGATCTTTTTTCACTTCGAGGTGTTTATTTAACAGATCCAATCCAGAAGATCTTCCCACCATATTTTCGGTCACAATAATATCAGGGTAGTAACGATCAATTTGTTCCAATGCCTCGCTTACATTATCCACCACAAAAACGCGATCTTTGTTGGCTCCAATACTTACCAGGAACTTCACAATGGATGTTCTGGAAACAGAGTTTGTATCCACGATCAGACAAGTTTTGTCCTTCATGTACTCTGCCAGTTCGGCATCAGAAATTTTTTTCCCTTCAGTTTTCATTTTACTAATCTATTTGCCTTCAAATTCCTTGGCTTTTCTTAGTGCTTGAAAGAGTGCATTGATTTGTTGCTGTCTCTCAAAATATTTTTTCGTTATCTCTTCCCATTCACTACGAGTGAAATTGGTTAAATGCATTTCGGCACTGATCAATCCATCCGCTGCCGTCCCCAGGTGATCGACTTTTGCCGTAAAAGCATATGTTCCAGGGAGCGTCTGATTATTCGTGAGCTTTTTTACTTTAACGTTTTTTGCCACACTCGAAACATAGAGAGTAAGCGAGTGGCCAACAGCGCAGGAGTTTTTTGGTAACGTTAAACTAAGTGTTGTCTCAGCTAAACTAACTAATTCGATCTTTTTATAATCAATAATGCTTGAGCCAGAGGTATTGTTATAGGCTACGATGAAGTATTGAAAGAGCTTACAATCTTCGATCTTCAGTAGCTCTGAAAACTGTCCCATAACGATATTATCCTCTTATGCACAAATGTATTATGCCAAGGAATTGCGTTTAATGGAACTTAAGTTTTGATAATTACGATGATTTAACCTGGGCATAGAGGGCCAGCGCCTCTTCCCGTTTTTGTTTGTAGGAAACAATCGTTTCGGGATAATCGCCCATTTTTTTAGTCAATTCAGAATGAATCTCAGTACTGGATATCAGTTTTAATTCGGGACAAA
>JBEIOQ010000129.1:0-5066 GCA_040377495.1 Halobacteriovoraceae bacterium
ACAATCAGAATTTCTTCAAGAAGATTTACAGCAGAGTGCTGATTCTCCAAAATTGAGAGTTCTTTCAACATCAGTCAATATTTCAGGCAATGATGAATTAGCAAAATTGGAAGTCAAAATGTCTGTGGCCTTTGATCAAATAAATAAATCAGCGTCACAAATAGTAGATGAAATAACCAAAATTAAATCATTCAACAGTATGGCCGAAAGAGTTCGTTATGTTGAGAATGGCTCTGCCTACCAAGATACAGTGGGTAAAGGTACTTTGACTGCTTATACATTAACCACTGAAGCTTACGGTTATAAACTTGGATTAAAATTTAGTGCAGGAACTAGTCGCGTGAAGTGCTCACGAGTTGATGAGAGTAAAGATAAAAGTAGAGTTGAGTGTAAAGCTGATACAGCCCATGCTGGGACCAAGGAAATGATGAAAAACTCTTATTCCCTCCTCACTTGCAATAGCAATTTAACAGGGACAGTAATCTGTTCTCAAACCTTGAGTATAGAGCCCTATGAGTTCTCCATGTTAGTCAAATACATGTCAGCAAAAGAGATCGCCTTCAGAAGTAGTATCCGTGTTATTAGAACCAACATGGGGCTCTATCATATGGTTTTAGGAAAAGAGGTTAATACAGCTTACTCAAGCTATAAAGCAACGAATCTAGAGAAAAAAGTGAACACTTTTAGTGGAACATTTGATAATGATAAAAAACAAAATTGGAGTTTTACTTATCCGTAAGCGTCCTTCTTTCTTCGTACATCAGATACATTACAGGTAAAACTAAAAGAGCGAGTACAGTCGCACTGATAATTCCTCCAACTACCACCGTCGCCAATGGCTTTTGTACTTCGGCGCCTAAACCTGTCGCCAACATCATCGGTAAGAATCCGAAAGCATCGACTAAAGCTGTCATCAAAATAGGACGCAACAAAACTTTTGTTCCTTCTCGCACGGAATCGATAGTTGAAAGTCCATGATCCTTTAATTCACGGTAGTGGCCAATTAAAATCACTCCATTTAAAACACTGATCCCAAATAGAGCAATAAAGCCGACCCCAGCAGAAACACTAAAATTGAGTCCTAACATCCAAAGAAGAATGATTCCTCCTACCAAACTCAAAGGCACGCAAGAAAAAATGATAAGTGAATGATAGAAATGATTGAACATCAAATAAATGATAAAGAAAATCACTGCAAGAGTTATGGGAACCAAAAGCCCCAACGAATTTTTAGCATTTTGTAGATTTTTAAAACTCCCTCCCCACTCAATCGTATATCCTGAGGGAACTTTTACCTTCGCATTCACTACTCGCATGGCCTCATTAACATAACTTTGAACATCTCGATCTTTAAGGGAAATTAGCACTGCAGTTCTCCGTTCAGACTGTTCTCTAAAAATAGTGTGATAAGTATCTTCAAATTTGATATCGGCCACATGTTTAAAGGGAACTTGTAATTCATCGCTGAAACCAACGGGAAGATTATTTAAATTTTCTAAATCCTCACGTTTACTAATATCTAAGCGCATGACGATAGGAAAACGTTGCACATTTTCGTAGAGAATACCTAAATTGGCCCCTTGATAAGCATTCGAAACAGATTCAAAAATAAAAGAATTACCGAAACCTAGTTTTCTCATTTCTTCTACTTTAGGACTAACTTTCAACATAGGAACACGAGCTTTAAGTTGCAACTGAATTTCACCCGTTCCTGGAATATTTTTAACCGCCTCAGAGAGTTCTTTGGTTAATCTCTCTAGTTCTTCAATATCTGCCCCAAAAACTTTAATGGAAACATCTGCTCTTGTACCTTCGAGGAGATCATTAAATCTCATTTGTACTGGTTGAGTCGTAATAAAAGTTTGTTCAGGTACTTCTGCTTTTACTTTATGGACAATATCATTTACCAACTCTGGTTTAGTTCTGACCTTACCATTAACTTTAGGCCATTCATTCTTTGGCTTCAGCATCACAAAAGTATCACCCAGATTAATTCCGCTAGGATCTGAAGGAATAGAGGACGTTCCTAAACGAGAAAAAGTATGAGTTACTTCTGGAAAAGTTAGAATGGCCTTTTCAGTTCGTGCTTGCTGTGAAATAGACTCCGTGGTGGAAATAGAAACAGGTCTAATCATATCCAATGCTAAGGAACCTTCATCCAGCTGAGGAATAAACTCTCCTCCCATGCGACTAAAGATATAAAAGGCAACGCAAACTACTGCCACTGCAGCAGGAACAACAAATCGTCTAAACTTGAGCGCCTTTTCGAACATGGGTATAAATAACCACTCTGCCTTTTGCATCAGCCATGGTTTTTTTAATTCAAATTCACCAGGGAGAATAAGACCACAGAGGGCAGGAACTAAAGTAATAGATAGAATTAAAGCTGCAACTAGAGCGTAAACAAATGTAGTGGCAATCGGAGTAAACATTTTTCCTTCGACTCCACTCAAGGCAAAAATAGGAATGAAAACCAAAATGATAATGACTTGTCCAAAGAAAGCTTCCTTGAATACATGGGAAGTAGCATCCACGGTGACATCTTTAATTTCTGCCCGAGTCAGACTGCGCCCCAGCGTCTTGAACTTGCCAATCGCTTGGCGCATAGTCGCATCGACCACAATCACTGCTGAGTCAATGATAATCCCAAAATCTAAACAGCCAAGGCTCATTAAGTTTCCAGAGATATTATTCATCTTCATCAAAATAAAAGTGATTAAAAGACTGATCGGAATAACCAAGGCAACAATCAAAGCAGCTTGGATATTTCCGACTAATAAAAATAAAAAAAGAACTACCAGCGCACACCCAAAGAGTAAGTTTTTCTGCACAGTGGATAAAGTGGCATCCACCATGACAGCTCGATTATAAAGAGGCTTAATGACATAACCTGGAGGTAAGTTAGTTGAAATCTTCTCAATTTCAGTCGCAACCCGTTTCGAAACTTGACGAGAATTTTCTCCCATCATCATCATCACAGTCCCCAGCACTCCTTCTTTTCCATCAATCAATGCGGCACCATTGCGTAACTCTTTTCCTAAAGTCACAGTTGCAATGTCTTTAATTTTTATAATGTTCAGGGATTTATTCACTTTGACAGGCACATTTTCAATATCTTCGATATTTTTTAGTAAGCCATCTGCCTGAATCAGAAACTGCTCTTTTCCTTTCTCCACATAACCACCGCCAACACTTAGATTGTTCTTACGAATGGCAAGGTTAATATCATCAAATTGAATAGCATATTTGGCCATCAAAGCAAGGTCAGGTTGAACGTGAAACTGTTTTTCATATCCACCGATAGTGTTGATCTCGGTGACTCCTTTTACACGCAGTAAACGAGGACGCACAAACCAGTCTTGTAGAGCTCGAATTTCAGTTAACTGTTTGAAGCGAGCATCACCAGTCGCTACATTTTTCGCTTCAACTTGATAATGGAAAATTTCTCCTAAGCCGGTTGAAATTGGTCCAAGTTCCGGGAGAACCCCGGGTGGTAGATCAGGAATAATACTGCTCAAACGCTCCATCACCAGTTGGCGTGCTTTATAAATATCCATCTCTTCATTAAAAACGACAGTAATATGAGAAATTCCAAAACGTGTAATGGAACGACTTTGATTAACACCAATTAAACCATTTAGAGCAGCTTCTATGGGAAATGTAACCTTACGTTCAATCTCTTCTGGCACGAGACCATTCACACGAGTAATAATTTGAACTTGAGTATTAGTAATATCCGGAACAGCATCAATCGGAAGATTAAGAAAGCTGATCACCCCAAAACCGCAAAGCATAATAGCAATGACAATGATGATTGAGGATTGATTAACACAGAAGCGAATTAAATTCTTGATCATAAAGTCCCACTACAGCATATTTTCAAAAGTCGCGATTTCAATTAAGCCTCTTTGTTCATAAAGCTCTAGCAGATCAGTCATTAAAACCGATTCTCCATAATGATACTTTTGCATCAACTCATCCACCTGACGACAAAACTCAACGATATTAGAGATAGTTAGTTTTCCTTCTGAATAACCATCGCTCATGACTTTAAGTTTCCCCATACTCTGATCAATGACATCAATTTCATTTAAAATCTTTAAACCAAAGCTATACTTTTGTAATTTGTAATCAAAAAGATGATCCTCTTTTAAACGTGTAATCTCGATACTTTTTTTGGCAAATTGTTCACTATAAGCAGCCCGATCTCTTGCAGATAAGTTACGATCAAAAACCGGTAAAGGGAAAGTAAAGGCAATACCGTACATATAATTATTTTTGTCAGGACTTTTATAGTTTTGCACAACTGGGCTCAAACGCATGTCTTGGAATGCTTTAGCTTCCTCCACTTTTGTTTGGTTTTCTACAAAACTTAAATTCAATTCTGCTTGTTTTAATTTCATAGAAACATAATTGGATAAAGTTTTTAGATCATCTTCTTTTGGCCATTTAATTTTATTTGTCTCTGCCTTAATTCTCTTAAATTCACATTTGAAAGCTGTAATTTCTTTGAACAAATGGTGAATGGCCAGCTTTTCTCTTTCTAATTGATTTAGTGCCAGATTAAAATTATTGACGACCATCGTGAAAATTCTTTCTTCAATAATCTGATCAGGTGAAAGAAATTTTCTGTTTCGGTATTTGTCTAAGATTTTTTCTAATTTGCCAATCAATGATTTTTTTAAATTAATTTCTTCATTAATTTGATGTTTTCTAAAAAAATTAAGCCAAAGATCTTTCATCAAACTTTGTCTTAACATTTCACTTTCATGCACTGCTAATTCTTTTTCTTGTGCCCATTGATCAAGTCGCTTACTTCGCTTAGAGGCTAGCTGCACTGTAAACCAAAGCCTGGATTCGTTCATGTAGACTTTACCAGGTTCAAATTCTTTACCCCATACAGAAAAGTGCTCTAACTCAGGATTAACAAATTTGCCCGCATCTGCTTCTCCCGCCAAGACATTATTTAAACTTAAACGTTGTAAAAGAATGCGAGGATCACTATTCATTGATTCATCTAAAATCCAACGAAAAGAAATTTCGTCTTCGCAAACTTCAGCTTGAAC
>JBEIOQ010000051.1:0-15927 GCA_040377495.1 Halobacteriovoraceae bacterium
GTTCCTGAATTTCTTCCCATCACTTCAACTAAAAAAGTTCTCTCATGAGAAGCAGCGGTGTCGCGAATTCTATCTACTGCATCGATACCAGTCTCAACGGCAGTGTTAAATCCAATCGTATAAGATGTTCCAGTGATATCGTTATCAATCGTGCCTGGAATTCCAATGACGGGATAGTCATTTTCTTTACTCATTAAATGGGCTCCATTGAAGGATCCATCTCCTCCAATCACGACTAAAGCATCAATGCCTTTTCTGCGTAAAATATGCACAGCCTCTTCTCGTACACTTTTTTTATGAAATTCTGGACAGCGAGAGGTTTTTAGAATTGTTCCTCCCCTTTGCATAATATTTCCCACGGAAGAAACATCCATTTGTTGAATCTCACCCTCCAGCAGTCCAGCAAAGCCACGGGCAACGCCATAAACTTTTAGGCCATGAAAAATTCCTGCACGTACTATTGCGCGTATGGCACAATTCATTCCAGGAGAATCACCACCAGAAGTTAAAACTCCGATAGAACGAATCTTTGTGTTCACAATGCTTTTCTTAGCCATAAATAGGGCTTCCTTTCATATTAGAGGGAATATCAACATTCACGAGATGAAGAAGACTTGGGGCCACATCTTTTAATGCTAATTCACCACTTCTAGGTTGTATTTGAGAATTTTTTAAGCCTGGAGCAACTACACAGAATGGAACAGGAGCTTCTGTGTGAGAAGTATGAGGTGTGCCATCAGGGTAAACCATTTGATCAGCATTTCCATGATCGGCGGTAATAATAACAGCTATATTAAGCGCAAGGGCCTTGGTGATGACTAACTTTAAGCATTGATCTAAAGCTTCAATGGCTTTCACTGCCGCTTCATAGTTCCCAGTATGTCCCACCATATCTGAGTTGGCATAGTTACATATGTAGAAAGTAATATCCTTATCATCTAATTCCGCCATTAATTTCTCAGTCACTTCAAAGGCAGACATTTGCGGTTTCTTGTCGTAAGTCGCAACATCCTTCGGACTTTGAACCAGAATACGTTTCTCCTTCGGAAAAGGCTTTTCTTCGCCTCCATTAAAGAAGTAAGTAACGTGAGCATATTTTTCTGTTTCTGCAATTTTTAGTTGGCCCAATCCAAGTGAACTGACATATTCGGCGAATGTTCCTTTGATTTTTTCTTTATCAAACAAAATTGGAAGAGTGACTTCATCAGGAACATAAGGACTCATGCATAGAAAATATCCTGGCTTCACATTAACCGGAAATTCTTTAAAGCTTGGATCCATGAAGGCCAAGGTTAACTGACGAGCACGGTCTGGGCGAAAGTTGACAAAGAAGACAGTATCATCATTTTGAATAGCGTAATCTTTATCAAATAAGACTGGAGTAATAAACTCGTCATAAATACCTTTAAGATATTCACTTTCTAAAAACTCAGAAGGTGAGAGAGACGTGGTGTAACCTTGTCCTGTGATGGTGTTGAAACAATGCTCAATCTTTTCCCAACGACGATCTCGGTCCATCCCAATAGAGCGGCCTTGCATCGAAGCAAAAGTGAAACCAGTAACTTTCTGAATTTCAGCAATATATTTTTTGCCAAATTCTTTATTGGTATCTCTGCCATCCATGAAAGCATGGAAATAAACTTTTACATCGTTATATTGGCGGAGGATATTAATAATTTCTTTGATGTGGTTGATGTGTGAATGCACATTTCCATCAGAAAGAAGCCCCATCAAATGAACTCGCTTGGTATGTTTACGTGCGAATTCCACCATATCTAATAATTTATCCATATCTTTAAAAGTATTCTTTTGAATTGCTTCATTGATTCGAACCAGATCTTGGCGTACCGAATTACCCGCGCCCAAATTCAAATGACCTACTTCAGAGTTTCCTGCCACACCTTTTGGAAGACCAACTGGTTCGCCTCCAGCGATTATCGTGGTGAAAGGGTAATCTTTAAATAATTCATCAATGAAAGGTTTCTTAGCATCGCGAATGGCATTTTTATTGGTATTGGGATTAATTCCAAAGCCATCTAAGATTAATAGCATCGCCTTTTTAGCGATCCCTTGAGTTGATGTATGCATTCGGCACCTATTAGTTATGGTATGGGTGATTACGTTTTATCGTTTGTGCACGATAAAATTGCTCTATGAATAATATTCTAGCTAATTTATGAGGAAAGGTAAGAGTAGAAAGTGAGATTTTCCCTTGAGCAAGTGCAATCATCTCAGGAGAATGGCCTTCAGCCCCAGCGATGACGAAAATAAGCTTGTCATTTTTGCTCTCTAGGCTGTCATAGAGCCATTCAGAGAATTTGACTGAATCGAATAACTTACCATTTTCGGCAAGTAAGATGACATGAGCTGAATTTGGAGCAATGTCTTTTATCTTTTTTTGAACTTCTTGGCCTTCGCTGTGTTTACTTTCAGCAGAGGCTTTTACTTCATAGATTTTAAGAACCGGAGAATTGATTCGTTTGAGGTAATCGGCTTCGATGGCTTCGAGGTGGGAATCTTTTAACTTTCCCACCACAATTAGGTGAACTTCTTTGCTCATCAGAATTTAAAAGTAATTACCTTGAGGTTCAGTCTTAGTCGCTTTTACTTCTGGGGCTGAATGGTAATAAGATGCTGGGATTTCAACTTGAGTTGAGTTACTCCACAAATCATCTAAAGCATATTTATCGCGTGCACCTTCATTAAATAAATGAACCATAACGCTACCTAAATCGATTAATACCCAGTCAGAACCATCTTTCCCTTCTTGAGAAACGATTGCCTGGTTATACTCTATCGCCGTTTTGGCCACGACATCCGCAATCGCCAGAGATTGAATGTTGTTAGTAGTAGACCCCAAAACAAAATATTCAGTTACTGCAGTTTGGTTTCCGACATGGATTACTTTTAAATTTGTCCCTTTAAAGTTTCCAATGATCCAAGCTGAAGTCATGGCAACATTGAGAGGATATTCAAAATCTTTCCCATTCATAATATTACTAATTTCTTTTTGCATAAATTCTGTTGTCACAGGCACTCCTTAATTGGCTTCTAACACTTTAAACATAAGTGATTTTAGCGTATCAACATTTCTTCCTGATACTGCTGATATTGGAAGAACTTTTTTATCTAATTCTTGTTCAAAATAAACTTGGATCTTTCCGATTTCTTCATCACTGAGAGCATCAATTTTTGTGAGACAAATGATCTCACGTTTGTTACCAATTTCTTCACTATACTTTGTCAGCTCGTTACGAATGGTTACGTAGTTTTCAAAAGCTTCGAATTCATCCATTACCATGGAAATATCCACCAAGTGAACGAGAGCACTGGTTCTTTCAATGTGCTTTAAGAATTTAACTCCTAAACCTTTTCCTTCTGAAGCATCTTCAATCAGACCAGGTACATCGGCTACAACAAGAGATCTTTCACCATAGGCGACTACACCTAAATTGGGTTCTAATGTTGTGAAAGGATAATCTGCAATCTTAGGTTTTGCAGCAGAGATTGAAGAGATTAATGTTGATTTCCCTGCATTCGGCAATCCAACAAGTCCAATATTCGCTAATAATTTAAGTTCTAAATGAAGACTTAAACGAACACCTTCTTCACCTGGTTGATGATATTCAGGAGCTTGGTTGGTAGAGGTTTTGAAATTCATGTTACCTAAACCACCACGTCCACCTTTCACTACGACGTGAGTTTCACCGTGTTCTTTTAGATCGGCAATAATTTCATTAGTGTCCACATCTTTGACTAAAGTCCCCACAGGAACTTTTAAAATAATATCTTCACCATTGGCGCCATTCATTTGGCGTCCCATTCCTTTTCCACCATTCGCTGCTTCGTAAGTTTTACGTCCGCGGAAATGAATCAGAGTATTGATGCCCTCATCTGCGATTAAGATAACTGAACCGCCCATTCCTCCGTCGCCACCATCAGGTCCGCCAAAAGGAATATATTTTTCACGACGAAAACTCGTCGCACCAGGGCCACCGTTTCCAGAGGCTACAATAATTGAAACTTCATCAATAAACTTCATAGTGATGCAGGGTATATCTTAAAAGATGCGATATTCCTAGCTCTGTGAAGGGCTTTCAGAGGAGGAAATGGTAAAATTTACAAGGAATTTGGAGGACCATTTTGGAAAAAAAAAGGGTGGTCTAAGACCACCCTTTTAAACAGCTGATTAAGCTTGGATAACTGAAACGATTTGTTTTTTCTTATTGTAGTTAGAGAATTTAACGTTTCCATCCACCATCGCGAAGATAGTGAAGTCAGAACCCATTGCCACGCCAGTTCCTGGGTGGAACTTAGTTCCTTTTTGACGAACGATAATGTTACCTACAGCAACAGTTTCGCCACCATATTTTTTAACGCCTCTCATTTTTGGATTAGAATCACGGCCGTTTGCGGTACTACCACCGGCTTTTTTATGTGCCATTGTTAACTCCTAAATTACTTTTTACTTAATGTTAAACTTTGTCGCTGCTTTTGAAGAAGCATCGATTTTAGTTGTGTTACCTTTACCGTCAGCGATTTCTGTAATCACTAAACATGTAAAGTGTTGACGGTGACCTTTCTTACGTCTCCAAGATCCTGGTGAACGCTTGAATACAAGCACTTTGCGATCGCGATCTTGACGAACAACTTTCGCTTTAATGTTTGCTCCGCTAACTACTGGCATTCCTACGATTGGTGATTTACCACCGATGAAAAGAACTTTGTTAAGATCAACAGTTGATCCTACTTCAGCTTCCATTTTTTCAACGTCGATAACATCTCCGGCAGAAACGCGGTACTGGTGACCTTTGATTTCTACGATTCCGAACATGATGAACTCCTAATGAATGTCACAATCTGGGGGGATTTTTCATCCGCTTTTAAACCCAAGATCGTAAAGATTTATGAGAGAAGATATTTAAGATTTCTGGGCCTTAAAGTCAACAAGCTTCGACTAGGAAGTTGGCTAATGCATTATGTCAGAAAAAGCGGGTCAGGATAGAGCGAGCAATGGCCCAGCTACTAGTGAATCCTGGGGATTCTATGCCGCAGCATTCCACGTATTGAGGGAGAGGGGATTCAATCCAAAAGTCTGTATGAAGTTGGCCATTTCGCTTTATTTTCGGGCGTATCCCAGCGTAATCCGGGCGAAGCTTAGAGAGATCGATAGTCTTAAAGAGCGAGCTTATAGAAGGGGTCATCTTGGCGACAATACTGTCTGGAACTAGATAACTAAGCTCACTGACTTCTTCAGTATCGGGCCCAAACTTGATCTGATCCGCGAAATCGAAGGTTAAATGCACACCCAGACCTTTAAGGTCTTTGGCGGGGACAGGGTATATGAGGGTCCGAAACTCATTTTTTTGGGAAGTACTCACATAGTGACCTTTCACCCAGTAATCCTCTAGATCAGTAAGTCCTAATTTTTTTCTGAATGTAACTGCACCTAATCCGGCTGAGTTGATGAGATTTTCTGTCCATACTTTGTCAGTTACAGTTGTGAGGAGAAATCCGTTCTTATTTTTTTCCACATCTAAAATACCATTATAAGGAAGGATGATTCCACCTAAGCTTTCCACTTTATTTTTTAATTGATTAATGGCGGTGGCTCCGTCCACAATTCCCGTATGAGGAGAATAGAGAGCGGCGACACAGTGAAGTTTTTCTTTTAATGCCGTTACTTCATCTTTGTTCGCGCGTCTAATACCTGTGACAGAATTAAGTTTCGCTTGATGAAAGTTTTTTTCCAGTGCTTCTAGGTCATCATTGTTCCGAGCGACAATGAATTTCCCCGTTTCTTGAAGAGGAATATTTAAATTCACAGCTTTTTCTTTCCAAAGGCTCAGGCCTTCCAAGCAAAGTCGATGTTTCAAGCTTCCTGTAGAATAATAAATTCCAGCATGTAGAACACAGGAGTTTCTACCACTCGAATGTTCTCCGAGGTATTTTTCTTTTTCAAATAGCACGATGGTTTTTTGGGGATATTTTAGCAGCAATTCGTGAGCGATCGTGAGACCTATTATCCCACCACCGACGATGGCAAAATCAATTTTTTCCATGATTTTGGAGATAATGCTTGATCACGCGATCAAGACCTTCATCTAAGCTAACGGTTGGTTTCCAACCGAGATTTTTAATTTTTGAAATATCGAGAAGCTTTTGCATAGTTCCGTCTGGATAATCCATGTTGTAACGAATTTTTCCAGCGTAGTTCATTTTTTTAGCAATAAGAGCAGCTAGATCACCAATAGAAATGTCTTCACCTGTTCCAATATTCATCCAATCTGGTGTTTCTTTGTCATATTCCATGACGAAGACACAAGCTCTCGCCATATCGTCCACGTAGAGGAATTCTCTTTTTGGTCTACCTGTACCCCAAACTTCAAAAACATCTTTTTTCTCATCAATATGTTTTTTTAGACGAGCAATTAATCCTGGAATCACATGGGAATTATTTAAATCAAAGTTGTCATTCAGACCATAAAGATTTGTTGGCATTACAGAGACATAATTACAGCCATACTGACGTTTATAATTTTCTGCCAATTTCAAACCAGCAATTTTCGCAATAGCGTAAGGTTCATTGGTTTGCTCAAGTGGACCAGATAACAGATACTCTTCTTTCATCGGCTGAGGACAAGCTTTAGGGTAAATACAAGAAGAGCCTAGGAATAAAAGTTTTGTGACTTTATTTTTAAAGCTCGCTTCAAAAACATTGTTTTGGATCGCGAGGTTTTCAAATAAAAAATCAGCACGGTAGGTGTTGTTGGCTAAAATACCACCCACTTTAGCTGCTGCGAGGAAAACATATTCAGGTTTTTTGTTAGCAAAGTAGGTCTGCACGTCCGCTTGATTAAGTAAATTCAATTCAGCACGAAGGGGAGTAAGTAGATTAGTATAACCTCTCGCTAAAAGATCAGCTTTAATCGCTGAACCCACTAATCCACCAGAACCTAAAACAAGAACTCGAGAATCTTTATTCATTATTTATTGTTCGCTAATAATTGAAGATCAGCTTCAGTCATGATTCGACAAAGATCTTTGAATTTAGTCTGTGCTACCCATCCTAGTTTTTCTTTGGCTTTAGTTGGGTCACCAATTAAAAGTTCAACTTCGGTTGGACGGAAATAACTTGGATCCACTTTAACCACCGTCTCTCCTGTTTTTGTGTTCACACCAAATTCATTTACAGAACCAGGAGTCCCTTTCCACTCGATATTAATACCAGCCACTTTGAAAGACTCTTGCACGAATTCTTTCACCGTAATAGTTTCACCGGTGGCAAGAACGAAATCTTCTGGTTTGTCAGCTTGAAGCATACGCCACATGCCTTCCACGTATTCTGGAGCATAACCCCAGTCACGTTTTGCTTCTAAATTTCCCAGATATAAACATTTCTGTTTTCCGTATTTAATATTGGCCACGGCCATAGTGATTTTTCTGGTTACGAAAGTTTCACCACGACGAGGAGATTCATGATTGAAAAGAATCCCGTTACAAGCAAACATATTATAAGCTTCACGATAGTTCACAGTGATCCAGTAAGCATACATTTTCGCTACACCATAAGGTGAGCGTGGATAAAAAGGAGTCGTTTCTCTTTGGGGAACTTCTTGCACTAAACCATATAATTCTGAAGTTGAGGCTTGGTAAAATTTTGTTTTCTTTTCCATACCTAATAGACGAATTGCTTCTAACAAACGTAGAGCCCCAATTCCATCAGCATTCGCAACATATTCAGGTTCATCAAAAGAAACTTTTACGTGTGACATAGCACCCAGGTTATAAATTTCATCGGGCTGAATGTCTTGTACCAAACGAATCATATTGGTTGAATCAGTTAAATCTCCATAGTGCATAAGAAAACGAGGAGAGTTGTGCTTGTCTTCATAAATATGATCAACACGTGTGGTGTTGAAAGAGGAAGATCTTCTTTTAATACCGTGAACTTCATATCCTTTCGAGAGAAGTAGTTCTGCGAGGTAAGATCCATCTTGGCCAGTTACACCGGTAATGAGTGCTTTTTTCATGAGTTAGTCCTTTCAATATTCTGGAAGAACTTTAGCGAAATTAGGAGAGTTTAGCTAGATTTGAGTGCGCTTTTCTGTTTATTTTGCATGGCGAAGTAGAGCGGGGAATGGGCCACCCAGTAAACTTCCCCTTCAATTCCCCCTAAACCATTCGACACACGAGGACGCAAAGGACACAGAAATGGTTTACGAAAGTACATTGAGTGTAGTGTGGAATAAGGGTAGTGGTGAGGCGCTTTTGCTAAACCCGCTCGTACAGGATTTAAATAAAGATAACGATATGTATCGCAATAGGCTTTCCATGTCGTAATGGGCTCCAACTTATACTCTAAATCAACAGGGAATTGGTTAAGATGAAGCTTGTCGTGGGTAAATGCAAGAAGGTGAAAATGATTTGGCATGAGTACATAAGCATGAATTTCCCATTGAAAATTCTGATAAAGAAAGAGTAAGCGTTTTTGCTCAATCTCCCATAGCTCAGATAAAGGAATGTTAAAAGGAAGACGATCTAACGTCCTTCCCATTAGGTGTACGTAGGTTTTCATGACTACGTTCAGTTGCGATTGAAGGATTTATTAAGAAATGACAAGTTGTCGATATTGTTAGAGAGAAATCTCCTCTTTTTCCCATATAACTCTACCTTCCATCCCTCCTGTCACACGAATCGTTTCACCGGTTACATGTCCCGCTAAGGGAGAAGTGAGGTAAAGAACTGCGTTGGCCACATCCTGTCCCGTTGCCAGTTTTTGTAGACTCAAGGTTTGCATTGTTTTCTTTACTGCTTCCTTATTATCCAAAAAATCTTGAGCCATTGGGGTCACCGTCCAACCAGGTGCCACACAATTGACTCGACCTAATGGAGCTAGCTTGGTGATTTCATTTTTTAAGGAATAAAGTAATCCACTTGTTAGTGGAGCTTTAGAAGCAGCGTAATCCGCATGCCCTCTTTCTCCAAAAATTCCTGCAGTAGATCCTATCATTATCAGACTTGGCGCTGTCGTTTGATGATGTTGAATATTTTGAAAAAAATATTTGGTAATAAGAAAAATAGAGGTGAGATTAGAATTCAATGTATGATTCCATTGATCTAAAGTCATTTCATGAATAGGAGCACTTTGGCTTTCATAAATCCCTGCATTGGCAATCACATGATCTAATGCTGGAAGCGATTTAAACATTTCGCTGACTGCTTTTTCTTCTCTTAGATCAGCTTGAACTAGGCTGCAGTTCTTCAGCGATTTTTGCATGGTGCTTGCTTTCTCAGTACTTGAATTATAATGGAGGAAAACCCTGGCACCAAGTTTATCATAAGAGCGTACAATGGATTCACCAATGCCTCCTGCTCCGCCAGTAACGAGAATCGTTTTTCCCTGAAAATAATTATCAAACATAAGAGTTTTCCTTTTATAATATGAAGGATGAGAATTTATGCTCTACTATTGTTATTCATTTTCTTCCTAGTTGAATACTTCTTTATCGGAAGCTTGAGCTTTTTTGATGGACGTGGAATTTACCTTTTTGAATTTCTTTTTGTAGTAGTCATTTACAGGGTTTTTCGCCAACCCATTCCTTGGTTTAATTTTAAGTTGAAAGAATGGGCACGTTTGGGCCTTATTTTTACTTTGATTGGTTTTGTCCTCGCTATACTAACCAAAGTATTTAGCTGGCCAGTGGCCTTCGATTTGAATCGGGCAGAAACCATCATCATGTTGGTGTTGGTAGGTCCCATTTTAGAAGAATTTCTTTATCGCTATGCTTTAAAGGAAGCTTTTCAAAAAGTTTGTTCACATGAAAAATTAAGTCTTATAGTGACTTCTATCGTTTTCTCTTTTGGTCATTTTTATTCATATTTTTCACTTACAGATGATTACAAATCCTTCGTTCTCTTTCAGACGGTGTACACCTTTCTCTTGGCCATAACTTTGAGCTTAGATTTGAGTGAGAAAAAGAATTTTCTTAGAGTCGTAGCGATGCATGTTTTTTTCAATGCTGGATTTTTGATCGGGCTTTGGTTCTAACATATTAAAATCTAAGCACTTTCCCTCGAGAAAAATCCATCATTCAATTGGACATTACTTTTTTAATATTCTAACATATTGAAAATATTAAAAACTAGTTCAATGAGAGAAGCATGGACCATCTAAAAGAACTGCAATCAGCGTTGAAGATTGAAGCAGAAGCCATTCTAAAGGCCTCAAAACTTTTAACTAAAGATCAGGTTCAAAAAATCGGTAATCTTTTTTTAAAATTAAAAAAGAATAACGGAACATTAATCATTACTGGTGTAGGAAAATCTGCCATCGTTGGCCGAAAAATTTCTGCCACCTTTGCTTCACTTGGTTTGCGCTCTATCTTTCTTCATCCGACAGAAGCTTTGCATGGAGATCTTGGTTTAACTTCAAAAAATGATTCAATAATTCTGATTAGTAAATCTGGTTCCACTGAAGAACTTTTAAAATTGGCCAACTTTCTGCCAATGGCGAAAGAAAATGTGATTGGCTTTTTTGGTAACAAAGAAGCCGCCCTGAACCGTTATTGTGGTGTCGTCATAGATTGTTCAGTTGACCAGGAAGTCTGTGTGAATAATCTTGCTCCCACGACTAGTACTACAGTAACTATGGCCATGGGAGATGCACTCGCAGTTCTTTTTCAAAAAGTTACGAAGATGACCAAAGGCGATTTTGCTCTTAATCATCCTGCAGGGTATTTAGGAAAATCGTTATTACTAACGGTAAAACAATTAATGATTGAAGCGAAGGATTGTCCCATCGTTTCTCCCAACGATACTTTTGAACATGTACTGATGAAGATGACAGAAAAACCAACGGGGGTTTGTGCCGTTGTCGAAAAGAAAAAACTGGTAGGTATCATCGTGGAAGGTGACATCCGCCGCACCTTGGTTCAGAAAAAATTTAATAGCAAAGAAAAAGCAGCGAATATCATGAACAAAAAACCAGTTTGTATCAATGCAGATCAACTCGTGAGTCAAGCAGCGGCTTTAATGCATAATCAAGGTAAACCCATCAGTATTCTTCCTGTAGCAAATAGCAAACAAGAATTCTTAGGTGTAATCCGTATGCATGATCTGCTTAAAGAAGGCTTTAAGGTTTCTCAATAATATTATGATGAAGCGATTTTGTGATTTCCTGCTTTCTTTGATCTTGGGACTTTTTGGTCTTCCCGTCATTATTTTTGTTGGAATTTGTGTCAAGCTTACCAGCGAAGGCCCTATTTTTCACTGGTCCAAAAGGGTTGGAATCAATAATAAGATTTTTCTTATGCCGAAGTTTCGTACAATGAAGATTAACACTCCTCAGGTGGCGACACATTTGTTAAACAATCCCGATCAGTTTTTAACTTCAGTGGGAAAACTTTTACGCATGACTAGTCTAGATGAATTACCTCAGCTCTATTCTATTTTGATCGGTGACATGAGTTTTGTCGGTCCACGTCCCGCTTTGTTTAATCAAGAAGACCTCATTCAGTTAAGAACGAAACTTGGTATTCATAAAATAAGACCAGGTCTTACAGGCTGGGCGCAAATTAATGGCCGAGATGAACTTCCCATTCCTGTTAAAGTGCAATTTGATGAAGAATATTTAAAAAAGCAAAGTCTAATGTTCGATATCAGAATTTTTGTAATGACAGTGAAGAAAGTACTTTGGAGTGAAGGGGTAAACCATTAAAAAGCTCAAAGAAATTTTAGAGTTTATAGGTCCTGAATCTAGACGATTTTTCCTCTATGCCTTCTTTATTGGTATTGCCTGGTTTATCGTTGAAAGTTCTTTTATTTTTATTCTTCAGGGATTCTTTCGTTCTCTGGGAATTATGGATGCGAATCAGGCCAACATTATGTTACCTGACTGGTATCCAACTTCATTTGTATCATCTGCACTGATTTTGATGGTCTATGGAATTGCCCGCAGTATTGTTTTTTATCTTCGCAATTATCTTTCCGGGGCCACGGGACAAACCTTTAATCGTTATCTACGAGAGCGCTTTGTGCGCTATTCATTGAATAACGTACAAAGTATTCAGCAATATGAATTAAATTCTCTTTTTAATGAACGTATTCAGCAAGCATCTGCCGTTTTACAATATTTTATTTTCTTCATTATTAATTTTGTTTCTCTTATCTTCTTTGGATGCTTAGGTCTTAAGATCGCTCCCTATGAGCTCATTTTCGGTTTAATCGCGTTAGCTATTTTTATGTTACCTTTTCAGCTTTTCAATAAACGCATCTCTGGAGCGGGTAACAGCCTTGTGACCGAGTGGAATACCGTGAGCAAGACTATTTCTAACGGTTTTAAAAATTACTACTTCTTGAAACTCTACGGTCTAATTGATGGTGAAGTGGATAAAGCTAAAAAGTCACTGTTGCAATATGAAAGTCATTATAAAAATTACTTTGCACTTTCGTCATTGAAACTTGCGTTCCCAGTTTTCATTGGCTCTTTTGTGGTAAGCGTGATCACGATCATTAGTTTTAAGTACTGGCATACTTCCGGTGCACAGCTATTGGCTTTTTATTATATTTTTATTCGTCTGGCCCAAGCAGCAAGCGATTCCAGCTCTGTCATTAGCGTGATGAAATTAAATATTCCTGGATTTAAAATACTGTTGGAATGGCATCACCGTGCCAATACTTATTTTATGACTTCAGATCAAGCTAAACGTTTAGAGGTGACGAAGTCGAGTGAAATATTGACCGACATAGAATTTAAAAACGTGAACTTTGGTTATGAAACGGTCCGAGTGTTAAAGGATCTCAGCTTTCATCTAAAAACAGGACAAATTTTCTTAGTGAAAGGTGAATCGGGCTCGGGGAAAAGCACAATTGTTTCCTTGATAACAGGAATTAATAAACCTTTGGCCGGGACTATGTCTTTTAATCATAAAGATCAATTCAATATTCAAGATTACTACTCACAAATTGCTTATGTCGGCCCTGATCCATACTTGATTGCAGGGACAGTGAAAGAAAATCTTCTTTATGGTCACCAGAATCCATTGATTGTACAAGATGAAGAAATTTGGAGTGCCCTACAAATGGCTTTCATGAAGAAAGAAATTGAGAATTTACCTCAAAAATTAAATCAATTTTTGAATGAACAAACAGAACTTTCTACTGGACAAAAACAACGTCTTTCCATCGCGAGAGCTTTTCTACGTAAACCGAAGCTTTTAATCTTGGATGAGGCAACTGCAAATATCGACAAAGACAATGAAGAGAAGATTATTCATAATCTAGGAAACTTAAAGAAAGATAAAATGATTTTTGTTATCTCTCACAAACCAAGTTTCGATCTAATTGCTGATGGCAACTTACATCTTGAGAAATTATGATCATTGTTAAAATATTAGGTGGACTTGGTAATCAAATGTTTCAATTCGCTTCTGCGAAAGCTCTGGCTTTGGAACATAATCAGGCTTTATATCTTGATACTAATTCGCTCGTTCGTCATGGTGAGCGGCAGTTTGATCTTGCACATTTCAAACTTGTGGAGAATGAAGCTCTTTCCAGTCACTTTGGAAACTTGGGGATGAGTGTTTTTGCGAAAGCTCTGATCAAGGTGAAAAAACATCCAGCCTACTATCTAGAACCACACTTCCCATATCAAAAATTAGTTTTAAAGACCAAGGATTCTATTTATTTGGATGGCTATTTTCAGTCAGAAAAATATTTTAAAAATCATGAAAAAATTATTCGGGCTGATTTTACTTTTAAGCGTGACTATAATGACAATGAGAAAAAATATGTATCTTTGATTGAAAACTCAAATTCCGTGTCATTGCACATTCGCCGAGGTGATTATATTACAAACAAAGCAGCCTCGGATTTGATGGAGCATTTAAGTTTAGACTATTACTATCAAGCGATTCAATACCTGCAGGATAAAAAGGGAGATATAACACTTTTTATTTTTTCTGATGACCCTCAATGGGTAAAAGACAATCTTAAACTTTCTGTTCCTCATCATTTTGTGACGGGAAATAATGGAAATGATAGTTATCGTGATATGCGTCTCATGAGTTTATGTCATCATCACATCATTGCAAATTCTAGTTTTAGTTGGTGGGGAGCTTGGCTTAATGCTCGAGAAGATAAACGAGTGATCGCGCCGAAAAAGTGGTTCCGTGGCAATAAGTTAGATGACCGAGATCTTATTCCTGAGACATGGTTACGTTTCTAAAAACTTTTCTGATGGCCTTATAAGCAAGAGCAATTCCTACTAACAATTTACCTGATGACATGGGAAAAATATCTTCGAGTTCTTTAATCAAATACTGATACTTTTCATCCAACAATAATTTTTTCAAATTACCCACAGGAGCGTTGGAAAGATGATTAATCATCCCATTCAATCCCACCACTTCTCTCACTTGTTTTTTCCACTTGTGAAGAATGTAAATATTAGAATGTGTGTGCAACATATTTTCATTAGATAAAGCATTTGGGTGACGACGAATAAAAGTCAGTTTTTCAGGGTAAAAATCAAAATGATATTTTTGGGCCATGCAAATCCACATTTCCCAATCTTCACCACAGCGAAGTTTTTCATCAAAATGAGGAAATTGATTGAACACCTCTCGTTTCACTAGCACCGCCGAATTGCTTCCTGCCACGAGGTTACCGCGTTTCAAAAGCGCATGATAGATGTTGCCCTTTGCGTTAGTGTCCAGTTTGAAAGTAGGAAAGTCGAAAAATTGATCTTCTGTGTCTATAGAAGCGAAGTCACAATAAACAACGCCTAGTTTTGGGTCAGTTGAACGGTTAAAAACACTGATTTGTTTTTCTAATTTATTTGGATGCCATAAGTCATCTGCATCGACGAGGGCAATATACTCAGCTTTCGAGTGTTTAATTCCATAGTTAGTGGCAGAACTATGTCCTCCGTTTTTCTTATTTAAAAGCTCAATATCGACTTGAGGATTCTGCTTTATGATTTTTTCAATCTCCTCAGCGGTCTTATCCGTTGAGCCGTCATTCACCACGATGATCTTATTGGGGCGATAGCTTTGCTTTATGACAGAGTCGAGCGTTCTCTGCACATAAGGGAGGCCATTATAAACGGGAATAATCACATCAATTGTTTTCATCTTTAGGATAATAGTGTAAAAATTTTGCATAGTTTTTAAAAGGAAATTCGAGGTAAATCATGGCTTATTTAGATGGAAAAACGGTTTTTTTAACGGGTGGAACAGGATCTTTCGGAAAACGCTTTGTGAAGATGGCGTTAAAAGACACACAAGTTAAGCAGATTATTATTTATAGCCGTGATGAGCTGAAACAATTCGAAATGCAACAATGGGCGAATTCGCCTCGTTTAAAATATGTTTTAGGTGATGTTCGTGATGCTTATCGTTTACGCCGTTCTTTAGATGGTGTGGATGTAGTGGTTCACGCAGCGGCCATGAAACAAGTTCCGGCGTCTGAGAACAATCCAATTGAAGCGATTCGTACCAATGTGATTGGAGCTGAGAACGTCATCAACGCTGCCATTGATTGTGGTGTGAAGAAAGTAATCGCTCTCTCAACAGATAAAGCCTGTAACCCGGTTAACTTATACGGGGCCACTAAACTTTGTTCTGACAAATTATTTGTTGCAGCTAATGGATTGGTAAAAGAAGGTTCAACTAAGTTTGCCGTTGTTCGTTACGGAAATGTAATTGGTAGCCGTGGTTCAGTTATTCCTTTCTTTTTAAATATCAAAAAAACTGGTCGCGTTCCAATTACAGATACACGTATGACTCGTTTTATGATTACACTTACTCAAGGTGTGCAATTTGTTTTTGATTGTCTTGATAAAATGGAAGGTGGAGAACTTTTTGTTCCAAAAATTCCAACCATGAATATGATGGAACTGAAAGAAGCGGTAGCGCCAGATGCTCA
>JBEIOQ010000018.1:0-25265 GCA_040377495.1 Halobacteriovoraceae bacterium
GGTTGGCATCGGCGCCATCGCCTCTTGGGTTACCAAAAAAGATGGTTCCTGTTTTTGCTCCGGCATTATAAAAACCCGCCATACGAAGAGCACCACCCAGACGTAATATTTCAGTGGATGGGCCGTTACCATTAGGAGCAAAATCTGGCGGTGTAACCACGTTACCGTAGTTCGCTGTAATCGCAACACCTGAGCCTACACCTGATGTCGTAGTAATACGGACACCACCTGTCCCAACATCCATTTTATATGAAGGAGTTTTTCCAATTCCCACTTGCCCAGTCCCATTGAGATACATGGCGCCTGTACTTGATAAACCACTATCGGTGTAAAAAGAATAACCTCCATCAAAACGGGCAGCTAAAGAGTTCGTCGTCGAATTCACCATATAGGTTGAAGTTGAAGCATCACCAAGGGCCATGGATCCTGGCATGTTGGCTTTGATATAACTTCCTAAACTGACCGAAGAACTACCATTGGCCTCTGAATAATATCCGATTGCAGTCGCATTGGAAGCACCTACGACGTTCCATGTTCCGAGAGCAATACCCGCAGAACCACCAACGGTATTTCCTGTACCAATACCAATGGAAAATCTGTTTTGAACTGTGTTTCCATATCCTAAAGCGTAGGCTTCTGAACCGGTTACAGTATTTCCACGTCCAATCGCTGCTGATGCCAGTGGACCAGAACCACCAACGGAACCAGTGGTAATGCTAATTGAGTTACCTAGACCCATAGCTGCGGAGTATTTACTATTTGTAATGTTGTTACTTCCTCCGAGTGCTACTGAACTATCTGAAACTGTTGCCAATACGTTACTCACTCCAACTGCGACTGCTCCATTACCCGATACAGTGTTAGAATTTCCTAGTGCTAAACCACCGGCTGTCCCGGTACTAGAATTGGCGCTACCAAAAAGATAACTACTGACGTTTCCGTTGTTGCTTGAACCGAAAAGAAAAGATGTACCTGCATGAACATTATTATTATTACCGACCAAAATAGAGTTGGTGGAAGTAGCATGTGAAGCATTACCACGTCCAAACATCATATTGGTTGGGGTGTCATGAATTGTATTACTAAAACCAATCAAAAATGTTTCGATTGGATTTTCTCCATGGATAGTATTTTGTGTCCCAAACATAAAGTTATTATTTACAACGTTTGATGCTCCACCCATTTGCATGTTTTGTTCACCAATCATGTAAGTGCTCAAACCGCCGGATGATGCTTGGTTTTGATTACCCAGCATGACTGACACTTGATTTGTTTGCAAATTGTTATCACTACCAACGACAAGTGAATTGGGTGCTGAGGTATTGTTATTTGTCCCCATGGCCACGGAAGGAATAGCACTGGCAGTGTCAGATGTTCCTGAACCTACGAGTATCGAACCCGCATTATAATAAATTCCCAGCGAAGGAACAGTCATCAATTTCCAAATGTCATTTTCTCCTGATGAAGAAGAAGCACATGAAGAAAGATTGTTGGATCCATCTAGAGCTACGTTAATAGGAATACGAATTTTCTTCATTTGTTTCGTTACTTTTCCAAGCTTATACGATCCTTGGACAACTAAATACGCGAGTTGTGTGGATGTACTATATTCTTGATAACGAATTCCTGTGATTGTCACCCCTCCAATTTTAGAAGTGCTGGTTAGGATGACGTTGGTGGTGTGATTACGAATATTCGCTACTGCCGTCCCGGTGGAGGTGATGTTGTTAGCGTGGTTTCCAGATGTGACAACAGGAGATAAGGTGGCAGAACATCCAGATGGAACAGACAAAGCTGATTCGATCAAACCTTGGATAATTCGCTCATTACTTTTAGCTTCAATTCTTTTTTGTCCGAATACACCTTGTTCATTCATTTTCATCATGACGACGGATAGGACACCCGCCATAGCAAAACCAATTGAGACTTCGGCCATGGATACACCGGATTGATTTTTGAATAGATGAGATAAAGTCCACTTACGCATAGCAACCTCAAAATGAACGAGAAATATTATAGTGATATTATTATACACGGTTAAGTTAACTTGTGATGATTTTTCAGACTAAGAATTGGAAGCTTTTTTTGTTTCTTCCGAGGGTATTTTGTCTAATGATTCAGGAATGTCAGAGGCTTTTTTATTCGCTTCAGCAAGTTTTTTGGCTTCTTCTTCCTTTTTATCGAGATAAGATTTCTTAATTTGTTCAAGTGAATCTCTATCCTCTTTTTTGGTTTCTTCTAAGTCGCGGAAGTAAACGGCATTGATGAATTGCCGCAGAATTCCTTTCTGCTCCTCGCCAATGGCATTAATAACCGCTCGATAAGCTCCACTTTTATCGTTGTTTCCTTCTTTTTTATGAGGGACCACCGTTAAAAACAAATTGAATGGCTCACGCACTTTGTAACTGGCGTACATTTTAGGTGTAAAATCTGCATTGAAAGTCACTTCACTTTCAGAAATTGTTTTTAGATAAAGTTTTCTTTCCAGCTCTAAAATACTCATCGGACTTTCTTTGCTTAAAAAAATCGGTTTCTTCGAATGCGGATTGTGGGTTTTTGGTTTATCCCCTTCTACTTTCTTCTGCCATTTCGCTTCAAATAATTGACCCATCTTGATCAGCACTTCGGCCGTGATTTCCCCTGATATCGCCATCATTTTTTCATAACCCAAACTGAGTTTTAAAGTTTCTTTGTTCTCTACGGAATTGAAAATAACCAGAAAAGGTTCATAAGGAACTTTCTCACCATGGCGAGATTTGATATATTCCACAATTTTGGTGAGTGCGGGAAGATCATTATTGACGGCAAAATTTTGTTTTTCTTCTGTGAGGGGATCGAAACCAAAGATGATTATATGTGGATTGTTTTTACTTAATTCCGTTTTCACATCTTCTAAATAAGGCTGACACCTCACCATAAATGGATAGGCATCAATTTTAATCGCTTCTTTGTAAATATTAAGATCACGATCGATAATAAAAATTCTGGTTTTTTTCTCTTGGCTGATTTCATTCTTAGAGGATAGCCATTTGTTGAGTCGGTGTTTGGCGGACTCAACGGCCTCTACGTAGCGTTCGGCATCTGAAGTCTCATCCAAATCAACATATTTGTAATGAAGATCATAAGAATATTGAAAATTATAAAAAATGTTGTCTTGGCTTACATTTTTGACTTTCATTACATTAGACGACAAAATTTTTGTATCAGTTAAAAAAGAATTGATACGAACTTCATCGTCAGCATTTAATTCAATATCACCTTCCGCATGAAGTTTATCCACTGTGATGTAGCCACCCTTGATGAATTCACCGGCCTTGATTTCATCTGAGAGTTCGGCCACGGCAAAGTTAAGTTCTTTTACTTTTTCCGGGAATAGTGCACAGAACGTATCGTAAAGAAAGTCGCCGTTGTCAGATGTTTTTAAATGGTTGATCTTGATTCCGGTAATGATACTTTCTCGTAAAATATTTTCATCGATTTGTTGGTCAAATAAACCCATCATGAAAATATCTTTCAAACCATTGGTTCGTTTGATCATACGGCACAGTTGAAGAAGCTCTATGGGATGAATACTGAGGTCAACAATGATCAGTTTTGAATCAGAGGCTATTTCACGTACGATCGATTGAATACGTTCTTTCGGTTCACAGGGGAAACCTTGGAAATCATAATCAAACACGTTGTAATTTTGTTTAAAAGATTCCTGCAACTTTTGATAAAAAGTGAAGTCCTTCCCGACGTAGGTAATTTTGAAAATTTCCTTGGCCATAAATTAATTTTAACGACTAAACGTAAAAAAAACAAATATGTACGAGTTGCCCCTCTTATTTCTGGCCTAATTCCTGCAGAATAAGAAATAAAGCAGGGATAAACCCTAATTGTTACGTTCTATTAGAGAAGAATTTGTCTATTTCCTAGGCATCGATGCCCAAAGTGTAGACAAGCTAAGGAGAGAGACCCATGAAACTTACAATCGCCATTCTTTTAAGCCTATTTACCTTAAATGTTATGGCAACTGGTTGTACTTCTTATGACCTCACGGATATCAAGACATCAGGTGATCTAGCTAGTCTAATGGGCAAGCATCGTGTGTTCGATGTGGACCTAATGATGAGATATGATGATGATACAAGTCTGCCTAGAGGAGAAGTAATCCTCTTGGAGCATAAACTTTATAAAGCAGAATTTATTGTCGGCCGTATGATTGATGGAAAACACCACTATGCCCTTAGTAACGGTCAGAAATTCGAGAGAAATTTGAGTGGAAGATTAGTTGCAAGCGAGAAGAAAGAAATTAAAATTTGTTTGAACTAAAATTCGTCGTAACTTTGCCCGTACTCGAGATCGAATTCTTTAGTAAAGTAACGGTGAACTAAATACTGGCCTGCTCTTACCGTTTGAATAAATCCGTAAGACTCCAAAGTATTGATCCCGTTCATAAGCTCTTCTAGATCAATTTCCAGAATTTTTGAAACATCTGAATAGGCCAGCATGGAAGTTAGGCCATACTTAGCGTAAAGATTCGGTCTGCACCAGACGTGACGGTAGAGATACATGAGAATTTGTATTTCAATTCGAGTGAGCTTAAAACGTTTTAAAATATCATCGAAAAATAAATCAGGAATTTCAGCAAAAGTCGCAGTGTTAGAGTTAGCTGTTGATCTCACCTGATTATCAGATTTTTTATTTTTAGCGTGATGCTTGACTAGAATTGAATGAAGTTCATCCATAAATTCCTCGAAAGTTTCAAATAACTTCTGAGACTCTCAATCATGAGGATATCATAACTTTTATTTTCTCACCAAGTGTCATTTAGAGGCAGAAAGTGCCGCCCCTAGTTCTAAAGTGCGACGGTGTGCATTTTTAAAAGCTCTATTAAAAATGTCGGCCATTTGATCTCGGCGAAACGATTCAAGTGCTTCAAATGTGACTCCACCTTTAGAAGTCACATTATTCCTTAGCTGTTCTAAAGAATCTTGAGATCTTTCCATTAAATGAGATGACCCCGAAAAAAGTTCCTTCACTAAGGCGACAGCTTCATTTTGTTCCAGTTTGCATTCTTGTTCGAGGTATTCACTCATCAGTCTTGCGAACTCAAAAACATAAGCTGGCCCTGAGCCAATCACGCCGGTGACTTGATCCACTTTGGCTTCTGAATCAAAAATATGAGGAACATATTTTGCTGAAAGAAAATCGATCACGATTTTTTTCTCTTCACTGCTAACAGCGGGATCAACATAAACCAAGTTACTGCCCTCACCGATCATGGATGGTGTATTAGGCATGACACGAATAATTTTGGTGGCAAACAATTGATCTTTTAAACTTTGAACAGAAACACCGGCCATGACTGAAACGATGACAGCATTCCCATTGAGTTTTCCCTGGAGAGAACCGGCCAGATCTTTGAACTGCTGAGGCTTACAAGCAATCATGACAAAATCGTAATTCAAATCTTGATTAAGATTCGCCAGGTGTTCACCCCTGGTCTGTTGTGCAAGCTGCTGCGCTTTGGTTTGTGAAGGCGTATAAAAACTCATCTTAAGCCCAGAGTTTGAGTGTCTTTCATAAAAACCCAAACAAAGGGCCTGGGCCATATTTCCTGCACCTAACACGAGCATGGTTTTCATTCTGTAATCTCCAACGCCAGAGGAGCTCCATGGCGCATAATATTCACAGCTAAGCTGCGTACTAAAACAAAGTTCATGATGTAATCTTCAAAACTCGAAATTTCGATGCGTTCTTGATTACTCAAAATAAGCGGCAAATAGTCTGTTTTTCGAGAAAGAATGAGGTTATACCACTGATGAAAGTCACCCAAGTTTGTATCAAGATAGAAAACTTCAGCAGTAGTGTTACTTAACAATTGATAAAAAGCTTCACGATCGAGATGAACTAATCTCAAACTCTCTTCTTTAAAACCTGCCAAATACGCTAGATTGACCAGTGGTAACCAAGCTGCGTAGGCCTTATTGTCTCTAACTAAAATCGTGACTTTAGTCGAAACAGTTAAAGCAGCGATTAAACTCAAGAGAACTTGCTCATGAATCACGTCACAATCAGAGACAATCACCTGCTCTCTCTTCGCCAATTTAAAATCATTAAAGCTTAATTGTCCGGGAATGACAGTGTTGTTGCGTCCGGATCTCATGATTTTACTAAAAGTTTTTGTAATCCACTCCTCTGGTTTTGAAAGTGATTTTTTTAAATCAAACTGAACTTTTAGAGTAGAGTGATTATTTTTTAAAACCTCCAGGAATCTGAGCATATATAATTTTTGATCTAGATGGTCTTTCTTTTTAAGTGAACCTTCCTTATTAAGGTCATCGTAATATGTAGCTCCGCCGATAAATGTAACTGCTCTCACTTGTTCTTCTCCTACTTGCAGATTAGAGCGATGAAAGATGCGAACATAATCAGTGGATCCTGCTTTCGGCCCTGTTCCTGACATCTTGAAACCACCGAATGGTTCTATCCCTACCCTCGCCCCTGTGTTAGGGCGGTTAATATAAAGATTTCCGCAGTAAAGCTTGTTCAATAGGTAATCAATATCGTCCTGAGATTGACTATAAATTCCGCCGGTAAGCGCATACTCAGTAGTATTGAATAGCTTGATCGCTTCATCCAAATCGCGGAAAGGAATAATGTGAATGACTGGCCCGAACAATTCTTTACAAGCATACGAGTTTCGATCAAGTCCCAACTTAGTTGAAACAGAGAAGGCTGCAGGTCCCATCACGGCCCCCGGAAAATTCTCCGTGCTTCGATCAATCAGAATCTTGCCATGGTCATTTTTGGCTTCAACTCCAGCTTCTTTAATTTGTTTTTGAAGACGATTTTTTTCATCTGCATGAATCAGACTGTTCACGAAAGTCGCAGGATCAGAGCTTTTCCCGACTTGAATATCCGCCATCGCGGCCTTAATTCTGGCTTCAAGTTTATCTTTAATAGTATGATCGACTAGAACTCTTGAAGCCGCGGAACACTTTTGGCCAGCATGAGCAAAGGCGGCATAGAGAATTCCCGAAACGGTTTCATCTAATTCCGCATTGGCGGTCACAATAATAGCGTTTTTCCCACCCATCTCGGCCACAACTTTAGGCTTGTAACTTAATTTATGTTCTACTGCTTTTTGCAGACTGGCCTTATAAATCCATTCACCCACAGCTTTCGAACCAGTGAAGACGATGGCCTCAACTTTAGGGCTTTCCACTAAATATTTACCTATCGTTTCTCCTGGCCCTGGAAGATGGCGGTAAACATTTTCTGGAACTCCGGCAGCGTAGAAAATATTGGATAATTCCCAGGCAATCATCGGTGTTTGCTCTGCTGATTTCAAGATCACATGGTTTCCTGCCACTAAAGCACCTGCCACCATCCCGCAAGGGATCGCGAGAGGAAAGTTCCATGGAGCAATCACACCGACTAAATTACGGTGAGTCAGATTTCCTGCTTTTTGCAGCTTCATTTCTTCACGAGCGTAGAAATTTAAGAAATCGATGGCTTCATCGACATCTCCTAAAGCTTCCAGCACGGTTTTTCCTGATTCATAAATGATGACTTGAGTAAGACGATCACGATCCATCAACATTAAGTTAGCAGCTTTCAGAATCGCGGCTACACGCACGCGATAATCATTTTTCCAAGCAGAGGCTTGATCTAAATCATTTACCGCTTTTTCCACGTCAGCCACGGTGGCAAACTTAGTTGTTCCAAGAGTTGTCTCTGGCTCGAAAGGAACATGGATTTTTTCCACTGATCCAGAAAGCTGATCTCCAAACTTTAAATTTCCAATGGAAGGCCTAAAGGACTTCTCCGCTTTTTGGAATCGCGCATATTCTTCTCGAAGATAGAAACGAACAGGATGAATATTGCGAAAACTATCTTTTAAATCTTCATGTTGATGTTCGTGAGCAATCAATTTCTTCGCGGCTTTTTCATCTAAAAGAACATTGGGATTACGAAAACCTGAAACATCCACGCGTTTTCTCATCTGAGTAAGAATTCCTACCTGTGATGAGTTTTCCATAATACGACGAACTAGATAGGCCATTCCCACTAAAAGTCCGCCAATCGGCATATAGTTTCGAACTGGTAAATTCATTTTGGCCAAGGCATGAGACAAAGACTCGTAAGTCATGTGCAGCACTTGATGTTCAATCACTGGAATATGAGAAAAATGAATCGAACGTAAAGCTTCGCTCCACGCATGGTCAGCAATATTATGGCTCGCCACCGCCGCTTGTACATGAGGATGACTATTCATCACTTTGTAAATCATCTGGCGATAAAGGACGTCGGTCTCTTCTTTATTTAAAAACTGAGGCGCTGAGTATCCATGAGCTTCTGCTTCAATGGTCTCCGCATCCCAATAAGCACCTTTCACCAAACGAATAGGCATAGTAAGACCACGCTTTTTCGCCAGCTCAATCACTTCATCCAAATGTTCAGCAGCATCACGAAGGTAGCACTGAACCACAATTCCTGTTTGTTGATAGTTTTTAAGCTCCGGTGTTTCTAACAACACTTGAGAAAAAATATCGAAGACAAGATTACGGTAATGATAGTGTTCAGCATCGATGTTCACAAAAACGTTTGCGTTGTGAGCAGCGATCAAAATTTTCTTCAGCCTGGGTGCGACTTGAGAGTATGTGAAAGCATAAGCATGAGGTTTGAACACGGGAGAAAGCGCACTCACTTTAATGGAAACGTGAGCACGGTTAATACCTGAGGCATTTTTGTCATTCTGAGGCACTGAGGTTCTCAGTCCTTCAATAATTTTTAGCACTTCATTTTGATAATGGTCAGCTTCGTGATGAGAAACGACTAGCTCGCCCAATTGATCTAAAGTCGCATCACGGTTAGTTTGACGTAAACCCTTGAGCGTCTTCAACGCTTCCGTCATGTTTTCACCCGCAATAAAACGCTTGGCCATTACCGCCACGGCGAAACGAACGATTCCCGCTAACATATGATGTGGTACTAAAGCACAGAGATGAAAAACCAACGCAATTCCCGCTGAATACTGCTTAGGAAGAACCTGATCCTTCTTTCCTTTCGACGACATCTTTTGATTGTCTTCTAGTAAACGACGGAGATTTTCTAAAAGAACACGCTTCACTTCTTTGCCCGATTGATCGTGATCTAAAGAAGGAAGAATCGCTAAAAACTTTAAAATATGTATACGAAATAGATCAAAACTTGCAGTTAGGTTGAGACCAAAATCCGAAAACTTCTCAAATAAGCTCTTACGATAGCCATTCACATGAGCGGCCATGGTGACAGCAATCTCTCGCGCCTGTGCATCCACTGCTTTAAAATGATCCGACTCGAGATCCACCAGATTGTATTTTTTTGTTACTAAGGATGAAATGGTCGGCGCTTCAGCATCTTTGATCGTTTTAAATTGATCCAAAATGGTCACCAGATCGCTGGCTTCAGGATAAAGTTCAGCCAGCAAAAGCTCTCGTGATCCGCGATGACTAAGCAAAATCATCTTCTTTCCTTGAGGAAAGAAACCAAGGGTGAAGTACATGCCGCCAATTTTGATCGCGAATTTAAAGGACGTTGGTGAGCTTTCGAACTTTTGAGCAAAGCTCTTTAATTCTGCTTGGTAGTTATTTTGATTGAGGAAAGCTTCTGCTTCTTCCATCAATTGAACAGTCCAAGCTGTTCCTTCTAGTGTCAACGTTTTAAAGACAGGAATCATTCCTTTCGAGTCCATGCTAAAAGATCCTTTTAAGAGTGAAAATTGTCTTTATTAGAGCATGATTTGAGATTCTTTTGAAAGCAGTAATTGACGTGGAGTTAGACCCCATTCTAGAATAAAGGTATGCGTCTAAATAGTTTCATTTTTCTTCTGCTTTTTGCTCCACTGATGAGTTTCGCCGCAGTTAATAAAAATGTTCTTTATAGTTTTAAAGATCTGGAGATTTTGGCGCAAGAAAATAACTATCAAGAGTTTTTCCAACATTGCTTGGATATTCGCCCCACACTACGTTCCGAACGTTGGGCACAGTTAGTTGATCAGATGGCCGGGGCTTGGGGCAATGAGGTAAAAAAAGCTGCGACATTAACCTCCGCGCAGTTCGCGTTCATGCAAGAAATGTTTCAATTATCACCTTTAAAAACGAACGGATCGTTTAAGCTCTTACGCGCAGATTTAGGCTACAAATATCTAGTGAATGAATGGGATAAGACAGAAGCTCAAAGCCAAAACGTCCTCAATTCCATGAAAACCTTTTGGTCTAAAGATACCACTTCCCATGAATTAGGACTAAAACTCATGAAGTTTGTGCTGGATCGTACGGGAGATATTAATGAAGCTTGGTATTTCGTGAGCGAAATCATGAAAACACCTCAAAGTGGATTTTATTGTAAAAGAAGCGATATTCAGCCCATTGTTTTACAAAAACTGACTTACTCCTTAAATAATTCCATCACACCGGTCAGAAAAACCCTGCAAAATCTCCTGCACCAAGACTGCTGGAAAGAAATTAAGAGTCAGGTGAAGGATTATTATCAGAAACTTCCCCAAGATTCCAAAGGGCCTTTTTATACTCTATTAAAAGAAGAAGAACTCATTCCCTATGAAGAAAAAGATCTTTTTGCTTTTACTTATATCTTAAGTGGCCCTGGTAAAAGTGATGCCTTCAATGAAACATGGAATACAATTACTGCACTCAAAGATAGTTCTGAGCGCAGAGAAATTCTTTTGTCGCAATTAAAAGAGCTCCCCACCTTGCCTGATGGTGTTTTTGGTTCATATGATCTAGAGAAAAAACGCATTATTGTGAATTTTATCCAGAAAGTCGTGCCAGAATACTTCGATTTCTACGCAAAAACCTGCATTCAATATCTCAAAGGTGAAGTGAAGTTCTCTCAAGGAAATCCGACTTTAAATTGCCAGGAGCTATTTAAGATGACGGAGAAGAATCCGGATCTGGTGAATCCCGTCCTAAAATTTCAATATACCCAAGCAATCAAATTATAAAAACCACATCCGTTTTTAAAGGCATAAAAAAAGCCCGCTTTCGCGGGCTCTTTTTATTAAGAAATTAACTTTCTAAATTAGCTAAGGTGCTTAGATACTAGAGCAGTCATTTCGAACATAGAAACAGTAGATTTTCCACCGAATACTGATTTTAGTTTTGCATCAGCATTGATGTTTCTTTTGTTTTTGCTGTCTTGAAGACCGTTCTTCTTGATGTAAGCCCAAACTTTCTTAACAACTTCTGTACGAGGAATAGCAGCAGATCCTACGATCTCAGCTAGTTCCTTAGAAGGAGTAAGTGGCTTCATGAATGAAGGGTTTGGTTTACGTGCTTTCTTAGGAGCAGCTTTTTTAGCTGGTTTAGCAGCTTTTGCAGCTTTCTTAGGAGCAGCAGCTTTCTTAGGTGCAGCTTTTTTAGCAGCAGCTTTTTTTGCTGGTTTCGCAGCTTTCTTTGCCGCTTTCTTTGCAGGTGCTTTTTTTGCTTTCTTCGCCATAAATCCTCCGAAAAATTGAAGTAACGTTATTAGAATACTTCACTGATTAAATCATTTATAGATATTATCGTCTTATCTTTATCACAATGACAAACTTTTTTTTTCTTACTTTAAATTCTTCTCCCATTCAACCAGCTCATTGTCCCCATCAATCTTTTTTTCAGTACGGGTATATCCATGAGTCTCGTTCAGGGAAATCATTCTAAAATTGTCCTTACGGCAGTAGTTCACCACTTTTTTGAGCTTCTGTTTCTTCGCCATTTGCTCTAAAAACTCTTTAATTTGATGGGAATAGCCGTTTCCTTGAAACTCAAGCTTAATGGGTGTGGCCTTGGTTAAAAGGCTATCTGGGGTTTGTTTAGTGAAGACAGCAGCGATAATTTGTTGTTCAGCCGAAACGGAATAGAGCTTCCATCCCTCATGAATTTCCCGCTTAATATTATCTAAACTCCAGTTAAAATCCGGGGTATCGGTGAAAACTTGGACATTATAATTATAAATCTTAACTAAATCTTCGTCACCCACAGGGTTAGAAAAGGTCAGATTAGGTTTAGGTGCTGACATAGATCCCCCTTACTTTAAAGTCGCAATATAAGACGCTAGATCCTCGATTTCCCCTTTCGAAAGGTTTTTAATGAAAGGGATCATCTTAGGGTTTGGACGCTTACCTGATTGCATGTCCATTACCGTCGAAACAATGTACCAGTCATGTTGGCCAGCAATTCGTGGGGCTTCTTGTGACTTGTTTCCTTGCCCGTTACCACCGTGGCAAGAAGCACATTTTTTATATAATTGTTCACCATTTTTCGGGTTTGCCCCCATGGCAGAAAAACTTAACAAACACATCACTAATAAAAAAAACTTCATATTATCTCCCAATTATTCAATCACAACGTTCAATTCTGGGACCGAGAGTTCTTCTCGCAGGGTCTGCTGGATAAAATCCAAGGTTCCAGTTTCCGAGGAAGGACAGGTATCACAGGCTCCCTTAAAAGACACAATCACGCTATTTTCATCCAGATCCACCAGTTCAATATTTCCTTGATCAGTGTATAGAGTGGGCCGAACTTTGAAGTCTAAAACCTGTTCCAAAAGACCCATCTTTTTGACCAAACTGAAAGACTGAAACTCACCTGGTGAAAGTTTTTTAAAGGCACCATCTATCTCGTTTTGTCCTAAATTATAGACACTATTTTTGACATACTCAAGCAACTTGTCCAGCTCTTCAAGCAATTTTTCATCTAAAATTGCCATTTTATCATTATGATCACGGAGGTAATTTTCAATTTCCCTACTAGAAAGCAGGGTCAATTCTTTTAAGGGACGCTTTAAACTCAGCTCCAACATCACATCGACCAGCACGATCCAAAGTGAGTTTTCCCCATTGGTTTGTCGCCAAAATGCTTCGGTTAACGTGGAATTTTGGACCTTAAAATACAGCGAAAGGACGTGATCATTGAAAGTCCAAATCTTGACATTAAAGCCAAGCAAAAGCTCAGGTTTTGGGTGAACGTATTTTAGATTTTTTAGGCGCTGTTCAATTCGTGAAGTATAAGTCATAGTTATGCTATGGATATTAAGTCATTTAAAGCAGGATTAAAACTCAAAAAAGAGCTGGTACTGGTTGGGCCCATGTGCCGGTCAGTTCCCGCAGAACTGATGAAGCTTCCGCAAATTTTCGTGGATGGTGGCACCCAAGTTAAAAAGAAAAATCCTCTCCATTTATCAGTTGGTGATGGCGATTCCGCCGGTAGACGCCTAGATGTTATGGTGGATGGTAAGAAAGATTATAGTGACCTTAAACTAGCCTTAAGCTTTGTCCCTAAGAAAAAGATTCATACCCTGCATATGGTAGGCTTTTTAGGAGGTCGCCACGATCATGAACTTCTCAATCTGGGAGAGATTCACCACTTTTTGGGACCAAAAAAGCAGTGGAAAATTCATTTTTGGACTAAACAAAAGATAACGATCATGGGTCTCTCGCGGGGCCAGTACCAATTTAATTATACAGGCATCTTCAGCTTAATCTCATTCGCTAGCACTAAAGTGAACTTAAAAGGTAAGTGTGAATACCCATTAAAAAATAAAATTCTTAAAAATGTCTCTTCCTTAGGCCTTTCAAATGTTGCTTTTGGAAAAGTCGAAGTGAAAACGCAAAAACCTGTTTTTGTCTTTTTCTCGAAGGAAAAAGTGGTCGGTAAAAGGTAATGATGGAGAAAAAACGGGCCCCCGTCATTGATTATATTCGGGTTCTGGCCATCCTTTTGATGGTCTTTTTCCATTTGTTTTATGACCTAACTATTTATGGATACACCCACATCAATTTCCATCAAGATCCATTTTGGTTTTATCTTCCTCGTTTCATCGTCAGCTTATTTTTATTAGCAGTGGGCGCCAGTTTAGTTATCACCTATAAAAATGGAATTGATGCTAAGAAATTCTTACGTCGCCAATTTAAACTGGTGATTCTCTCTTTGGGTGTCAGTTTACTGACATATTTCATGTTTCCTGATCGCTGGATTTATTTTGGAACGCTTCATTGTATTGCCGTCACTTCTTTTATAGGTATTTTCTTTGTCCGTCGGCCCCAATGGTCTTTAATTCTAGCTGGCATCATTACCGTTATGGTCTTTGTTTTCCATCTCGACACACAGATGCTAAGCGCCCTTTTCCCTATAAAATCCATGGATTTCATTCCCCCTTACCCCTGGATGGCCTGGGTGTGGTTAGGGATTTTTTTCGCCCACACGAAATATCTGTACCTACCCCTAAAAGCTTCCAGCCTAGATCCCAAAATTTTGTTTATTAGTCGCCATTCTCTGCTCATTTATTTGATTCACCAGCCAATCCTCTTTTATGGCATTTATCTCTTTTCACTATTACTCAAAATGTGAGAAAAATTAGTCCATGAATTGGATGAAAAATATTGAAAAAACGCTGGGTAGCTTAAAGTTTGCTGTCATTATCATATTAATGTTCACCATTACCCTAGGGTATGGAACCTTCATGGAATCCTTCCATGGCACAGAATACGCTAACAAATTAGTTTATAAGTCCTTTCCTTTTATGGTGCTGCAGGGTCTGATGTTCTTAAGTATTCTGATGGCCACCTTTCAACGTTTACCCGCAAGAAAAAGTCTTTATGGATTTTACACTGTCCACGCCGGCCTACTCACTATTTTCATAGGATCACTGGTGACTTATTTGACGGGGATAGATGGCTCTATTACTTTGCCACCATTAACTCCCAATCGTTATATTAGTCTGAATGAAGACACTCTAATGATAAAAATGGAAGGAAAAGGCAAAGAAATCACTTACGATCTTCCTCCTTCCGCCTTCTCAAAAAATATTAATGATGAGTATGAAAATATAAAATTGTTGACCTACATCCCTTTCGCCAAAGAAGTAAAAACCTGGGTACCCAGAAAAAATAAAGAAACGGGACATTCTTCCAGCTATGTCATCGCCAATGATAATTTCGGCCAGGATTTTACTTTAAGTACAGAACCTGAAGCTGATTTTCAGGCCAATATAAGCTTGGGCCCTTTAAATGTTCATTATATGCCAAAGGATCTCTTTGCCTGTTTTAATCTCCAATCTAAATCGGGTTTTATTATTTGGAATATGATGACAGGCGCATGCTTTACTCCAGAATCAAAAAATATTCCGATTAAGAGTACCAATCAAAAAAATCGATTCCTGGCCTTTAAAGCAGAAGATGGCCAACTGGTGACCTTTCTTCCTGATATGTCACCTTTACCCACCAATGAAAAACTAGAAATCAATCAAGCTTCTCCCTATCGTATTTTTAGCCAGACTTTATTTGAAGGAAAGCCTCACCTCTTTTTGTTTGGACAAGGTGTGGCCTTTTACAACAAAGACAAAGCATCTTGGGAAACTTACCAATTAACTGAAGGTAAATCCCAGGATTTACCATGGATGGGCTTTAAACTAACCTTAAAAGAACATCGTGAAGACTTAGTACCGAAACTAATCCCAGAATACGTAACGCCGATCCATGACAATGGGAAAATCATCGAAGGTGACTTAAAAGCGATGAAGATCAGTGTTTTGGGTCAAGAGTATTGGGTAACCAGCCAAAAACCTCTGGGACTAATGGTGGAAGGGTCCAAGGTGGAATTTAATCTGGGCAAAAAAACACTAACGCTTCCTTATGAATTCACATTAACTAAATTCAAAATGGACACAGATCCGGGGACCAACAATCCTGCGAGTTACGAATCGTTTGTGAATTTATTTACTGGAAAAAAATCAGAAACCCATCATATTTATATGAATAATCCACTTAAACATGATGGCTTCACTTTTTATCAAGCCTCTTACTTTCAAAATGACAATCAATCTTTTGGCTCTATCCTGAGTGTTAACTACGACCCAGGCAGACCAGTTAAATATCTTGGTTCACTGCTTTTAGTGTTCGGCGCCATTTGGCATTATCTCATCCGGCGTAAAGCGGATGGGAAATTTTTCTCTCGTAGTGTGAGGACTTAATGAAATTTATCAGCACCCTTTTTATTCTCTTATTATCCACACAGGTTTTAGCACAGATGAAGTTTTGTACGACAGAACTTGACTCTGTTCCTATTCAAGCGGGTGGTCGAGTAAAACCTCTTTATGTTCACGCGCATGAATCGTTAAAGTATTTAGGTGAATATGAAACCAAAGATAAAATTAATGCAACTCAAGCTTATTGTTTCTTAAGTCTAGAAGGTTTTGGTTTTCCTAACGATTTAAAACTAAACATCAAAGTCGAGCACGAAAAGGTGCGCACCTTTCTTGGTCTTCCCACCGGTGCAAAAATCATTGAGATCAAAGCCTTAAAAGAAAAAGCTGATCAAATCAGGGCCGAGGGCATGACTTTAAAACTCAATGATGCTTACAAAAAAGAACTGACTAAACTGTGGAATAAAATTGAACTTTATAATGCCATCACTGCGGGAGCGGACTGGAAAATTCCTGAAGGATCACCGGTGGTTTGGAAGACTCTACCAGAGTTTCTCACGCCTGAAAAAATGCAAAATATGCGTACTGAAGGGGCTAGCTTAATCGCCAGATTATTTTCCACAGCAAAAGCCGATTACATAAAACAATCTGGGGATCACTACCTTTTGGAACTCACCTACGTCAAGGCCCACTTTTTTGGCTGGGCAATGGCAGCCGTTCTTCTTTCGTTAGTTTTATTGGTTCTTTTCAAAAATATCAAAATTGCGGTTCCCTTTGTTACTTTGGCCTTAGGTATTCAAATCGTGGCGATTATCATGCGAGTAATGATATCTGGACGCGCCCCCATCACCAATATGTATGAAACAGTCATGTTCTCAGGCTTTGGTGCCGCCATTTTATCTTTAATCATTTCTTTTTTCAGAAAAGAAAAAATTTATTTAATCGCAGGACTCTCGTACAACATCTTATGTCTATTAATGATGACCTTCGCCAATCAAATGCTCAATTCGGCCATTCAACCTTTGGTTCCGGTTTTAAGAGATAATTTTTGGCTATCAACTCACGTCACGATGGTTATTCTTTCTTATGCGGCCCTGGCCTTGTCATGGGTGATCGCGAATATTACTTTAATCAGAAAATCATTTTTTACTTTAAGCGAAAGCGACTTTCGTTACAATGTCGACCTTGCCTATACTTGTATCAAAGTTGGTGTCATCATGCTCGCTGCAGGGATTATTCTTGGAGGAGTTTGGGCGGATTATTCCTGGGGACGCTTTTGGGGTTGGGATCCAAAAGAAACCTGGAGTCTTATTGTTCTATTAATCTATATGGCGATCCTTCATGGGAAATACACCACATGGATCGATTCTTATAAGTTCAATTTCTTTGTAGCGGGAGCTTTCATGAGTGTCATGATGGCATGGTTTGGTGTGAACTACATTCTGGCCAGTGGTCTACACTCCTACGGTTTTAGTGAAGGTGGTGCGATCTTCCTGGGAAGCTTCTTCCTCCTGCAAATTTTAGTTTTAGTTTTTTGTGGAATTAGAAAGAATATTCAACTACAGGCTTAATAGAAAAGTTTAGGTCGAACACTTGTTGCCTTTTGGATGGCCTTGTTTATTTTATGTAATGACGGAGTTGAAAAATCAAACTTCGCTGGTACAACTCGGAAAGCTTGATCACGAGCAAAGTCATATTCCATTGTTTTTAAGGCAACGGCACCTGCAATGGCACGATTTTCATTCACCACACCACCGCTGGCCACTTTATCTAATAAAAAAAACTTTTTATCGACGGTATCCATAATCATAGCTTTGATTTGCTTAGGAGTGATGGCAGGATTGGCTTCAATCATTTTCATCGCGACGTTAGAGACATATGGTGCAGCCATACTTGTTCCAGAAAGACGAAGTGTTTTATTTTGAATTGAGCTAGAAACAATTCCAACCCCAGGTGCCGCCACATGCACTGTCTTCATCCCATAATTAGAAAAATTGGCCAACATTAAGTCATTAATACTGGCTGCAACAGTAATCGAGTTATCACTTTCAGTGTTCACGGGATAGTTAGGATATTTATCATTGTCTGCCTGGAAGTCCTCGCGGTTATCATTCCCTGCAGCCCAAACGAAAAGTGTCGATGGCGCCTGCTTCAAATGACTTAAGCTTCGTTTATTTAATTCTTTGAAGAGATAGTGGGTTTGCTCATCAATAAATTCATCAGGAATTTTGTTGCCCAACAAATCACGGGCCATACTATCAACGTTTTCACGCAAGGATAAATAACTATTCCCCCACGAACAATTGGCCACTCGCACATTCTTCTCTTTTAAATAACGGGTATATTGGGCCAGCTCTTGATTCGTTTTTTTCGCTAATCTTCTGAGTAAGGACTTCAAAATCAATCTTCGCAGGAGTTTTCCACGAAGTGCTCCTTGAGTGGCTTGATCAACTTCGGCCATGGCCTCTTTAAAATGTTCCTGGATAAAACTTAAAACGTTGGTAGACCCCATACGTAGACCAATGAGTTCAGTCTTTTTTAGATCCTTCATCATGATACCTGAAACATGCGTCCCATGAGAGGTGTAGGCCAATAAATCAATCATTGGACCAGATTTTCTTTCTAATTGTTTGATGATCTTCATTTCCTCTTCTGATGCTTTTCCTAGATCGGCTTTATAAGTTAATTCAAAATAGTTTTGAATTTTAGCGTAAAGCTCCTCTGAGAATTCCATTGGCGCTTCATAGAGAACATAATTTTTATCAGCAAAATTCCAACCATGAACGTCATCTATTTTTCCATTATGATCATCATCCGCTTCATTTAAAATGTCGAATGGGTTAGACCAAACATAGGAGGCCAGTTGCTGGTGAGAAAAATCCATACTTACGTCAACGACTGCAGCTAACTCTGCTCTGCTTAAAGCAGATATTATCAGCGTAAAAATAAGGAAGAAGGTCTTCATGCCTTCATGGTAGCACGAGGAGAAATAGGTCAAAAGTCATGGAAAAATCAAAGGTAATAATTACAGAGGCCCCTAATAAGTAGACACTTACTAGGGGCCTTTGTCGATAAATATCAGAAACTTAGAACTGATCGTATGGGTTACGAACTTGGGCGCGAATGTTCTCAATCATGACTGAATTACCATTGGATTCAAAGAAGCCTACCAAGGCACCTTCAGACTGAGCTTGTTTCTCATAAGTCGAAGAAATGAACTGGCTTACCAGATCTTTAATTCCGTCACCTACTGGAATGAAGCTGATCCCTACCTGAGCAAGGCCTAGCATACTTCTCATCTGCTTAATCTTGTTGGGTTGAGCGTAGTTATAGGCCACTGCTGGCTTACCAGAAAGCATATGCTTATTATCAAAAAGATTCAGCACTAGACGTTCACCATTTTCCATTACTTCTAAGAAAGCGTAGTTATAACGAGACTTCACTTCTGTTCCCATTTCACTCATGTTGCGAACTTTTACGTTGGCTGCACGAACACCTGTATAGAAAATGTTCAAACCATAACGTGACCAATTTTCAACAGCATTAGATGATTCAAAAGGATTGTTCCAAGCAATGCGTGATTCATAGATTGAAGAGAAAGCAAGATCCACTTCTTCTTTACTCATCCCTAGGTCTTTTTCGCTGAAGTTTTCAAAATAGTGTAGCAACATATTTTGGTGAAAAGTTCTTCTTTCACGAATCAATTTTTCCACTTTCACGATTACGTAAGAAACAGTGTTGAGAAGAGGAATTTCCGAGAAATGTTTTTTCGCTTGTTCTAAGGCCCATGTAACAACTTTATAAGTCACTGCTCGTTTGTAAAAATAGCGAGAGTCTTTTAAGTTTGCCACGGTGTTAAGGCTCAACGCTGACATTTCTTGAGTCAGCTTATTTTCATACTGAGCTAGAACATCACGTGATTGAATGACTTTCATCAATCCTTCAACGTCTAGATGCCCGATAACCTTCACTGAGTCTTTAATCGTTTGACCTGCCATCATCGCTTCAGAGTTTTTCATATCTGAAGAATCTAGATCTGCTAACATGGCATCGATTTCAGCATCGATGTCTTCGCCTTTGTGAGCATTAATGTAATCACGAAGATTAATCAGATCTTCCTTGATCTGACCCATAAAAGGCTTCAGTGAAAACTTAGTGGAAATAGTGCGGTCACGAATTTCGAGTAACTCTCCTTGATCATTTCTGATCAATTCAAAACGTTTGTGAAATCCTTCTGCCGTCAATTTGGTATTGGCGATTGCTCCCGTAGAAAGGGTCAATGCCAGCCCTAAAATTATTGATCTCATCAATCCTCCTTGATTATGAAATAAACTAAAGCATATAAAAAAAGTTTAACGCCGTTTTAAAACACTAGTGTGCTTAAAAACTTACATTTGCTTGCTTATACTAGAAGCAGCAGACTCAGGTATTGTCTTTGATTAGCTTAAGTTTATTTTTACGAGGAAGTTTTTTGATTGCTAACTCTCTTTTGGTGGCAAGAGAGCGGTTCTTATAGGATTCAGTATAGAGAATTCTTACAGGCGTATGGCCACGAAAATACTTGGCCCCCTTCTTCGAACTTTGATGCTCACTAAAGCGGCGTACTAGGTCAGTGGTGATACCAGTATACAAATACCCCTTATCTGTTTCGATAATATAGACCGTCCAAGGGACGAGTTTCTTCTTTCCCATCCTATAATTATTACCCAAAAATTGATCTTTCAGTCGAAAATTTGCAAAAAAAACGCTAAAAAGTCTCTATGAAAAAGCTTATTCTTGCCACGCTCTTGTTGAGTCTTAACTCGTATGCCTCTTTACTGGATGGTGACTACTATCCAGAAGAAAGAATTTACGATCAAACCAATCCGGCCGATCGCGGCTACAAACAATACGGCACCCCAAGCCTGCATCAAAAAGGCGAATTCGTTTTGACTTACGATGATGGTCCACATCTCATCAATACACCAGTGCTTTTAGATCAACTAAAAACATATCAAGCGCCGGCCACTTTCTTTTTAGTCATGGAAAGAGTTGGCCCAAAATCTGAGCTACTCATAAAGCGTATGATCGAAGAAGGTCACATCGTAGGTGTGCATAGTATGCATCATCTCAACTCCAACACCATGGACAAGGCCACCTTCAAGGCAGACACCAAGGAAGCGATTTTAAAGCTTCACAACGTTTATAAAAAGTTAGGAAAGAAACTTGAACATATTTATTTCCGTTTTCCTTTCGCAGCTTACGCGGAAAACACCAAGTATCATCACTTAAATGCAATCCGCGAACTCTCTCAGGAAATGTATGGTGATAACTGTATTCAATTTGTTTTCTGGGACCACGACTCCACTGACTGGGTACCTTCTATGACGGTACAAGATATTGTAAATAACCTGATGTCTTTTTATGAAGGTGGGCAATACATAACTTTTAAAACGGTGAGAACTCCCCAAGGCGTGACTTACCAAAAAGTTTATACTGAAGTGGCGGATCCGCTAAAGGGTGGAACCATTCTGATGCACGATATTCATGAGAGAACGATTAAGGCCAGTTTAAGCTACTTAGAGTTTACAAAAAACAATGGGCTTAAAATCGTGCCTCTAAATGAAACAATCGAAAATAAGCCCAAAGAAAATCAAAAATGTGAATTGAAGATCAATCGCTAACTTAGTGGTCCCCGATCATTTTCATTACTTCTTCAATGTGTTCAGATTCTGTTTTACAGAAAGTACGAATCATTTCTTCTAGAGCAATGTTGCCCTTACAAAGAGGAAGAAGCTCATGATATTTTTTCACTGCTAGTTTTTCAAACTCTAACGATTCCTTAAGAATATAGACAACATTGTGGTTGTTTGTTTCTGGAACTTCTTTTACTTCCAACGTTGGGTGACCACCCAAAGAAGTAATTTTCTCGCCGACTAAAGTTGCGTGATCCAAAGCTTCCGTCGCTTGAGCACGAAACCATGAAACGACTGGAATACGATTGGGTCCAGTGATCATTAAAGAATAGTGTAAATATCTCGTCACTCCAGAAAGTTCCAGAGTCATAATCTCATTTAAGCGCTTTAAAACTTCTTTTTCGTTCTTAAGTCCCGAACTTGGTTTTGCTGTTTTCTTTGCCATAAAGGCCTCCTTTAAATTGATACAATTCTATTTTATCGTGTTTGATTGAGATTAACAAATGTGTTTGTTTTGTGAACAATAGTTTGAGCTGCCTTACTCCTGTCTAACTTCTAAGCTTACAATTTTTAATCCTAATGGCCTAGTCAGAAGGTCATACTAAGCAGAAGTGCTATTAATACAAGATTTAAAGGAGAATTTATGAAAAAGCTACTACCTCTAGTACTCATGGTCACGGTAACTTCAACTCAGGCAGCTGACACACTTTCCTCAGTTACTGAAAAAGTAGTAAACCTCACAGTTCAGGATTTTATTAAAAATACTGAGCAAACGGAAGAAAGAGGTCTGCAAATTAAAAATGACGTCATCAACTCTTCTAAGCTGAGTAAAGATCAAAAAAAATGTTTAACAGAAAAAATTGATTTCGGCTTTATCATGAATCAGGGCTCTTATCTTAGTAATATTTACTATAAAGCAAATACAATGGCTAAGCATTATCTGGCAATACAAGAATCAGATGCAAGTGACGCGCAAAATGAACTTTGGCTCTCAAATACTATCAAGCTTGATCAAAGCGAAATGAGTAAAGCCTTAGATGAATTAAAGAAAGTCCAAAAATTGGGAGCAGATAAAATTAAGGAATGTGAGAAAAAAAATTAGTCTTTAGTTACGAGCTTTGATTTCCTGTGGTCTTTCGCCCACAGGAAGTCCTAGATCGTGATCGAGGTTCCAGCGATCAGTCATGAGTTCTTGTCGTTCAATTTGATAGAACTTGAGATTATCATCCATTTGATCCAGCTTCTTTTTCAAATCTGTTTGCAAAATGTGACCTTCGCGTTTTTTCAGTAATAGATTATCCAAGGCCCTTTCTTTTTCTTTTTGAATTTCAAGAATTCTTTTATCGTAATCAGCGGCAGTCTTCACGCGCTCCTGATCATATGACCAGATGAAATGATTAATGTCGTTTAATTGAGAAAGATAATCTTTACGACGATAGAGAAGTAGAGAACGGTATTCACTCGCCTCATAAATTCTTCGCGCTAGAGTTTCTGAGACAAAACTTAGCGCTGTCCCTCTTTTAAAATAAGACTGCTCTTCAAAACAAAGACTCATATCGTTCACATACATAGAAAAGTAGAAATCTTCCACTGCACGCACATGTCCTCGGCACAGATAACGTGATGATTTATTAGGAAGATGGAAAGCCACTTCATCCCCTATCTTAAAGAATTTTGAATTGTTATTTTCTGTGCGAATTTTAAGAATGTGCCCAGTATCGTCTTTATCTGTCACGCGTCCCGGAAAACGAGAGTAATCAATTTTTTCATCGAGAAAACCACTTTGATCAGGACTTACAATACCTTTGGCGGGGTAATTAGGTGACGTCACCAAGGCCATGACGGTCGAATGAAATAACAGAATAGTGAATGATAAAAGATGACGCATTAAATTTATTATCCGAGAGGACTAGATTTGTGTCTATGTTTTTTACACTTTGTGACTAATCTCTGGTCAACTTGGCCTTTGCAACAACATTCTGACAAAAAAACTCAAGTTTCCCCGAGATTATCCGACAAGAGAGATAGGGTGTTACTAGGGCTTAAAATTTAGGGTGTGTTATGAAAAAGTTAGTCGCTCAACTTTCTCTGCTATCGTTTATTATTCTCACAGGATGTAAAGGTGGCGGGGTGATTACTCAGTCAGCAGCATTTAATGGTGGAGGATCTTCCACTTCCGCTAGTGCCAGATGGCCTAGTCCGAACCAAAATATACCAGTGAAAATTGCCAGTGATGGAACAGGTTTTAGTGCTGGAGAAGTAGCATTAATTCAGGCCATGGGCGATGCTTGGGAAACGGGTGCAGCAGGAAGTAACTTCTTTAGTTACACCGGTGGTGTGATCGCTAATAAACAATTTGCCAATCCTTTAGATTACTACGATTCAGAAATGGGTGTTTATTACCACCATACCTGGTTTGATCCCGCTCAATATTCAAGTCACGGTATTTCCTCTTCCGCGCTAGCGATTACTCAATATTTTGGGATTCGTTCTGGCGATACTTTTGAATTAACTCACGCAGATATTTTAGTGAATGGAAATTTCTTCTTTTACACTGATCTTGGATTAACCAACTTACAAAAGTCGGGGCGTTACGATATGGCCTCCGTTATCCTGCATGAGTTTGGTCATTTTCTTGGACTTGGCCACAATTCAGCCGAAGTTTCCGTCATGAGACCAACTGTTTCATCAGGGGTAAACTCGGAACGACGAACGCTGCAAACGGCGGATATACGCGATATTCGTGCTCGCTACGGTCTAGGTGCTGCACCTCAGACGGCAGCCTTAGAAAGCGAATACCAGGCCTTAAACATTGGCGATACTGCGCAAGGTGTGCATATTCGTGGTGTGATTGAATTGAGGGCCGATGGGAAGTGTGTTCACCGTGAGAATGGCAAAGTTATCCATTCCCACGATGTCGACGTGCACTAATTATTTTCTCTTCTTATTTTGCTCTTTATCGATTTTGGAGAGGACTTTTTTCTTCTCCTTCTCTTTTTGATCCATGATTTCTGTTAATTTAACTTTAACATCATTCAATTCTTCAATCAGCTTACCTTTAATCAATTCCATCGACTTCGCAATACGCTTAAACTCTTTGAGTTCAGCTGAATCTTCTTTGATCATTAGCGTACGTTTTGCCACTTCTTCTTTGGTCATACGGTAAATGGCCATATCAGCAAGGTATTCAGCATATTGAAATTTATTTTTCTTCAAATAATCAACAAATGATTTTCTGTTCTCTGATTTTTCAGCTTGAGCATAATGCTTCTCTTTAATGAAGCGAATGATCTCATTATTTTTTGCTAAACGAGCTTCATATTCTTCAACCAAAAGTTCGTAACGGCGCTTGACCACACGGATACGAGCTTCAGTAAAAGTTTCAATAATTTGTTCAACCTTCTCGAAGATTTTTACCCCACGCTCAGAAATAAGCGTGTAATTTGGAATGATGGTGGTGAAGGTGGACATTTTCTCTTCTACTTCTTGTAGATTAATCACTGTCCCACGCTTAAAGATAAGCTCAATACGAATGTCATTATCGACAGACGAATCGATGAAATCTTTAATCATATCGTTGTCCATGTACTTGGTCATGAACTTATAGATTTTCTGAGCATCATAACCACGTGGTAA
>JBEIOQ010000133.1:0-4525 GCA_040377495.1 Halobacteriovoraceae bacterium
GCTGGGACGGTTACAGTTATGTTCTTCTATCTCTGAACAAAATCGGGACTATCGGCACCACTGAAAATAAAGTTGGTTCACAGTATTTGGTCACTCTGACCCGCACTAGCAGTCAAAATGTGGCCAACCAGTATATGGATAAAGTAGTCAAAGTCTCAGGAACCACCACTGAGACACTTTACATCGAAGAACGAACAGACAAACAAACTGTTCTTTTCCAAGGTTATGATTTTCCGAAGAAAGGTAGACCAGTTGAATACAGTACTAAAGAAAAAAGCCTCTCCATTTCCTACAAAGTACCTAGAGCTTTTCCTATGGGGCCACAAACTTTTACTTTAGAGTGTGACCTGAAACTTTAACCTTTCTTAGGTTAAGGAGTTCATTCTCAATTTCTATCTTAACTAACCGATAGAGAGACTAAGTGAGGTCTCTCTATGGGTATTTTCCATTGGTTAAGATCAAGTATTCTAATATTGTCATTTTGTCTCTCCACCGGAGTTTTAGCTCAATTGCAAGGATCTGGTGGTGGACCGGATGGGGTTGATTACGATCCCAACAAAGAACAACACTTCTTCAATGAATCTTGCCGCCAAACTCTAGCGCGTTTTGAAGCACAATTTAAATGGTGTGGATTAGGCATGATAGAAATTAAAACTTTCCGTCAACTAATGGATGAAGTGGTTAAACTCTCCATCGTTTCATTCTCTCAACAAGGTAACCCTTTTGAGCAAGTGAAACCGCTTTGTTTTGCGGCGGAAAAAGCGCCTTTTGCTCGTGATGACTGGAACTGCATCATGAGTCCGATCATTGCCTTTGATCTTAAATCTCTGCTCGTTTATCCAGATCGTATGAAGACTTATCTCAAGGTCACAGAAAAATATACGGATGAAGAAGCTGATATCGTGATAAAAAACCTTAACTTAATGGTCGAAAATGCCAAAGGCAACCAGTAATGGTAAAAGTTAAAACGTTTCTTCTCGCTTTAGATTACTTCCCTCACGAGCTAGAGAAGTTTCAAGCTTTTTTAACAGATAAAAGATTAACACTAGCAGAAAAAGAAATCCTACGCTCATGGCTCATGCTGAGAGATGGTGAATACGAAGAACTATTCTCTACTCTGAATAAAATTCAAGTTCAGGATCCTACGGTGGAAGCACTTCGCAATCTTTTGATGGGAATTGCATATATTAATAAAGGAGAAGCCATTAAAGCTTTACCTGAATTACACTTGAGTTTGGAGCATTTCCAAAAAATTGACCTCCCCAAATTTAAATTCACTGCAGCCTTTAATCAATTTATGGCCTACTTAAATTTAAGAAACGTTAAAGGTATGGGGGAAAGCTTAGAACTCTTTGAAACGATCAAACCCACCACTCCTCGGCAAGAGGCTGATTTTTACCGCAGTCACTTTAATTACAATGCAGTCATAGGCAATCAAGAGAAGGCCAAAACTTACCTGAAAAAATTAGAAAGTTACGATAAACATATGTCTGAAGGACAAAAAAGTTTTCTTCTTACAGATAAATTTATGTTTTATTTAAAAGTGGATGATCACAACGCTTGTGAAGTCGTCTTAGATGAAATGAAAAATTATCGTAAATTCCAGCTCAAAAGCAACTATAAATTTATGCGCAAACTGATGGACTTCTGTTTTAAAGATAAACCCCTCTATCTTTATCCTACCGACTTTCAAGGAGTAGAGTATCTTTACAACCAAGTTTGTTGCCTCCTCGCTCTCCATGAGGGTGATCAATTTAAGGCGCAAAAATATTGGAATGATTTAAAAGTTATTGCTCCAGAAGTTTACGGGACTGACTTCCATTATCTAGGCGATAAGTGTTTATTTCAGCTTGCTTTAAATAAAATCCAAGGTCAAGGACAAGAACTGGCCATTTCTCCAGTCGTCACTGTCTCTAAGACTGTAGGTGACAAAGAAAGTGTGGCCTTAAGTATTCTTTCTCAAGGTAAACCTGTTTCCAAAGAAGAACTGTTTAAAATGATCTGGGGGTCTGAGCCTCAAACCAAAGATGAACTGGCTCGCCTACGTAAACTGATTTCTAATCTCCGCGATAAAGTCGATGGTGAGATCGTGTCCCGCAAAGGGTCTTATCTCATCGAAAAGAAAAAAGCCGCCTAAATTTTACCTATTCACAAAATTTCCGCCTAATTCCCCTCCCTCCCTCTTTATACTTCAATTTGTAATTCCAGGAGGAACAATGGGACGCCCTTTGGCCTTTTTACTTTTTATCATAAGCATGATTACCAGCGCCCATGGTGCCTGTCCGGATTTTTCTGGTCTTTATCAAAGCATGAACCAGGATGCTGTTTTACCTACTTCTCAGCCGGAAAAACCTCTTCTACCTATTCTCGCCAATGAACAGATTCGCCTACAACAGGCTAGCTGTGAGGAAATTATTATTGAGCATAATGAAAATTATTATCCTCTGATCCCTAAGTGGAGAGGGAGAAAGCTCTACTTCGATGGAACAAAAATGAAAGGTGAAGTTTCTGCTGATTGGAAAGGTGTCGGCTACTTTCCTCCCTACCACCGTGAAAAGGCCAGAATCGTTCAACTTAAAAATGGGGATTTAAAAATCAAAATCACCACTGGTTATATTCAACTGGGGCTGGGCTTTTTCCTAATCCCTTTCATCGAAACATCAGAACAGCATGAAACATATTTTCGTTTAACTAAGATTTCTAACTAGGAGTTCATATGAAATATTTATTACCTTTCGCCTTCGTATTATTACAAACTAATATTTTGCTGGCCCAAGAAATCCGTTGCCCAGACTTTAGCGGAACCTTTGCTCCAAAATCAAATTTTAATTATATGCCTCGCTCAGTTAATGGAAAATATGACTTTATCCAAGTGGGACTAGAAGATAGAGTGGTCATTAATCAAAAAGACTGTCAGACAATCAAATATGAAGTGGTAAGACAAAACGAATCGGTAGAGAAATATGAGCTGTCCTTATCAGAGACGGAGAAAATGGAAATCGAAATCGCTAGTCGCTCAGTCCACTTTTTCACGGAAAGAAACCGTGGTTATATTCAATTTCAAGAAGGTGCCTTGGCTTATGTTGGTCCAAGCCGTCAGCAAGATATTAAGCTAAAACTTAAAGAGAATGGAGATCTTCAAGTGAAGTCGATTGCTGGTCGCTTGATCATAGGAATAGGACTAATCCCTAATCCTATGGCGAGCAAGCCGAGTAAACGTCAATTTGATTTTATAAGACTTGATTAAATTTCATCAAAACGGAAACCCAGCTTAAGCTGATAGTGACCTAAAGCAAAGTCACCGGTTTTTAGGCCTTCCATAGTTTTGAGCAAATCTTTATCTGTTTTATTAAGCGCGATGGATTTTTCTAAATATTGAATGGCTTCCGCTTGATTCTTCTCATGCCAAAAATAGGCTGACTTGGCATAGGGCCCAAAATAATTTTTTGGTTCTTCACGCATGGTCTTTTCAGCATACTCATTGAGTTGATCCCAACGGTCTTTGGCAATGGCCTTCACCGCTGGAAGCATATTTAATTCAGGGTCCACTTCATTAAAAGCCTTTAAATCATCCACTGTCTTATCGAATTCTTCCCCTGTATCCACTTTCCCTTCGACTTCCTTTAAGAAGAGACTGACAAGTTTCGCTTTGTGAGCGGAATAGAGATTAGGTTCACGGGCAATTAATTCATCAGCAATGGCCAGATTATCATTGATGGTATCAAGAGTGATTTTTTTATCCTTCATGAAGTTCCAAACTAAATTGGCCATGAGCTCATTGATTTCTTTCTCTTTCAAACTTTTCTTTCTCGCATCTTCAGCCAGCAAATAACTACGCAAGAACCCCAGGAAATATTCACATTCCTTGGTCATCTTTGTGACGAGCTTTCCTTTCACCACACAGGATTTCACGTAGTCCTTAAAAAAAGTCGCCTTGCCGGTGCTTAACTCAGCCATACATTCATCTGAGAATGTGAGATCTTGAGTACTAATTGATTCATTGATTTCGTCTAAAGGTGTTTCCAGAATATAGGAAAGATTTTTGGTACAAGCACTGGTTGGCCTTTGCTCTTGAATCTGGGCCTTGGTTTTAAGCACGCCTCCCATGACTTGGGTAAAAGGAATGACCTTCTTCACTTGCCTTTCCCCAGGAAGGGATTCTTCTTTTGGTTTCACTTCGTTCTTGGCCCCTAGCCATACACCGATAGCAAAACTGACGAGCAAAATCGCAATAACAACCATGATCCATTTCATTTTTTTCATATTTTTACCATAATCAAAGGCTTATCACAGGGCAAGAGTTTTTATCTTCTCCTGTTAGCTTTTTTAAAACTACCAGACCTCAAAACCCCATATTCTTCCCCTATCACGCTTTTAAGGAGATCTTCTATGCAGCAAGCTTTAGTCGTTATTTCGTTCTTATTAAGCCCATTAACCATGGCCCAAACCTCCCAGGTCCAGGAAATTCAGACCGCTTTTAACCGCTTAAGCGATCTTTCCCGCGCGGAAAGCTTCAAGGCCATCC
>JBEIOQ010000020.1:0-25101 GCA_040377495.1 Halobacteriovoraceae bacterium
GATAAGATTGAAAAAATTGAACTTCCCAAAGAAGAGCAAACCATCAACTTTGAATTCCCTACTCCCACTCGTTCGGGTAACGACGTGGTGGCGATGGAAACACTGGGGAAAACTTGGACCAAAGATGATGGAACACCCAAACTAGTTTTCTCTAATCTGACAGGAATGGTGAAACGCTTAGATAAAATTGCCGTGGTGGGAGTGAATGGTGCGGGTAAATCCACTCTGCTCAAAATTATTGCCGGTCAAACTGATCCAACCGAAGGAAAATGCACCATCGGTGCCAGTGTTAACGTAGGATACTTCTCGCAGCACTCGATCGAAGTTTTACACCCAAGTAACACAGTCTTTGATGAAGTTCAAAGCCGCGTTCCTCTCATGGGGAACGGGCAAATCAGAAACTTACTTGGAGCATTCTTATTTTCCGGAGATGATGTCTTCAAAAAAATCTCAGTTCTTTCTGGTGGGGAAAAATCAAGAGTTGTTCTAGCCACTCTCCTGTGTAAAAACTTAAATTTCCTGATTCTCGATGAGCCTACCAACCATCTTGATATTAAATCCCGCGAGATACTTCTGGAAGCAATAAAGAAGTTCGACGGAACAGTTATGATCGTATCCCACGATCGTCACTTCGTAAGAGAAATCGCCAACCGAGTGTTTGAAGTGGATAAAGGAAAACTCAATTTCTATAACGGCTCTTATGACGAGTACCTAGAGCAAAAAGTAAAAGAAGCGAGTTTGAAAAGTTTAAGTTAGCCTCTTCTTGATATAAATCAATGACATTCTTCCCTCATGCTTAAACAATATTAAAAAGTTTAACCATGAGGGCCTTTATGAAAACCGCACTTTTCACAATCTTATTTCTTTCAACATCTATCCCAGCTTTCGGCGCAACCTGTGTGCGTGATGAAAGTAAACTGGCAGATGATGAAATCGATTATCTTCATATGGCGGATAAGGCCCAGGGCACTTATCAAACCAAAGGTGAAAATTGTGGTGAATTAAAAGTCACGGTAAAAGAAAATTGTGATGACGGTGTTTATGAGTCGACTCGTGTCGAGGTTGATCTTGGCGTGAATGATCGCCCTAGTGAAGACATTGGTATTCATTTCACTCTTCCCATGGACTACTCTTCTACAGGAGTGCGCTATCCCTATTTTTCTAGCTGGAAAAGAAGTATGAAGATGAGTCAAAGCTACAGCAGCCAAGGTGGGTTCGGCACTTACGCTGATGCAGTTTCTTTAAAATTTAACCGTAAAGGAAAGTTGAAATCAATTAACGCTAAAGAAAAATTTGGCATGATCTTCCAATGGACCTATCTGGAAATGGATTGCAAAATAATTTATTAGGCAAAAAAAAGGCTCCGGTAGGAGCCTTTTTTTTGATTTATTACTGTTTTTCACATTGAAAAACGTAAGATGTCCCGTAAATATGACTACTAAGATAAATGTACTTCGATTTTTTGCTAAGGGAACCTATCAAAATAATCTCTTTCGAAGGATCAACAGGAAATGATTCGTTTTTGTCATGAAGCCTTACATGCACGTCATGGGCTCCTTTTCTCGCACTGTCTTTCGTTTTTTCCATTGTAACACTTAATATTTTATTCAATTCAGGAACGACTACTGAATCTTCTTTGAAGCCATCAGTTGCCTCAACTTTAATTTCAGCATTAATTCCAGGCTGGTCTTGTATTAGATAGGTAAAAGAACAATTATAAGTATCTCCAGCAAATGCAGACACGGTACTTAAAAGAACCATTCCTAAAATTATTTTTTTCATTTTCATCTCCTAATGTAGCAATGATTATTCATTACTTAGCTTTTAACTAATGTTTTTAGCTCAAGTTAGTTAATTTCCGGATTTCTAATCCTTAAATAAATTTTTTCAAGTCCAAAGGACTTTAACTTACTGCTTTCCCCTTCTAGTACCTGTGAAAAATCGCCTGTAAATTGTGTTGATGGGATGGTGTCAATTAACACTTTTTTATCTTTGGCGTCTTTAGTTGTAAAAACAAACTCCATCTGATTTCCTGGAGCAAGTTTTACTTCCATTTCCACTGGGCCAGCGTCTAACTTCAACGATTGTTCTTCAGTCAAATTGTGCTTGCCTTTTTTCTCCACCATTTGTTTGCCTTTGGCATAGACTTCTAAGTTAACCATGTATTCTGATCCAAAAGCTGAAGCGGTTGAAAGTAAAAATAATCCAACTAATAATCTCGTCATAATAATTTTCCTTTTGTGATTATTCGTTCAATAAACCATTTATACCCAAACAGCATGTCCGCTAGAAAAAAATATTGTAAGCAGCCGATTGACGAGTTGAGCTTCATTGGAAAAACAAATGGTTTTAAGGCGCTTTTTACCCATAATTTTCATTACTTAGACATTATTTAAATTCACTCTCCTTTGCTTGGTTTGAGAAAATTAACAATGGAGATGAAAATGGGGAGGTAGTAACCAAGAATTTGCCACCAAAGAAGACATGAGAATGTTAATGATGGCAGGCTTTTCCTTAATGTTTGCCCTATTACAAATCTACAAATAAAAAAGCCACCCTAGGGTGGCTTTTTTTATTCAGGACTCTTTTCTAATTTAGGCACTTCTTTTTTCATCAGACTGGCCACAATCGAAATCGTGAGCACGCCAAATATAATCCCCAAAGATAATGGAGTTGGAATTTTGTAAAAGTCAGCAATAAGCATTTTTACCCCAACATAGAATAAGACGATCCCTAGTCCAACATTTAGATACACAAAACGGTGCACTAAATCAGCGAGTAAGAAATAAAGACTTCTTAAACCAAGAATCGCAAATAAGTTTGAGGTAAATACAATAAAGGGATCTTTCGTTACAGCGAAGATCGCTGGAATCGAGTCAACAGCGAAGATAATATCAGTTGTTTCCACCGCAATTAAACAAACGAATAATGGAGTCGCAAAACGTTTACCTTGTTTCACGATGAAAAACTCTGGGCCGACATGTTCATCTACAGGAAAGAATTTACGGACAAACTTAATAAACTTTCCTGAATCTACGCCTTCTCCTTCTTCTTTTTTATCTAAAGCGACTTTGATTCCTGAAATAACCAGGAAACCGCCGAATAAATAAAGCATCCAGTGGAACTTAGTAATAAGAGCAGTTCCTGCAAAGATGAATACAATACGGAAGAAGATCGCTCCAAGGATCCCCCAAAACAACACTTTGTGGTGCAGGTAACGAGGAATTTTGAAGGCCTGAAAAACTAAAACGAAAACGAATAAGTTATCAACACTTAAAGATTTTTCAATGATATAACCGGTGAAAAATTCTGCTGCCATTTCTTTTCCATACCAATGGTAAAGTCCAGCATTAAAGATTAAGGCCAGGGTGATCCAAACCACACTCCAACCTAAAGCTTCTTTCATGCTTGGGGCATGGTTATGGCGATTAAAAATTCCTAGATCAAGAAGTAAGATAACAACAACGAAAGCAAAAAAACCAACCCACATTTGGGGGGTTCCGATAGACTGAATGCCGGCAATCAAATTAACATCCTGGTTAAAGAAGTTGATCACACCAGTATAACTTAATTTTTCACCTTTTTAATTTCTTTTTTTCGATGAGGTCCTTAAGATTGATTGATGTCAAAAAGACCCAAAAAGAAGAAGAAACTAAGGATTATCCGCTCCTTACTGCTCATTGCAGTATATGCCGCTATTATCTACGCTTTTGTCACTATTTATAACATTCTTTTCAGTATTCCCCAGGTGGATGTCATGAAAACTAAATATCCCGTGGTAGTTTTCAAAGATACAAAATCCCCAATTGAGATTACGTGGAGCGAAGACAAACCTAAGACATGGCTTGACATCAAAAAACTTCCAAAGCGAGTCTATGGAGCTTTTATTGTCAGTGAAGATTGGGAATTTTTTAATCATCGAGGATTCGATTACCTACAAATTCAAGAAGCGATCATTGAAGATTTAAAAACAGGCTCTTTTAAGCGTGGCGGAAGTACCATTACTCAGCAATTAGCGAAAAATCTTTTTCTTGAATCAGATAAAAATCTCCTGCGAAAATATAAGGAACTCGTGGTCGCAACTGAAATGGAAGATAACTTCGAGAAGATGAAAATTCTAGAAACCTATCTCAATGTGGTGGAAATGGGACCGGGAATTTATGGACTGTCTCAGGCTGCCAACTATTATTTTAAAAAGACTGCTTACGAAATGACTGCTCGTGAAGCAGCCTTCGTAGCGATGCTCTTACCTAGTCCTAAACGTTATTCAGTTTCATTCCGTAAAAAAGAACTGACTCGTTATGCTCGAGGGACGATTCACAATATACTACGCAAAATGAAAGCTGGTGGTTTCATTAACGAAGAAGCGATGAATGAAGCTTTAGAAACTTCCCTGTCTTGGGAAAAAATTGCGCCCATGGCAACATCTGAAGGCTTTGCTCAAGAAATGCCTCTAGAGGAAAATGTGGAAGATAACGTTTCTCCAACCGAGGTTAATGAAAATCCTGCCAACTAACAGAAGCTTTTTATTCCAGACTTTCTTATACTAGGATCTATGAAAAAAATTTTAACTCTTCTCTGCTTCACTATTTCCTCTTTTACCTTTGCTGTGACTGACTATTCAGCCACCTCTGTGGTGCGAAGTTACACTCCTGGTTTTTTTACCGCCGGAACTGTAGGTGAATCTTATAAGATTTGGGGACAAGATAATCATAAAGTAAATTACGGTTTTCTACGCGCGAGTGCCGCTGCTCAAACTAGTTTCGTGGTGAACTCGATGATGGGGCAAGTGGACTTCTACCCTATTTCTTTTTGGGGTTTCTATGCGGGAAAAGATCTCACCTACCGCGACTTTGATGTCTTCACTTTCGATTGTGAGAAAGTCAGTTGTCGTGGAAAAATGGACCGTGATTATGTTGGCTCACGTATGGCCTTGGCCTATAAAAATATTTTTGCCTTTGGAGAATTCCGCGCCATTCACGAGACCGTTAAGGACAAAAGCAAACCTTTCGCCGATGAACGCTCAACCACCATAGGCGGACCTGGTAAAGACACCCTTCATCGCCTCGATGCGGTCATTGGTTACAAGATCAATGACCAATATGCTGCCGGCTACCTCATGCACCGAAATGTCATGCAGAAATATGAGAACTCTACCCATATGAACCAAGGTTTTGTCCGTTACCAAGGCCAAGATTGGAGTCTTTTAGTGGGCGCAGGGACTTTCCGCTCTAGAAATGACCAACTTTTTTACAGTTCACTCTTTATGTTTCAATGGGCTGGCGCAAAGGGTTTACTTTTGTTCTAACCTGATTTTTTTCCTCAAGTTTTCTTAATATTATCCGACAAGCTTAGTGGGTTACCCCCTTAGCTTTGAGGATACACATGGGAAAAGTGATTGAAGTCAAAAATCTTGGTAAGAGTTTTGGCGCAAAACAGGTTTTAAAAAACATCAGTTTTAGTGTGGAGGAAGGTTCATTCTGTGCCCTCTTAGGGGAAAACGGAGCCGGAAAATCCACCATCTTAAAAATCCTCATGGGCTCAGAAACACTCGATCGTGGTGAAGTTTCTATCTTCGACTTCGATGTATTTAAATCTCCCTCTAAGTTACGTGAGAACATTGGCTACGTTTCAGAGAATATTCATTTTGAACTTCCTCTCAGTGCCATGGAAGTGGTCGATCATTATAAAGAATTCTATCCTCAATTTGATATGAAACTATTCACACGCATTGCCCGTGAAAGACATTTTGATCTAAACAAACACTTTAATGACTATTCCCGTGGGCAAAAGATGCAGTTCACTTTAATGCTGGCCCTTTCTATTAATGCTAAAATAATTCTGGTGGATGAAGTAACATCGGTCCTCGACATCTACGCTCGTAAATATTTTATGACTCTCCTTCATCAATTTGTGAAGATGGGTGGGACAGTCGTTCTTACCACGAATATTATTGCTGAAGTTCAAAACTATGCGACACATCTCGTGATGTTAAAAGACGGAAAAGTCCATATCAATGCTGTAATCCGCGACATCCCTAAGTTCTTTGTCAAGATTCGTAAAGTCCCAGGAAAAGAGCACGACATCTTTAGTGATCGTGAATGTTATTGGGCAGGTGAAAATACAGACGGTTCAAATTCCTATATCATCCCGACCTATTTAAAAGCGCGCTATGAATTGTCGGATGAATGGACCGATCGCCGTGGAGTTCAACTAGACGATATTTTCATCTACTTCTTTAATGTTTCATCTGAGACTCTTGAGGACAAAAATGAACAAGCTGCTTAGACTATTTTTTACTCTTCACTTTAAGGCCATGGCGAAAAATCTCGGATTGAGCTTAATTCTCACTTTAGGCATTATGGTCATCATGGGGACTTCTGTAGAGAAATTTCCCTTGATTTTGAGTGGACTCTTCTTTGCTTTTAATACCTTATTCAATGAAACACGAAAATTCTTTGGAGATAATCTCTCCTGGATGATTATTGCACCAATTTCAAAGAAGAAAATCCTCCTCTATCAATTTGTGACTGCGAGTTTGGCGCTTATATTGACTTATATCGCTCCTGCCATCGTTTTCATCGCTTGTTTTATCCCACTTTATTTTGAAAAAATAAGAAACTTCGCTCTTGATTCAGGAGTGTCTCAAGCGGTAATGAGAAAAATCATTCTAGCTTTTTCTGAATTTAGCTTCATTCCTTCTAGCGTGATTGCTTTTACTCTGACTTTTATTTTCTTTCATTTTATTGCGTGTATTGTTTTTGGAAAAAGTAAAATGCAACCAAGTGCATTTTTACTTAACACTCAAACTAAAAAAGGCAAAATGCTCTTCCTCGCTCTAATCTTTGCGAACATTATTTTGATTCAATTTTTCTCAGCCTCAATACTTTATGTCACGACCATGATTATTTTCTTAGTTAGTTTTAACACTTTGATTAATTTAAAACGTGACCTAGTTTTAAGTCGAGTAACCGATCGCCATATTCTAGGAATCCCTGTCGTCCTATCTCTCGCTTTTTTTGGTTCTCTAAAAATCTATTCTGATCATCAACTATCATCACCAAAAACCTCGATGATTGCAAAACTACAAGAAATTGAATTTCAAATGAAGTTTAGTGATTATCTTGATGAAAAACGTGTCGTAGAATTCCTTCATTCGGGACTACAGTATAAAGAGTACTCTGTTCTGACCGAAGTCTATGAAGAATGGCCTGAACTAAAAAACAGCTTGAACTCCAAAAAAGATTTAGTTTTTACCAAACTGATTCAAAGCCAAAAAGATCCTCGCGTTTTAACCCAAATTTTAACCATCTTTGATGCAAAGAACTTAAATGTGATGGATGTAGAACAATTCTTAAGTCAATATAATAAAGTGCACAAGGGGGCTCAGTCACTTCCTATCCTGGCACTACAGCATCTAAGTCAGGTCAAAATGGGACGTAGTGACCTGATGAACTACCTTGTTTCCGCTGATCCTTTAAAACAAATGCTCGCTGTTTCTTTCGCTAAAAACACTGAACTTAATCTTGGACCTGAGATTGTTAAAAGCATTAATAACTTCAATGATCGTACTTTAGAACAGGCCAAAGCGGTCCTTTCACTCAGTTTGTGTCGCTCCATTTCCACAGTTGAAGTAATGAATGCACACAAAGCAGAGAAGTACAGCCTGAAAAATGACTGCAAGTTTACCAAAGAGCGACTCCCAGCTTCGAAATAGCTAGACGATCAAGATTAAATTCCTCACAATAAAGAAAAGCTTTATTGTGAGGTAAAAATGAAACTTTTCTCGGTAGTCTTAGGACTTCTTTTCAGTTTTAGTGTTTTCGCTCTTGATACCATTGAAATTATGGCCCCATCAACCAGCTTACAGGCAGGCCAGTACCATCAATTTAAAGTCTATTTTCATGGTGACAACGGCACAATCGATGTAACAAATAAAACTACTTTTACAGGAACAAACTGGTCTCCTCGTGCTAATGGTGAGCTATTGGTTCAACCAGCCACTTATGGTCGACCAATGTCAGTAATTTTAGGAGCGACTTATCTCCACACTGACGGAAATACCCTCAAAACCACCGCTACTTTCAACGTTGACTCTACCCCTTATTACATCAATATCTTTGGCCCAAGCATGGTTTATTCTAATTCTGGAGCTCAATACCAGGCATTCGCTCAGTTTCGTGATATGAGAAAAGATATTAGCTTTGAATGTTCTTGGTCAGCCTTTTATGGGTTTGTTTCTGCGGGTGGATTCTATCGCACCCCTTACAACAATAACTACACCATGAATGACACTATTAACTGTCGCTATGGTTATTCCACTCAGATGTTCAATATTTCGATTTTAAGATAATCAGACAAAAAAAAGCCACCCTTGAGGTGGCTTTTTTTATGAGAATTATGGGCAACGATACCCTGTTGAATAAACTTTAAAGACTGAACCATTGGCAACTTCTTCATCAAAGACGATGGCATTTCCATCTTCGTCTGCCACAAGATTACGAGCGTGGTTGCGAGCAAGCTCAACTGAACCTTCTTCATTAAGTCCTACAACTTTACCTACAACTTCACAGTCGCTATCAGGTTTAGAACCAAATACTTTTACTTTTTTACCATCATTACTTAATTGAGAATTAGAAGAACAACCAACTAAAACTAATAAAACAACTAACCATTTCATAAAATTCTCCTTAAAAACTAAGATCAATTATGACTCATTTTAGTAAGAAATCAAAAGGGTTTTATCTCAATTTTTGGGGGTAAACCTAAACGTTTGGAGGGTTCAATGTTATCTAAGATTAAACGAAAGGCCTTTAAGGCAATACCAGGCGTAAATTCCTTGGTAGAACTATAAAGAGCGTCGCCCAAAATGGGACATTGATGACGGTACATTTCATAACGTAATTGGTGGGACCGCCCAGTCACTGGTTCTAATTCCCACAACCAACCTTCAGATCTTTTTTCTATTAATTTCGCTTTGGTCAAAGAGTCTTTTCCATGAGGAGATTCATAGGAACGTTTTTTACCCCGTAAAAGTTTGCACTTCCATTCTATGTGTTCACCAGCTTTGATAGGAGGATTCCCTTCCGTCATGGCAGAGTAAACTTTTTGAATCGTTTTATGTTCAAACCAAAGATTAGAAATTTTATGCGCCTCTGGATTTTTAGCAAAAATAACCATTCCGCTCACTTCATAATCCAAACGATGTACAGGATAAATTTGTTGACCCAATTGTTTTTGGAGATCTGTGCCGAGACAAGTACGTTCATCCTCTTCGCCCATACGAGAAGGAACTGTCAACGTTAGTGCAGGTTTATGGATAATGATGATGTCATTATTTTCAAAAATAGTCTCAAAGTTCATACCTTAATTTAAACTAATTCGAACCATTATTCTACTTTTATGATTTTGAATCTTCTGAGTAAAAGTTAAGTGGTTGTCTCACATCCACAATCCCGCCACCTTTAGGTTCTGGGAATTTGATTATACGAAGAATTGAAGATAAACAACCTATACCTTCATTAGAGAAACCAGAATCTTTTGCTTTAACATTCGTTTTAACCACGATTCCAGTTTTCCCAATGGTAAATTCTAAATCAATCACCCCTTTAATCTTGTTGGAGTTTTTATCCAACTCTTTTTGATAACAGTGGCGAAACTGAGGTAAGTACTCCTGCAAAATCTTGCGAAGGAGGTCAGGATCGATAGAGCCTAGAATCACTGTTCTGGTCGCTACCTCTCCTACCATCATACCTCGTTTCGTTCCACCACCACCAAGGCCAGATCCAATATCCTTTTGTCCATTACCTCCGGCCAATCCTGAACCACTTACAGTCCCCCCACCTAAAGAGCTTGGGCTTCTTCCAATAGCGCCAGTATTACTAACTGCTACATCCTGTGCAGTACTTGATCCACTAGAAGCTGTGACTTCACTCACACTACTACTTGTGGCCAATAATTTATTAAATGATTTTAAAAGATTCGATGATTGAAAAGTTTTTCCACTTGCTTTTTTCTGCACTGTTTTAGTTTCTGCCGTTTTAGGAGCAGCACCTGAACTACCTTCGTTTTGTTGTACCTTGGTAACTGGGGTGGGTTTATAAATAACAGCGACAACTCTCTCTTCTACTTTTTCTTCTACGACATTCATCCATGGCCCAATCAAGACAAACATAAGAACCAAGGCCAGAGCTCCGCCCATCGCTTTGGTAAGTTGTTTATCACTTTCAAAGAAACTTTGTGGTAATAATGTAGGAGCTTGCGCTGAGAAACGAAGGAAAACTTTAATCACTCCAAAATCATAAACATAACACTCTTTTTCTTGTAACTTAACTCCCTGAGAGAAATCTTTATTTCCAGAAAGATCAAGTAAACGTGCTTCAGAGATAGCTTTCAACTCAAATGAGTCTCCAACCTTTTGCATAAACACTTGAGATTTTTCTTTAAGTCCATGAACTAAAATTTGATTATAAGATTCTTTTTCTGTATTAAAAAAGTATTTTGCTTCATTGAGAGACAGATAACGGACCGATTTAATGGTGTCAGCAACCATGATCGTTGCTTCAATCGATCTTCCTAACACAACTTTAGAATCAATAATGCCTTGATCTGTAGATTCCTCTAAATCAAAATTTAAAGTTTCATCCTCTAAAGGGTGAAGCCCAGTCCAATTACCAGATAAACTATAAGCAAAACTTGGTTCTATCGATTCAGTTTCAAAACCTAAACCGATTAAGTCGATTTCTTGAGTGGAATCAGAATTTTGATATTGAGATTCAATTAATTCAAAACGTAGTTCCGTTTGTCCAACTTTAATCGTATCTGTATTTTGAATTAAGTTCTCAGTAATTTTATCTTCACCTAGCCAAACTCCATTTAAACTATAAAGGTCAGTGAGGGTCATTACCCCATTGCTAATTGTGATCATGGCATGAACTTTAGAAACGGCCTTATCATCTATCATAATATGACAGCTTGATCCACGACCAATCAAAAAACGATTTCCAACAAGTTCCAATTCATTTGTCGTCTGATCTAAATTTGAATAGAGACTGACTTTAATTTTCATAACTCTTCCTATTCATTTCCTGCTATGGATCTTTCTGGTAAAACTTTTTTCTCTAGCGATAGAATGCGAGAAAAGTAAACATTTTCAAGAGTTACTTCCTGTTTAAGTTCCATAATCAAAGGAATAGCACGGTCCACTTGACCTAATTCGACTAAGGCGTAAGCAAAGTGAAATTTTAAATCAAAACGTACTTTCAAATTATTTGGCAGAAGATCATAGTAAGTCTCAACTTTTTTATAATCGTTTTTTTGCACTGATAATAAATAAAGTCCTTCTACAACTTCATAGCGAGTTAATTCATTTTCACTTTTTTGTAATTCTTTCCAGAGAGTTTCGGCCTTATCGTAGTCTCCGACAATATAATAGGATTTCGCCATATTAACCTTAGCCACCAAATGATCGCGATCATTTGGGTCAGAAGTGATTTTTAAACTCTGATCAAAGGTTTTAAGACTGGCCTCATAACGTTCCAACTGAAAAAGAGTATTGGCCTTAGCATTAAGTGTTTGTTTCACGACTTTTTTAGTTAAGGACTGGTCAAAATAATATAAAGCACGAGCGAAATCCTTCATTTGGTAGTAACAACGCCCTAATTCATAGAGATTAACCGCCGATTCTGGGTTCTCCATAATTTGAGTACGAAAAGCTCCGATAACCTGGCCTTTATTGTCTTCATTACAAGTCAGGCCGGAAAGAGCGATGGTTTTTTTGTTGGTCGGCGCTTGAGCGCAAGCGATGGCCAGAAATAAAAAAGGAAGATACTTCATATAGGCCTCCGGTTAGAAATCTAACAGGACAATTTTTGGATCTATCACACTTGCAGCTGCAGGAACTCTCTTTACACTTGGCGCTAGCTCTTTCAACTTCTTTGCCACAACTTTCTCTTCACTTAAAAGTTTTTTTCTCATTTCACGCATCGTCGTACGAATAGACCAACGATAATTTTCATCATCAATTTTAGGTTTGAAGCCTTTAAACGTTTCTCCTAAAATTAAATAGGTTTGGCTTAAGGTTTCTAATAATCGATAATTCACTTGATTATTTTTTAATTTCGTCACTTCAACTAAACTGGCATTTAAGCTAGCAACTTTCTGAATCGCTTCCTGAATCGTTTGAGCAAAAACGGCTTCGTCAAAATTCTTTTCTAATGCGCTAAGATTTAGCGTTTGAACTAGTTTTAACTCCGCTTCGATATCTTGAGACTTTATCTCGGCAACTTTAGCTAAGAAATAAGGGTGTTTTGAATGTTTTTCATCTGATTTAATCTCTCCCCAGCGCTTTGCAGCCTGAGCATAAGTACGGGCCCATCCCTCAATCATCTTAAAGTATCGAACATCAGTTTCTTCACTTTCTTGCATTAAAGCATAGATTTTCTCAAAGGTTTCAAAGTTTCGTTTTTCAAAACTCATACCTAAAAGAATAAGATCACTTTTATCTAAGAAGGTATTATGAGGACAATTCTTTACTTTTTCTCTAATGGTCAAAGTCGAATCCAAACTATTGCCAATCATCAACTGTTCAGACACTAGACGGTAAACGTTTTCTAACTGAGTTTTATCTTTATCACAGTAAAAACTAATTAAATGGGTTCCTAATATTTCAATCGACTGATTATCTTCATTTAAAAAATATCCTGAGAGAAAACCAACGAGGTCAGGATATAATTTTTTTACTTCGTCATCACTTAAAAGTGTAAGTGTTTTCATTAACCAATCATTAGCTTCTCTGGATTGATTTAATCTTAAAAAGGCCACTGCTGTGTTATAAGAAGCTTTTATACGAATCGACGATTCAAACTTTGGTTGGGCATAGATTTCTTGGACGAGCGCCAACGTTGCTTCAGAAGGTTTTTCACTTCCTGCAGAATTCAAAAGAATATTTCCGAGGATATTCCAAATCTTTTGACGATATTCAGGAGCAAAACTTAAATATCCTTGATCAATCTTCATTACCCATTGACGAAGCTTAGGAACATTTGTTTTCTCAATCAAAGTCTGTACGTATTTAGTTTGCATATCGCGCTGAAACTCAATCTCTTGTGGGAAATTTGTATGATATTGATTAATTATACTTTCCACCAAATCGTAATTATGAGTACGGTGATATTCCATAAATAACTTTTTATAAGCATAAGAAGAATGAGTGTCTTTAGGTGCGATCTTCAAGTAGTGTACGTAAACAGCCACTAATTCAGTTTCATTTAACTTTTCTTTTGGTAACAGTTTATAAACACCTAACATCGACTCAAAGGAAAGATTTAAGTATTCCTTATCTTGCAATTCTGACTTTAGAATTGCTCGGTGATAGTACTTAAGAGATTCATCATAAAGATTAGCTCCAAACAAACTTTCTCCCGAATAAAATAAGTACGAAACTTGCAGTTTCGGATCAAATTCAATTAAGGCATCATAGTCTTTCACAATGTTATGGGCTAGATCGACTCTTTCTGGTTTTCTCTTGAGACTATTTTGCATATCTTTAATCATAAGTTTTAAATTATAAATATAATCGCCTATACGATCTAAGACAGTGATCTCTGTTTTTAAACTGCGCAGTTCCTGGGCAATATTAGTATGTTTTACAACGTCAGATTTTTCACGATAGAGTTCCAATAAGGCCAGTTTAGTTTGTGTCACTTCTTTGGATGATTGCGCTAGATTTAATGTATCGAGTAGGTATTTTTCCGATTCTTTAAGGTGACCTTTTTTCATTAAAAGTGTTCCCATTTTAATCGCTAAATCAGTAAACTCTTTACTTTCGGAGTGATAAAAACTTAAACTTTTATCCAGTTCTTTGGCATAATAAAAGAATACACCAATATTCTGAATGATTTGGTCTTTAATATTAATCGAAGTTTTCTTTTTGCTCTCATCGTAGGCTTGTAACATGAAGCTTAAGGCCTTTTGATTATGCTCAAGCTTTAACAAACTCCAGGCATAGTTATAAGCATACTTGCCCCACCATTCATGCTGTTTATTTTCTAAAACAATCTCATAAACCTTTTTCGCTTTATCATAGATCTTTTCATTATAATAATAATCACCCAAACTTGACTCGATTTGAAACTTTAGATTTTTTTCCTGCCCTACTTCTTTTAAAGCACTTAAGAAATACTCTTCTGCTGTTTTAACTTCTCCGTAATCACGAGCATTAAGGGCCATGGTGTATAAAACTTCAGCTTTTTTGGAGTACTGGGGGAAAACTTTTAAAAGTTCTTTTCCCGCTTCAGCTGCTCGTGCATATAGCTCAGGTGTTCTATGATAATAATACGCTTTATCTTTAACCTGACCTTGTTTTACATCTTCAAAGAAGGCCTTGTTTTCATTTTCTCGAATAAGCTTACATTTTTCAGAATAAAGTTCCACTAAACGATGTAAGTGGTGAGAACTTAATTTTTTATTCTTTTTCATTCCCTCAATAGTCGCAATTTCACGATCTAAAAGAGTCATAATCGCAGTATTGGCCAAAGCAACTTCTGTGGAAATATTGATTAATAGGATAAGAAGAAGTTTCGTCATAAAATAACCCAAAAATTATACTTTTGACTTAACAATAAACTTAAATTGGTTGAACCCTGCCTCCGTGGCAAGGTCCATAACCTTTTTCAATTCCTTATACTCAGTCCCCTCATCCATGACTAAATTGATAATGTAAGTATCTTTCGCTTTTTTATAAAGGTCTTTGTATTTATCTAGTTCGCCTTTTTTACTTTTTAATAACTCTACTAAGTTTACACTTTCCACAATTTCAGTTCTATCCACAAAAATTCTTTTTTCGCGATCAATTTTAATAATAACAGAGTGCTCCCCCAAATCTATTGAATGAGAAGGAGGTAGATTAATATCTTTTGTAATGTCTACAAACAAATCGCTGGGGTTATAACTTTTTAATAAAAACACAAGAAGTATGACCAGAATATCCATTAGTGAAGTAATGTCGATATCCATTGCTCCTTTCGCTTTTCTGATTTTTCGTTTCATTATCAACGCTGAACTCATATGCACTCCTAGAATTCGCCGAAGCTAATACTTGAAAACAAAGCTTTCGGTTTATTGTTTTCCATAGTGTTACGAATATTATCCAGCACAGGAACTAGATCTTTGTATTTAACCGATTCTTGAGGAATAACAATGGCCGTTTTTTCATCAGGATGGGACGTTTTCAAGCTTAGTAAGGTCAAATTAAGTGCTTCAACCGGATAGGTCCCTGTTGCGTCACGCTTAAAATCTTTATACAGACGTGAAGGAACACCAGTTAAAATCTCAATTTTATCAGAATAGATCTTCACTGTAAGATTAAGTGGAATTTTATCCTTTTTCACTTGATCTTCAGTACTAAGCTTAGCAACATCCGAATTAATTTCATATATATCAATAAACTGCGCCGACATTAATAAATAGAAAATAAAGATAAAAACGGCATCCATGATAGGAATAAGATTTAATTTCTCCATTTTCTTTTTCATTCTTAGGGTACGCATATAAACCTCGACTTTAAGCTACAATTTTTTCTTTAACTGTTGCTTGTGTACTAAGATTTGACTTCTTGCTGTTAGAGAAATTTTCAATAAACTTAGAAGAATATTCATCCATTTCGCCGACCATCTTTTCTGATTTCGAGGTAAGGAAAGTGTGCACCACCATAATGCTAATGGCAGAAACAAGTCCGAGTGCAGTAGTGTTCATTGCTTTCGAAATACCAGTGGCCAAAAGCTTCGCTTTTTCAGAAGGGTCAGCCGAAGCGACTGCCGAGAAAGATTCAATCAACCCTTGAATCGTACCTAATAATCCAAGCAAAGTTGAAACGTTGGCCACAAGACCTAAATAATTTAGACGTTTTTCAATTTTAGGAATTGATTCTAAAATCGCCGTATCCAGGGCATGCTGTACATGCTCAGCTGACCATTGAATTTTCTTTAATCCTGCTTTGAACACAAAGGCCAAAACCGATTGTGTATTAGAACAAAGCTGAATCGCAAGTTGTAGGTCATTTTTAATCAAAGCGTTCTGAATTTCACCAAAGAGTTTGCCTGCATTGGTATCAAATAGATGAAGACGTAGCACTCTTTCTACACAAATAGTTACACCCAGCAACCATACCGCGAGAATAATCCACATAAAAATCCCACCTTCATCCATGAAGATGTACCACTTTTGAAAGAGATTTAAATTTTGACCGTTCATGGTGACTCCTATTCCTGATAGTTTCTGTTAAAGTTATAAGTAAAGTCATGAAAGTTCTCTCGTTCATAGAGATCAGAATTTAAAAACTGATTCTTTCTATCTTTGACCGACAAGTCCCCCGGAGTGATAATATCCCCCTGGATAGAGAAATCGCCAAGATCGATACGTTCATACTCTTTATATTGGTAGATTACTTTTTCTTCAGCATGAATATAAAGAGGAGTCAGCGTAAACATCAAAAAAATCATTATTTTCATAGCAACTCCTAACACTGAGTTTTAAGAGCGAAGACATAAAAGCCTAATTCATCGGACCAAAACTCTTCCTTAAAGTCCCAAAAGTATTGAAACTTTTTCGTCGGTAAATACTCTGCATCCCCTATTTTGCGACTTTGAACTTCAACCTTATTGGCATAAAAAACCTTACGTGAAGCAGACAAAACCTCTAACTCTAAGACTTCCATTTTTTCCATCATGAACTGTGCATGGATTAACTTATCTTTAAGACGCTGGTTAAAATAAAGACCTAATTCAATTTGTTTTTTTTCATCAATTTTTTTAAGTTTTTTGATTACAATGTCTCGGTAAACACTTTCCTGACTATCCGCTAAGTGGGCAATCTCTAATTTAATCTGTCCCATTTCAATCTGACGTTTACGCCAGTAGTTTTCACGAAGCATAGATGAAACCCAATCTTGCAATAGGCCTGGCCAAGTTTTTTGAGCATCAACAGATCCACTAACCATCAGTTTTTCATTTTTTTTCAATCCCTTAATAAATTTTGTCATTTCATCAACACGAGTAAACTCTTGTTTTTTAGCTTCTTCTATAGCGAAAAGAGCATCACCCCACATGCAAAGACGGTGATAAGACAAAGCTTCTAAGTAGCTTACTTCCAAAGAGTAATAAGGACGTAAGAAAGGAAATTTATAAGTGGATAATAAACCTAAAGTTCTATTATAATTTCCAATTTTATAATTATTCCAAGCTCTTTCTAATAAAACAGAAGGCCATAATAATGAGCGGTTAGAAACCGTTTCATAAATGGCTTCAGCTTCATTATATTTTTTTTGAGAAAAATAATGACGTGCAAGCTCAATCATACAAGATTCTTGCATGTGGCTTTGTGTATTACTGCATTTCTTTTCATCAATCTGTGCTAGTTCTATTTTTTGGAAGAGATAAGTCTTAAGAGATTCTAAACGTTCAACTTGCTTAGGATCATCATTAAGAACACTTAAACTATAAAACATATCTTTAGCTCTAAGCTTTTTATCTAGATCTTGGTAATCGACCGAACGGTGTAAATTGGTCAGCTCAAGATCAGAATCTTGCGCAAATAAACCACCTGAAAATAGGACCAATAAAAATAATTTGTTCATATAAATTCTCTTAAAAACTAAAACCGACAGAAATAATCACATCCGTGTTGGTATTGAGCTCTTTACTCGCGGGATTGGTCGCGGCGGGGGCGCGATAGTGCTGATTAAGAATTTCCAAATTCAAATGTAAATTCTTGGTAGCATGTACCTGAAATTTTGTTTTTAAAGCTGCTGCGTGAAGTGTCTCACCTTTATAAATATTTTGTTGAGCGCGGGCCGAAAAACTGTCACGGTTATTCTCCGCTTCAATTTGTGTAGCCCCTGCTCCAAACATCCAGTCAAAATAGATAATTTTGTTAAAGGTATTTACTTTTCCATAAAAAGGGGCCCAAACGGCCATTGCGCCATAAGATTGTTTTAGACGACGAATAAATGGATAGGAAGTGTTTACCTGTTGAAGATTCTCATAAGCAGTATTGGGCTTATTATTGTAATCAATATAAAGAAGCTCAACACCCCACTCTTCAGTGAAATAATGCCCAGCCTGTAAAACATAACTTCTGGTAGTTTGGTAATCCGAATTAATTGTTTTACCAATACCTACGTTAAAGTAGTTTGTTTTTTCTTTCTTATGAATTTTGTTCTGAAGTACATAGACTTTTTTATCCGGATCTAACCATAAAAAGTCATACACACTTTGCTCGCTACCAAAAACTAGCGGCGAGAAAGTACAACTTAGAGCAAAACCTAAGCTATAAGAAATTTTTTTGATGTTCATGGATGATATCCACAGAAACGTCGTTTCTGTGACTAACTTGGCCGAATCTACAACTGACGTACAGCGGGTAAAAACGTACTACATAAGCCAAAGTTAAAATACGATTCATGTTAGCACTCGGCCTTGTGTATTACAAGACTTAGACCTTAAGAATGTTTATGTTTCATTTATAAAACTTCATGTTACAAATGAAAATATATGCTTTTGCCCATATTCATAGGCGCTTTTCCTATTTATCGTTAAGAGTTTGAATTCGTTCTTTAATTGAAATTTGATAATGACTTTATTTTTAATTTTTCTATAATTAAATAAATTCGAACATTGTTTTCTGGATTTTCAAGCAGCACGTCTCCTCCACTTCAAATCCAATTTATCTGTATCTATTGGTGAATCAACCTAAGAACTAGGATGTTTTTATGAAGATTCTGTTATCGCATGCTTGGACTCCCTACTTATTAATAGGATTACAAGTCATAGTGACTGCCTGTAACCCTTCACCTGAGTATGCTGTTTTCGACAATAATAATTCTGTTGAAAACAGTAAGAATAAACCCACAGGTGGTGGAAATACAGATGGATCACTTACTCCAACACCGACTCCTTCTGGAACGGAGACAGTTACGCCGACTCCAACTCCGACTCCAACTCCAACTCCGACTCCGACTCCAACTGGAACAGTAACGGTGACGGTTACGCCGACTCCAACTCCAACTGGAACAGTAACGGTGACGGTTACTCCGACACCAACTCCGACTCCAACCGGAACGGTGACGGTGACGGTTACGCCGACTCCAACTCCGACTCCAACCGGAACGGCGATCAGTTATCGCGATTATAATTTTGATGTCTCAACATCATCACTCAAACCGTTAGTCGACGTGGTATTTGTTGTGGATGATTCAGGAAGTATGGCCGATGAACAACAATATCTAAGTGTTGGTGTACAAAGTTTAGTGCAGCAAATGAAGGGACAAAATTTAAATTTTCATATTTATACGACAAGTAATGATGGATCTAAGTCGATCACAACGTCTAGTATCGACTATAGTCCTAATAATACTGCTCCTTATTCGGCTGAAGAAACCTTTGTTTTAAAAAGATCAACTAATGTTACCAGCACGGCATTACAAATTCGTGAAGCGATGACAGACAATGAGATCAATCAAGTCGGTCAAGCTTTTGCGAATAGTATTGTTTCTCTTGGAACCTCTGGTAGTGGTAGAGAACAAGGTACATGTTCAATGTTAAGAGCTCTCTACGAGCAAGGAGAAAACAAGATTTTCCAAAATAATTCTTATGCAGCTTTTGTTCTTATTAGTGATGAAAATGATGCGACTGCATTGTCGACTTGTTATCATAGAAGAACTTGGGACGTTTTATCCGGTACAACACGTTCTAACATACAAACTTATGGTTTTCCTCTAGCCCAAGATCCAAATGATCTTTTCACCACTTTTGTAGATAAAGCGAATAGTCAGTTTGGTCAGAAAGGTTATTTCTTGTCGGCCATAATCCATGATCCCGTCGAAAATGTAAAACAAGGCTGTCCTACTCTTTCTCCAGGTTCGGTTTATGGTACAAAATACCGTGATCTTGCTGATCAGATCACCTTGAGTAATGTGTACTCAATTTGTTCAACAGATTATTCACAGGCCTTAAAAGATAATATTGGGCAATTTGTGCAGCAATTATCGACCAATACTTATAAAATAACTTTGGCCAACAATGAATTAATTGATAAAGTTTTTCTCATTCGTGGAGCCAATGAAACTGAGTTAACTCAAGGAACGGACTACACTATTCGCGGAGATAACATTGAGTTCACGACAAATTTCTTGCAACCCAATGACAAAATAAGAGTTTCAATAAAGATTTACAACTAAGGATGACGGCAAGCTTGGCTTAATCCTTTCACGAAAAGATCACGGTGAGTCGCAGTCCATTTAGAGGACACATTTAAATTGGCTGCGACTCTTAATTTAATCATCTGCTTCTTTAGACGATTAAAAGTGACGAAATCCAGGCCTTTCCATTCATCCGCCATGGTAGGAAGGATAGCATTTTCATAAAGGCGTGCCACTGCATTGGCAGAACTTAGCGAAGGAACTTCTTTTACCGATTGAATAAGGTCACTGCAGTTTCTAGCATTAATAGTTTTGAATCCCCAGGATACCAGCGATCCCTGACCTTTTAATTCGTTGAATTCAACAAAAGTTCTTTTAAAACGCTCTTCAAAAGCTTTTTTCAGACGGTCATCTTTTTCTGCATAAATTGCATTTGTAAGAAGAACGACTTTAGACAAGCTAGAATAGCCCTGTCCCTGAAGTTCTTTCACCAAATCCGTACGGCCTACTTCTTTTAAAAACTTACGAAGAGCAGAATAGGTCACAAATTCTTTTTTAAGAGAGAAACCGCTATTGGTCGCTAAACCAACATATTCTCCATTGATCAACTGGAGTGGAATAAGGGCCGTATCAGATTTTCTTTGGTGTAAACGTGCCTGAATCTCAGTTTCTAAAGAATCAAATAGACGGTAATTTTCTTTTCCTCCGTACATTTTCTTTAGCTTTTGCGCCTTTACCATTTTCTTTAAAAAAATATAACCTGTCGTTAGTAACTCCCCAGTAGGAAAAAAGAAACCAATGGGTGCCAAGGCTGGTAAACCAATATTAATCAAAGCGGCAGGAATCAAATATTCAAGACTATTCCCTACCAAATAAACAATTCCAGTATCAATTCCATTTAAACGACTTTGGGAACGAAAACCGCGTAAGAATCCGATGACGGTTTTACCAATTGCTCGTCCTGCTTTTTTCCAAAAATTTGGATCTTTTTGAATTTCTTGCAACTGTTCTTGAGTTAATAAAGCGGAGATTTCTTTTTGTATGAAATCTGTCCACTCTTTCGATTCGATATAATCTATTTCATTGGGATGGAGATGCTCATCAATAATCATCGCTTCTTGAATCGTTGTCGTCACCAAAAGCTTAAGCTTTAACTCTCGGTTAAATTTTAAAACCTCTTCATAATTGAGATTTGCTTGGGCCCAAAGATTTTGTGAAGCCAAAATAAACAGGAATACCGAAGCAATGGTTTTAATTGTTTTATTCATAGTGGGGCGATTATCCCACATTCAGGATCCAGACTCTAAGCCGATGAATTAAACTTGTAAAAAGGAGCGAAGTGGCAAAGTTTTAGACAGAAATGAGCGTTGTTTTCTATCTGCAAAAACTTCTAAGTATCTAAAATCATATTGGTAAAAAAACACTTAAAAGACAAGTATGAAGAGACTATAAAAATTTTCTTTATAATTGCTCATTTTACGTCACAATAAGATAAGCCCATTTTCGAGGAGAAACGACTCATGGCCGAAGTCATCGTTCGCGTGGAAGACGTGTATAAATCTTTTGCTCATCAAAAAATCCTTGATGGGATTTCCTTTGATTTTGAAGTGGGCGGTTTCTACAGTATTATCGGTAAATCCGGTTGTGGAAAATCAACATTACTTCGTTGTCTCAATGGGCTTGAGACTCTGGATGAAGGAAAAATTGTTGTTGATGGAGTAATTTTAGAAAAGCATGGTGATCACCGTGAAGAACAAAAACAACTGCTAAAAAAATGTCATGAAGTGAGAAGCCATGTTGGTATGGTTTTTCAAAGCTTTCAACTATTCCCCCATATGACTCTTCTAGAGAACGTTAAAAAACCTCAAATGATCGTCCGTGGTGTTTCTGATGAGGAAGCCACTGCAAGAGCAGAGGAATTCCTTACCAAGGTAGGACTTAAGATGCACATGGATAAACACCCCTATCAACTTTCAGGTGGACAACAACAACGAGGAGCAATTGCCCGCGCTCTCGCCATTAGACCGAAAGTTATGCTCTATGATGAACCGACCTCCGCTTTAGATCCCCAGTTGATCGATGAAGTTCACGCAGTGATGAAAGATCTCGACAACGAAGGGATGACCCAAATCGTAGTTACGCACGAAATGCGTTTTGCGAAAGAAGCCGCCGATACAGTGATTTTTATGGAGCATGGAAAAATCGTAGAAGCCGCTGCTCCCCATGAAATTTTCTCAAACCCGAAAGAAGAACTCACCAAACAGTTCTTAAGGAAATTCCTATGAAGAATTTTCTTTTTTTATTTTTCTTTTTTTGCGCTAGTCTTCAGGCTGAAATTCCTAAAACCATTAAGTGGGCGGCAGATACTGAATCAGGTGCTCCTTTTGCCATGGTGAACCCTAATAATCCATCTGAGCTCATTGGCTTTGAAGCTGAAATTATGAACGCTATTGCTTTTGAGTTAGGCACCGGCCTTGAGTTCGTACAGAACGCCTGGGATGGCCTGATTCCCGGGTTGTTAACCAACAACTACGATGTGGCAATCAACGGAATTGAAATTACTCCTGATCGACAAGCCGAAGTCAATTTCACTCGTCCCTACTATATTACATCGGAACAACTCGTTACGCGCAAAGATCAATACGACATTGAAAATCTCTCTGACTGCAAAAAACGAAAAGTTGGAACTTTAAAATTCTCCCTCGCCCATCGCATGCTTGAAGCGGAGCCAGAAATTGAAATTCTAACCTACGAATCAGAGGTCGCTGCCTATAGTGATTTAAAAAATGGCCGCTCTGATGCTGTATTTTTAGATGCTCCGATTGCTGTTTATTATGCAAAACCAGATCCTGCGCTTAAATTGGTGGGCCCTCCTATTGGTCAAATGCTTTATGGCATTGCAATCAAAAAAGAAAATAAAGAACTTTTTGAAAAAGTCGATCTTGCCTTAAAGAAAATAAGTCAGAACGGAAAACTAAGAGAGATTCTGGAACGCTGGAATTTATGGAATCCTATGATGGCCAGCTACTTAGTGGATGAATCTCCCTCGCGTACACCACCGACAGAATACCAACGTTTTCTGCAAGAACACTCTCATGCTGTCACATGGGATATGAAATTGCGCCAATACTCAAGCTTTATTCCTGCCCTCTTAAATGGGGCCTTGATGACATTAAAAGTTTCAATCATTGGAATGGTGCTTGCAGTTGCACTGGGCTTCCTTCTCGCGCTAATGAAACTGTATGGACGTAAACCGGTCCAGTGGCTAGCGACTCTTTACATTGAAGTTATTCGAGGAACGCCTCTCCTGATTCAGCTCTTTTTTATTTTTTACGGACTACCTCATTTGGGGCTAAAATTTAGTCCATTCGTTGCGGCCGTCATTGGCTTAGGTCTAAACTACGCAGCCTACGAGGCTGAGAACTATCGCGCTGGAATTTTGTCTGTGCCTCGAGCACAGATGGAAGCTGCTCTGGCCTTGGGTATGAGTAAGCGACAAGCACTACGTTATGTGATTGTTCCACAAGCTTTTAAAATTGCTCTGCCACCCATGACGAATGATTTTATTTCGTTGTTAAAAGATTCATCCATGGTTTCTGTTATTACTATGGTTGAACTGACGAAGGTCTATGGTCAGTTGGCATCGACTTATTATGACTACTTTGGAACAGGTGTATTAGTGGCGGGCATTTACCTTTTATTAGGATTGCCTTTCATCCGTTTAGCTCGTTATTACGAGAGAAAGCTGAATGTAGAACTTAAGCAAAAGAAGATTGTAGCGTAACCTTAAGCTCTTGCTGAATACGCTCACACAATAAATGCATGTGATATCCATCCACAAATCCATGGTGCGCTTGGATGGAAAAAGGCATTTCGATTTCATTTCCTAACATTTTAAATTTTCCCCAGGCAATGGAAGGAATATAGGCATCCCTAAAATTAAAAGTTGGATGCTGGATAGAGGTAAAGTCTAGCCATGGTAGGCAGGTAACAAAGACGAAATCCTTCATATCAGCTTCAGCTTCGCGCCCTATATTGGTAAGTTCCCTCACCTTTTCCACCGCTTCCTTGGCCTCGACACTGCGTTTTATAAAGGTTTTAAGATCGGGGGAATAATCAAAACGTGTAAAGTTGAATAATTGATCGTCGTTCAGCACAGTATAGGAAGGAATGATTTTATCAATTTTCACCACTTGCCCATCTACCTTACGGTAACGAAAATTGTCGATAGAAAAGAGGGCCTTAAAAATATGGAAAAGAAAAAAATGAGACGGTGGCAGTCTATGCTTCTCACAAAAGGGATAAAAATTTGGAACCATCAGTCTCAATGTAATATTTAAACTTGGGTTCTCAAACTTTTCAAAAAAATCAAAACGGTCTCTACGTAATTCAAACTTTTGCATAGGCCCTCAAACGATTCATTCCCCCGTCAGGATAAGTGACCGCACGTAATTCTGAAATAATCTCTGGAGATAGAATGGTGAAGGCTTTGCCATTCCCAGCAAACGCTTTCACTTTGGTTTTCTTCACTAGATTCACCCATTCTTTACCATTAAAACCTTCGACCGAAACATATAATGGATTATTATTCACAAAATAAGAAAAATCCATTTCGACTTTGGTTAATTGGCTAGGCTTTGCCAAACGAATAACCACTTCTTCTGAGTGTCCAGGCTTGCGACTTCTGGCCGATTCCAGACCATCAAACATATTCATCGGTCTAAAAGGTGAAATCACTTGAATGGCAGGCCCATAATGCTCATTACTCGCTCGCACCATCGTGGCACCAAAAGCGAGATTAGCAACATCAATTTCTTCACCAGTTTTATAACGTGAAAGATTTTTTTTCACTTCTTCTGCTGTAGGCTTATAAGTGATGTTAAGTGGTTTTTTCGTATGAGGAATAA
>JBEIOQ010000025.1:0-22516 GCA_040377495.1 Halobacteriovoraceae bacterium
ATTCCTCGAAAACTGTGGCCAACCAAAGGAATGTTAGGAGAATCTGCTTGGGAGCTTGAAAAATATTCGCTCAATGTGGATGAAGTCCTACCTTTGAAAACGATTCTACTCGATGAAAAACAATCTCTGGATTATGCCAATGGTAAAAAAATTGAATGCTCGGAAACGAAGTCGGAGAAAAATCTATATTGGGTAAAGTTTCAGAATGAAATTTTAGGGATGGGCACTATGGAAGAAGCGAAATTAAAAACGATGTTTAATTTTCCTCGTGAGTAAGCTTCTTTTCTAATTCCTTATAACCGCTGGCCACTTTCTCCCAACAAGCCAAACTAAACTCTTCTTTATTTGAAAATTTTACTGGTTCTAATTCTTCATGAGTAATGAATCCTAAGTCGGTTCCATAATTCACACTGCCATCTTTATTTAGGACATTCTTGGTTCCATACATAGAGCAAGGGGTGACGGTGATTTTTTCGTTAAAACAGTAATCCAAGAGTGTCTTATAAATGTCCTTATATTCTTTGGGATAACCTGTTTTGGAGCGCGTCCCTTCAGGGTAATACTGCACTGGTAGATCTGCTTTCAAACGTTTCTGCACTTGAATGAGACTCTTTTTACGGGAGTCTGGGTCTTTCCTTTTGACTGTAATCGCTCCTGACACAAGTCCTACTAGACCAAAAAGAGGGATATAGAGAATTTCATGTTTCATCAGGGGAGGAATTTGGTGGTTATAACTAAATAAAGGAATATCCATCATACTTTGATGATTCACAATGTAGAGGCCTTGAGTCAGGTTTTTAAGACGTCTGCGGTCCTCTATGTGCAGCTTGGTACGTAAAGGGAAACGTAAAATAAGGGCGCAGAACACTTTCCAGAAGGGATTAATCAGAGCATTACGGGTCTTTTGCTTGAAAGGAAGAATCAGCAATGAGGGTGGAATTAGCAACACTAAGAAAGCGATGACTACGAGGGCAAAATCGATAAATTTAAAAACTTTTCGCATCGCTTAAAATGTATCCCTATGAGAAAAAAATCTTCATTGTTTCGGTAAACATTATTAGATTTTTAGATTATAATTTCAACAACATTGATAGTTTGACACACAATTCATTTTAGGGGTTCAAAAATGCCATCTTCTAGTTTAATCGCTATGGGTGTTGCCGGAGTGGCCATTGCAGGTTTTCTTACTGCAGTTGCGGGCGCAAGTTTAACTGTTGGCGCGCTTGAATTTTTATTCGGTAAAGCTAAGCTGAAAATTCTCAAGTCGACCAAAGGAGCGAACGGTTTTGCCTTTGCTTATGAATGGGATAATGGAAAAGAGCCTGCACGTTTTGATCGTGTAAAAGTTAGAATGTTTAATCCTTTCGGTTCTCCTACACAAATTGATGCTTCTAAAGATTTTGAACCCAAAGATTCATCTTTTGCACTGGATATTGAGCTACACAGTTTTGAAAAAATTCTTGAGTCTAAAGGATTCGAGAATAGTTTAATTCAAGTAGAATTATTTTCGTCTAAAGACGGAATCAGCAGTCAGTTTGAATTTAAAGGTCCGAAGTTTAAGGACATGCTTTTAAATGCTCCTAAAACGGCTGATCAATATAATGAAAAATTTCAGAAGAAAGTGAATCCAAATTTAGCGAAATTCGGAGTTGCTCCAGCGAAATCGATGATCGCTGATACGGTCCCTGGAAAAGGGCCACAACTTAAGATCGCGACTAACCCAGCCTTTGCGGCGGATTTTCAAGCGGCTGCAACAGGTGCAGCTCCAGCAGCAGGTGGAGCACCAGCAGCAGACTTTGCCATTACTAAAGTTTGGATTGAGCCAGGTTGTATCGTCTGTAATGCTTGCGAAAACATCTTCCCTGAAGTGTTTGAAGTGAAGGCTGATACTTGTATTATTCGTCCAGGTGCTCCTCTCGATCAAGGTCTTAAAGTGAAAGAAGCTGCAGAAGCTTGTCCAGTTGAGGTGATCAAATTTACTAAGGCAGGCTAGACGATGTCTGGCCTAGACTATATTCTTCTCGTTGATGACGAACGAGAGATACGTGAACTTCTCAAAGATTTTCTTACTCATAAGTATCCGCACTATCGATTAGTTGAAGCTGTCGATGGAGTGGATGCTATAAAAAAAATTAACAATCAAAAATTTAAACTCATTATTTGTGATCTCAAGATGCCGAAGGCCACAGGTATGGAAGTGATGAAGCATCTCACCAATAATGTCAGTGAAGAAAATAGACCAGAAAATATTCTCGTGTGTTCTGGTCACCTGTCAGACTCTCAGTTACAGAAACTGAATACAGGAACAGTGAAGTTTATCTTAAAGCCATTTAAAGAAGACGAACTGAAAAGTCACTTAGACAAAATCCTTTAAAATTTTATCCTGAAAAAGTTTTTTTAGAGCAACTTCATTTTGTTGCCAAATCGCTTCTATGCTTAAACTTTCGCTTTGTTCTGGGCATTCAAATGTAATAACAGGAATATGATAAGTCTCATCAATAAATGTGCCAAAAGAACCTGGAGTTGGATAACCTATGTAATCGCTCACTGGATAATCATTATATTGGGAAAGAAAAAGAGCAATTTTTTGAGCTGGCCCGTTGTAGTCAATTACTGGTTTCCACGAATGGAAACTAATGATGAAACTGGGTGGATATGTTTTTAATAGTTCGAGAAGAAACTGGTTTTCAGGTTCACTGGCCGGCTTGGGTCCAGGAAAATAACGTTCCTTTTCCGCTGTAGGTTTCCAATCTTTAGTAGGGTAATTGCGATTCAAATCGACTTGATTCGCATTGGTTCTGGTTTTTAATTCCACTCCATCAGGGTTTAAAATAGGAAGAATAATTAGTGATAGAGCATCAGTATTTGGAATAGTTTTTAGCCATTGAAAAAGTTTCTCTAAAACGTAAATTCCTTCGGGTTCATCGCCATGAGTCCCCGCCATTAAGTAAATGTTTTTTTCTTTCCTAGGGCCAGTTTTGTAAACAGGGATATCTTTACCTAGAATGGATTTCGCTTGAGTTAGTAAATCAAATTGCATAATTAATTTCTGAGTGTGTAGACGGCCGACTGTCCTGGAGTTTCTTCCACTTCAACTTCCAGAGTAGCAAAACAAAATTGAAATTTATTCATTACCGCTTCTTGAATACTTTTTGCGAGATAGATTGCAAAGTTTTCGGCAGAAGTATTGGTGATAGGAAGAATCAGAACATCTGTTTGAGGAATAGAAAATTCAGAGTCTTTAGTGACAATTGAAAAATTCTTTCCTTGGCTATAAATTTTAAGTTGATCATTATCACGTGGAAGAATTAGTTTGTGATCAAGTGAATTACAAAGATCACGCACAATAGGTTTGATATCTAAAAAATCAAAGACCATATCACCAGTAAGATTTGGAGCATCACCCTTTACCATGACACGGTAATTATGGCCGTGCAAAGGCTCACGACTCCCATCACGAAAAAGCATGAAATGAGAGGCTGCGAAGTTGAAATATTGCTTATAAACCTTAATGGCAAACTGTGTTTCCATGGGCAACACCATATCAAAAAAAGATGGGATCATGCAAAAGGAAAATTCTCCTGCCGATCCTTGGGACTTTCAAGGTCTTTTATGGTAGCGTATTCTCTCAAATATGCATCAATAAGGACCATTGAGATGACTCAGTTAACTGATAAAGAAATTGATCAAGAAGTAGAAAGACAGCTAAGTATTCTGGCCTTTGGGACAGTTGAAGTTACCCCTTTAGATGAATTCAAAAAAATGCTTCGCCATAGCATAGCCAATAATAAACCACTTAGAGTGAAGTGTGGAATTGATCCTACCAATACTGACGTTCATATCGGGCATATGGTGCCTTATTCCAAAATGCGTACCTTTCAAGATCTAGGTCATATTGGAGTGGTGGTGATAGGTGATTATACCGCACAAATTGGGGACCCCAGTGGCAAGAATGAATCAAGACCGGCCCTGACCTTAGAGAAAGTCCGTGATAACGCTGCTAAATATATGGATCAAGTCTATACCGTTTTAGATAAATCCAAGACCGAAATTCGTTACCAATCAGAATGGTTTGGCGATAAAAATCTTATGGATATTTTGAAGTGGGCTGCCCAAACAACGGTGGCGAAATTAGTTCATCACGATACATTTAAAAAACGTCTGGAGGAAGGAAATGCTTTGGGTCTGCATGAACTTTTTTATCCCGTGCTTCAAGGAAAAGATTCAGTATTTATCAAAGCTGATGTGGAGTTAGGCGGATCTGATCAGAAGTTTAACGTTTTAATGGGACGTGATTATCAAAAAGATGAAGGTCAACGACCGCAAGTCGCCATGTTACTCCCACTCTTAATGGGAACTTGTGGTGTAAATAAAATGAGTAAGTCTCTTGGAAACTACATTGCCGTTTTTGATCAGCCATTTGATAAATTCGGAAAAGTGATGAGTATTCCGGATAATATGATGGCCAACTACGCTCAGTATGCAGTGGGGATGCATCCCCAAGAGTACGATGTTTTTGTTGCTGATTTAACCGCTGAAAAAATTCATCCTAATGAAGCGAAAAAACAATTGGCGTCAAAAGTTGTTGCTAAATATCACGGAGCTGAAGTTGGCCAGGCCATGCGTGCTCAATTTGAAGCGGTGTTTGCTAAAGGGCAGCTGCCAGATGAAATTGAAGAGTTTAAATTCACGGTGGGAGCAGGCTTGCTTGCGACTATGGTAGAAGCTAAAGCAGCTCCTTCGAATTCAGAAGCTCGTCGTTTAGTTACACAAAATGCAGTCAGTGTTGTCGATGGGGATAAGCTCTCTGATCCTAATTTAAAACTAGATGACAGCTTTCGTGGAAAAGTGCTTAAAATTGGTAAAAAGAAATTCTTAAAGTTGATTTAATGACAAAGAAAAAATTTCACCGTTACATTACTGAGATGAGAAAGTTCTTTAAAGAAGAAGATTCAATTGCTGGCCTTTTGGATGAACTTCATCGTCGCGTGGAAGATCTGCCTGAGCTTCCTGTTCCAAAGCAAGAGTTAATTATCCCGGAGCAAATTAAAAATAAAGAATTACACTTTGCTTTATTTTCTGATGGAGCTTGTCGAGGCAATCCAGGACCTGGCTCATGGGCTGCTCTTGGGCAAAACGCTAAGGGAGAAATGATTTTTGAGTCTAATGGGCTGGAAATCTTAACGACGAATAATCGCATGGAGCTGGAAGGGGCCATTGTTAGTTTAAAAGAACTGCAAAACCATATTTCCACTCTAGGTATCGATCAAAGAAAAATCACGGCCTATCTTTTTTCGGATTCCAAATATGTTATCGAAGGTATCACCAAATGGGTGGTCGGTTGGAAAAATAATGGTTGGAAGAAAGCCGATAAAAAAGAACCAGAAAATTTAGAGCAATGGAAAGAGCTGGATCATCTCAAAGAAAATTTTAGTCACTTGCACTTTGAATGGGTTAAGGGTCATGCTGGTCATCCTCAAAATGAACGCTGTGATGAACTTTGTAATATCGCTTTGGATGAGGCAGGTTATTAAGGCCAAACTTCTCATTACATTTTTTCTTTCGTTCTCCACTTTTGCCTGCGAATTTAATACCCCGCAACCAGTCTTAAGTTTATCTGGGCCTATTTCTCACTTACTCAAAAGACTCGATTTATTAGGCCATCCTCAAGTGAAGGCCATTTCCATTTTCCATGGCATAGGAGCTTCTGATTTTAAAGGGGATCGTCTAGGGGGAGGAGTTTTTCTATCTGGTGATTACCTGAAAAAATTCAGTTCACCTTTAGTTTTTATTGATGAGTCCATGGAACTGAGAAAAAATCTTGAACATCAAAAACTTTTACCCATTGAAATAAAAACCAGAAATCTTGATCCCTTTCAGGCCTATAAAATCTCTTTAGAAAAATTAGCTCCTTATTTAAAGGGTTGTGAGAAAAAGATTACTAATATGGAGCTTTATGTTGCTGATCAAATGAAGCGAAGTCGTTCTTTCACAAAACTCAAAGGGACTTTTATTTTTTATCTTGGTGAATTACGTGGAGTAGGACGTCCACCCAATTTAATTATGGTGGATAATTTTGTTCTTTGGTTCAAAAATAAAATCCTCTTAGAAACTTATCCGACCAAGTTGAACTATGCGCCTTGGTCTGAAAAAGTGATGAAGATTTTACTCAAAGGTAAAGTGATAGAAATTGGTTTAATCAATAAAGAAACCAAAGATAATCTGTTAGTCGTACAAACTCTTTCCAAGACTAAGATTAATTTGATTCATCCAAGTCTTTTGATTCCTGGAATTGCCCAAATTGATCTTTTGCAACCTCTTTGGGAAAAACTTAGCTCGCTTTAGGCTGAGGTTGAGCCGCCATCCACTCTTTACACATGGCCTTTGCTTTATCAAATTCTTTGGTACTCACTTTTGCTCCAACCACATTATTTGCCTCAGAAGACATTTGATTCATTTGATTGACACGTTCCTGGCTAGGTGGATGAGTGCTCATGGCATCGGATAAACTTGCCATCAGGGGATTGGCTTCTCCTTTATGAGCTCGCTCCATTTCTAGCAATTTATTGTAGAAAAGCCCTACATTTTCTTTATCGTAACCAGCATTGAGGGCCGTTCTAAAACCAATACGATCAGCTTCCATTTCATCTTCACGAGAGTTGGCCATAAAGGCAAATTTTTGGATCAGTAATCCACCACCAACACCGGCAGCAGCTCCAGCGACTGTCGCTTTTGCGAGACAATTATTATCCTTTGGTTTGCATAGAAGTTTTCCTAAACCAAATCCTGCTGCACCTCCGAGTACTCCACCTGCAGCTCCGAAGAGCACCGATTTTCCTTGAGATTTTTTCGCAGCATCCATACGTTCAGCTGTGTGACGAGCTTTAATATGACCAATTTCGTGGCCAATCACGCCCGCTAATTCTGCTTCTGAATCGGCCATGGCGAGCAAAGGAGCAGTGACAAACACGGTTCCAGCAGGTAGAGCGAAAGCATTCACATAATTTACGCCGACAGCAGTAAAAGTATAATTGTAAGGGTTACTTCTTAATTGATTGGCATCTACAATTTTATTTCCTAAGCGACTAATATAGGTTTGCAGTTCAGGATTGTTTATCGGAGGATATTCTTTCTTCATTTCCGGCAACACTTCTTGAGTCATGCGTAATTCATCTTGCACTGTCATCGCGGTGCTTTGACCTGCATTATCGCCTTCACGATAGCGAGTTTTATTTTTTGAAGCACAAGCAGCCAAAAGCATGGGCATGGCCAGGAGAAAAGTACGTCGTCCAACTGGAGTGCTAGTAAGTATAGTGAGTTCCTTTTCTAATTCTATCAGCGCTTTTTTTTCTTCATTCGTTTGATTAAGCATAAAGTCTCCTCGAGTAAAACTTGTTCAAATTCTCTCTATCCGAGGATTAAAAGTAAATATTCAAAATGGTTCTTTCGTTCTATAATAAGCTCTAGGATTTTATGCAGAATTTCAAAACTATGCTTCTTGGTGGTAAACCGGGTTTAGCTCATGTGCTTACAGGCATTAATGGGGTAGGTAAAACTACCTTTATGTTAAATCTGAGGGAAGAGCTCAGGTACTCCAACTTTAAAATTAGTTTATGTACGCAAAAACCTTTGAGTACTCTTTCTCATTGGAGAGTCGTTGATTTATTAGACTTTATGCGCACACAAGAAAAACACGCGATTAATACGGAAGTGTTGGACCAAAATAACTTTCTTCAAGAAATGAACTTACAGAAGATTGAAAAAACACCGGTCATGAAGCTTTCTGGCGGTGAGAACCAAGCGCTAAAGCTTTATCTTACTTTAATCGTGAAAGCTGATTTCTATTTTTTAGATGAACCAACAACCTTTCTGGATAAGAAAAAGAAAGAATATCTCTTGAGTGTTTTAAAAGCTTATAAACAAAATCAAAAAACGCTTTTTATGATTGAACACCATCACGCTTTTATTGATCAGATTGCAGATCATATTTGGCAAATGTTAGAGAATAAGAATATGGTGCAAGCAAAAAGGGGAGAGAATTATGTATAGAAGTATTCTGTCTCGATATTTAGGCGCAAATTTTATTCTTCCTTTTGTGGTTACATTGATTTTTGTGTTAACTTTTCTTTTGACCTTTCAGATGTTTAAAATTGTCAATTTGGCGATGAACACGGGTGTCCCAACCGCTATATTAATGGAACTTGTAAGTCACTTAATTATTTTCACTTTACCACTTGCTCTTCCCCTGGCCATCCTCTTTGCTACTCTTTACATGTTTAACCGCTTAAGTTTGGATTCTGAGTATACGGCCATGCGTAGTTTTGGATTATCGAAACATAAAATTTTTATTCCTGTTTTTTTGTTAGGGATTTTAATTTCATTTGCTATTAGTGAACTTTCGAAAAATGTTATCCCATATTCAACGGCCCAGTTTAGAAATACGGTCGCCTTTTTAACTTCTAAGGGCTATGTCACCAGCATTAAGGAAGGAAACTTTTTTACTGATATTCCTGGTCTCACTCTCTTTGCTGAAAAAGTAGAAAATGAAGGGGTAGATCTCTCTCGTATTTTTATCAATTTCAAAAATAATACTGATGCCTACGGGAAAGTAGAAAGAACCATTTTTGCCAATAAAGGTAAACTGATTAAGTTGAATGAAAATGAAATGGGAGCGGCTGAATTGCGACTTAAACTTTTCGATGGAAACATCGTTAAGATGAATGACAAAGGCGTAGAAATTGAGAAAATTCTTTTTAAAGAATATGATTTTCCTATTACCTCCGGCCAAATGATCGCTGGTGCTGCCCTCAAAGACAATATGAGAACGAATGCAGAACTGAGAGAGATTATTTATCTTCCCCAAAAACAACGAGAAGAAAAACGAATTGAGAAAAAGGATTTTATTTCTGCTAAGATTGAATATTTTTCTCGATACAACACCGCCATTCAGTGTTTAGTTTTTGTGCTCTTAGGGTTTGTTTTAGGTATTCAGCCTACCAGAGGAAAAGCGCGTAATACTGGGGTTATGACCCTAGGAATCCTGGTGGCTTACTATGTAATATTCTTCTTAGGTATAAGTATTGCGAAGGCAGGCAAAATTGATCCCTTGATTATGGTGTATCTCCCAACTACTTTAACCACGGTGATAGGCCTTCGTTTATATTCTAAACTGGACTGGGTAAATTAATGGAAATGGAGCTAGTCTTACGTTTTCTTTGTGCCTTTTGTGCTGGGGCTTTGCTTTCACTCGCGGGCTCTTTGGTGCAAAATTTTACCCACAATGATTTAGCTGGGCCTTCTACTCTTGGTTTTGAGGCTTTAATCGTTCTGGTTATTTTATTAGCGCATTTTTTAGGTGTTTATTATTTTCCAGAAACGTCGGAAGAAGCGCTCTCCTTATTCATCTTTATTTTGTGTTTAGGTTTTGCTTTTTTTAAACAGAAACTGATTGAGAAATGGTTATTAAATGATTCAATGATTCTGCTGGGTCTTTGTTTTAATCTTTTCGTGGGCGCTATTTTTTCGTTGATGCAATTTTTATTTTTTTCACTTTCCATGGAATTTCCCACGCAGATTTGGTTTGGAAATTTTCGTTACATCGCCGATAGTGCTTTACCCTTGCTGATCTTTACCTTAGTGATTATTTATTATTTTACTGGTCGTTTTTTGAAAGAACTTTCCATGTTAGGTTTTGGAAAGGAGTTTTGCGAAAACGTTCATCCTGGTTTACCGCAGAAACTGGGAAAGCTTTCTTGGATACTTTCCCTTACGGCGACAGGCGTTGTAACCATCTATTTTGGTGTTTTTTCCTTTTCTAGTCTTATCTTTCCTCACTTGGCGAGACGCATTCCTTACTTTCGCTACTCATTAAAGAGAGAACTTTTTGTATGGCCATTGTTTGCCGGTGGAATTTTTGCGACTTTAGATTATAGTTGTCGTGAAATCCTTTTTTACAATACGGAGATTCCTGTCGGTATGCTATCGTCAATACTCGGAGCTCTCGGTCTGATGATCTTGGTTGTAAGAAAGAAAACTTAAAAAAATAATGGAGAAATGTATGCGTTTGTCGATTCTGGTTGTGAGTCTATTCACTCTCATTAGTTGTGCTTCAAAAAAGTCCCCTGAAGCTTTGAAAGCTCCAGTGAATCAACACATGGTGGCCGCGACAGTTTGGTTTCAAACTGCAGCTGAAGTAAAAGCACTCTATTACCAAGGTTATAATTTTGCCAAAGTTACTTTAGATCAAGCTTTAAAGAAAAAATCAGCTAAAAAACGTGCTGTCGTTGTAGATATTGATGAAACAGTTCTGGATAACAGTCCTTACCAAGCGAAGGCGATTCAAGAAAACGTGACTTATCCTACTTACTGGAACGAGTGGATTGATGCTGAGAAAGCAGCAGCTCTTCCAGGCGCAGTTGAATTTTTAACCTATGCTGATCAGAAAGGAGTTGAGGTTTTCTACATCTCTAACCGTAAACCAAATCAATTCAAACAGACACTTAACAATCTAAAGAAATTTGGATTTCCGATAAAAAGTGAAGCGAACATACTGCTTCAATCGGCAGAGTCAAATAAAACTGCTCGCCGTGACATTGTAAGCAAAACTCACAATATTGTTCTTCTCGTAGGGGATAACATGAACGACTTCACTGGTCTTTACGACAAAAAGTCTGTGACAGAGAAAAGTAAGATTACAGATGATTTAAAAGCAGACTTTGGACCCAAATTCATTATTCTTCCAAACCCTATGTACGGTGACTGGGAATCAGCGGTTTTAAACTACGACTTTAAACAAAGCGAAGAAGGCAAAGATGCGAAAAGAAAATCTCATCTTCGTAGTTTTTAATCAATAGTGTGCTTGTTAAGTTAAAAACTTTACTCTAAGATTATGGTATATTTTTAGTTGACTACAAAGGAAGGTAAAAAGTGAAAAAGTTAGCGTTAGTTCCAGCTCTTGCTCTTGCAGTACTTGCTGGTTGTAATTCAAAACCAGGTGACGTTTCTAAAATTAAATTAGAAAACGACACTGACAAAACGTTCTATACAATGGGGACAATGTTAGGCTCAAACCTTCAACGTCTTGAGCTTTCTGAGAAAGAACTTGATGTTCTTTACAAAGGCTTAAAAGATGCTGCTATGGGCAAGCCAGCTGAAGTTGACGCTGCTCAGTTCCAGCCAAAAATTCAAGAAATGTTCAAAGAAAGAATGCAGAAAGCTTCTGAGAAAGAAAAGAAATCTGGTGAAGATTTCATGGCTAAATTTCTTGCTGAAGGAGCTCAGAAAACAGCTTCAGGTTTAGCTTATAAAGTAATTAAAGAAGGAAATGGCGACGCTCCAAAAGAAACTGACGAAGTAGAAGTTCACTATCACGGAACTTTAACTAACGGTACAGTGTTCGATTCTTCTGTTGAGAGAGGTAAGACAATTACTTTCCCTCTTAACCGCGTAATCCGTGGTTGGACAGAAGGTCTTCAACTAGTTAAACCAGGCGGTAAAATCAAGCTTGTGATCCCAGCTGATCTTGGATACGGCGACGCTGGTGCTCCTCCAAAAATTCCAGGTGGCGCAACTCTAGTTTTCGAAGTTGAGCTTTTCAAAGTTGTTAAAGGTGCTCCGGCTCCAGCAGCTCCAGCTCCTAAGAAAAAGTAATTAATTTAGATCAGTTACGATAACAAAGGCCTAGGGAAAACCTAGGCCTTTTTTTATTCACAATTTTTCCGCCAAATGCCCCTCCCATAAAGGCTACAATTCGAAGGTAGATCTATTGGAGGTTCCTATGAAATATCTTTTATTACTCCTCATTTCATTTTCAGCATTCGCTCAAAATCAGACTCCTTGTGAGGTCAAAATTGTCGATTCGAGAAAGAGAAGTGAAGAGTTGCCAAGGTCACTGGTGAAGATGCTGAAGAAAAAAGGTTATGTTGCGGTTGAGAATTCTGACAATAAATTGAAGTTTTTCGATATTTATTGGCGTTTTGATTTTGGGTGGACCAGTGATGTTACTTTAATTTTAAAGCATGGTGGATCTCATCGTTATAGGTCAGTTTTTGCCTTGGGTACTTGGGAGGGAGGACTTAATAGGGCCCGTAAAAAGGCTCTGAAAGAAATTCCTAGTTGTGATGAATTAAGAATTAATGGTCTCTGGAAATAATTAAGGAGTACATATGAAAAAGTGGATAATGTTGGTTTTGATGATGGGGGCGTTTTCATCTTTTGCTAAAGAAGTACATTGTACAGATCAGGCGAAATGGACTGATGATAATGATCCTGACATTTCTAAGTTCAATTTAATTACGTCAGGTGGTGAGGGGCGCTTTGAACTCGTTAGAGGATTAATGTTAGTTGTTACTGGGGAATCTAATCGAAAGATAACCTTAATTGTCGGAAAAAATGTTTCATTCGCTGGTGGGGGCGCCTGGAATCCTTTGGTTATTTCGGAAGGAAAGAATGAAGTAAAACTTTTTGTGAATAAAAATTCTCTGGCAAAAGAACTTTATTATAGCGCTTATGATTTTCCACAAAAAAAAATGAGAGAGTCAAAGGATGAGTTTTCACAACGCTTAAGAAAATATTTAGAAGAAATGAATGATAAACCTTTGATCGATTCTTTTGAGAAAAAATATGATGAACTAGCGATGATTCACTGTAAGTATATGGATTAGTTTTTTACTCACCAATAATCTTCACTAAAACTTTTTTTCTACGGTGACCATCAAACTCACCGTAGAAAATTTGCTCCCACGGCCCAAAATCTAATTCACCTTGAGTAATCGCCACTACAACTTCTCTCCCGAAAATTTGTCTGCGGATATGAGAAGCGCCGTTGTCTTCTCCAGTTAAATTGTGTTTATAAAGGTCGGGATCAAAAGGAACTGCTTTCTCTAACCACTTAGAAAAATCTTCATGTAGGCCAGCTTCATCATCGTTAATGAAGACGGAAGAAGTGATGTGCATGGAATTGACGAGGACTAAGCCTTCTTGAATTTTTGATTCTTTTAAAATCTCATCCACTTGCTCAGTGATATTAATGAAGGATTCACGTTCATTGGTTTCAAAGACTAATTCTCGGCGGAAGTTTTTCATATGGCCCTGCAGTTTAAAAAAAAGGCCGGATGGTTCCGGCCTTTTTTGTTTATTAAAACGTATGATTAGATATTACACTTAACTCCAACACCTTCGAATGCTGCTTTTACAGCTTCGACATCAAGCTTAAGATCTATGGCTGCGTCTTGAACACCACAAGCACCTTTGTTGTAGTCAGAATTTGCTGTCCAGTAATCTTGGTTCGCCTTAACGAAGACAGAGAATGCTTTTTGTACATCCCAACCTTCTGTCTTAGAAAGGAGGTAGAATGCCTTATTATAAACACCTGAACTATAGTGTACGTCGATACCAGCTTTATAGTCTTTCGCATGGCCAATTGATTTACCATCTCTAGTTGGGTCATCAAAATAACGTAGACCTTTTCCAGCTACTTTGAAAATTTCTCCGCCGACAACAAAATCATTTCTGCCTTTGTTCATGTAGTACTCAGCTGCTTCACCTGCCATATCAGAGAAAGCCTCGTTCATACCACCTGATTGAGCAGAGTAAGTTAAACCTGAGTTTTGTTCAGTAAAACCGTGGGATACTTCGTGCGCGGAAACGTCCAGTGAAACGAGAGGATAAAAACGAGTTGCCCCGTCACCGAAAGTCATCGCTTTTCCATCCCAGAAAGCATTTTCAAAGGATTTTTTATAGTGGACTTTCATCACTAATTTAAAAGTTAGAGGAGCAGTGTTAAACCAGTCTTTATAAAGTCTAAAGATAACTCCACCAAAGTAGTGAGCATCGTTAACAGGTGAGAATGCACCATTGATCTCTTTGTAGTTATTTTCACCACAAGCGAATTTATAAGGGATGGTATTTGTTGTTCCATGCTTTAAATCGATAGTTCTTACGAAAGCATTATCATAAACACACTGACCATCTGGAGCAACGGCAACATCTAGGGCATCAAAATCGACACCGTACTGATACTTACCAGTTTTAGTGTTTCCACCTGGACCTGTAGCAGTTGTTTGTTCATCGATTGAAGCTTCATGCTCATCTTGATGGTGAGCAAGACCTTCCCATGACTTCAAAACTTTTTGTGTTTCAGCATCAATGATCGTGTAGGGACGAGTAGGTCCTTTCTCTGTCTCAGCAAAAAAGCTTGTCACATAAGCATAGTGAGCTAGGCCTTTTTCATCGACAAATACCATCAGTTCACTTGATTCATTTTCAAACTGAACATTCTTTGCATTAGATTTTATTTTTAGTTTTTTCGCTAGAGCTAAAGCATCTTGAGCTGAAAAATTGCGGCTTTTCTGAGAACCTAATTCAATTTTTTCCAGAACAGCTCCAGCAAATTTTCTGTTTCCATTTTTCGTGTTAACGATGACATCTTCGCCGAAAACCGGAATTCCGTTAAACGTTTGCTTATAACGTGTATGGACAGTCCCATCTGGGCGAGTCACCTTACGAACAAGCACTAGGCCAGATTCAGAATCACTTTTAGAGTTAGACAGAAGAGCATCCACTGCACCTTGCATACTTTTCGATGATCTTAATGTTTTGAATTCTGCTGCAGAGACAGCTGTTGCTAGTGTAAGAGATAACGATGCGATGATTATTGATTTCATTAATTCCTCCATGAGCCTAATGAGCACTTCCATTCGTTTCTTAATTTGATTTTGAACCTCTCGACTTTGGTATGTAAAACTTTTTTAAGGTACTAAACACAAGTGTAAGAAGTTATTTGTTGAGCGAATTAAGAGGTTATTCTCATCTTGAAGCTCTCAATATTTCACGCTATTTTGTTGTTACAACGAGGAGTTATTTTTTGTACCAGGTTTATTTTTACGTACCTATGGAGCATAAAGAAAAAGTCAAAGAAGCTATGTTTGCAGTAGGAGCTGGGCGCATTGGTAACTATGATGCGTGTAGTTTTGAGTGGACAGGTGAAGGACAATTTCGTGCTTTGGAGGGAAGTAACCCTTTTATAGGCCAACTTAATAAGGTTGAAGTAGTGAAAGAAATAAAAGTTGAGATGGTGGTTGAAGATCATTTGATATCGAATGCAATCATGGCGATGAAAGCTTCTCATCCTTACGAAACACCTGCATATGGTGTGATCAAACTGGAGTCCCTTTAAAATGAAAACGATTAGTGAACTACAGGCAGAACTGAAAACTTTTGCATTGGATCGAGATTGGGAAACTTATCATACTCCGAAGAATCTAACTCTTGCTTTAACCGGTGAAGTAGGTGAGTTGTGTGAATTAGTACAGTGGAAGTCAGACCAAGAGATTCTAAAAAGCAATGAAGGGATAAAAAAGGATTTAGCGGCAGAACTCGCTGATATTCAAATGTACCTTGCTCGACTGGCCGATATTTTAGACATAGATTTAATGCAAGCATGTCAGGAAAAATTGCAGCACAATGCTGAGAAATACCCTGTGGATAAGGCCAAAGGGAATGCAAAAAAATATCACGAGTTTTAATTATGAGTTATACCCTGTTTGAAAGTGCTCTTCGCTATGCAATTCAATTTCACAAAGATGATTTGAAAAATAAAACACCCACCCCCTATATTTTTCATCCACTAGCTGTCTCTTCTTATGTATTAGAATTTGGTGGGGATTTTATCCAGGCAGCAGCAGGGGCACTCCATGATACAATTGATGAAGAGAAAAAAGCTGTCTTTTTAGATATGTTTGGAGCGGAAGTGACTGATCTAAGTTTTGCCTTTTTAGATCCAGCTGGTTTTGAAATGGCCTCATGGCAGGAAAAAAAGCAGGCATACTTAGGAAAAATTAGACAATTAGAACCAAGGGCCTTATTGGTGATCGCTTGTGAAGAATTGCATGATTCTCGTTCTTTAAACCGTGAAATTCGGACTTTTGGTTTAGAGGTATGGGCTAGATATCCCGTCTCTTCTGATCAAGTAATCTGGTATTACCAGGAACTGTTGAAAATCTTTCGATTAAAATTAGGCATTAATCCAATCATCGATGAATTTGTTCAAGCAGTAGCAGACTTAAAGAATCACCTATAAAGGACTTAAGATTCTCTAATATTTCCATCTAATTTACCGATAAGTAAGTTATGAAGTGGATGATTTTTTTCACCTTAAATTTCCTTCTTTTAAACTTCTCGGTCGTAATGGCCGTAGATATTCAAAATTTAGACAAAGTAGAAGCGGTTTATATTTCCGATAAAGAAGCGAATGATTTTCAAGGTGAACGTGAAATTGCGATGGCGAAAGCGGATAGTAAATTAACTCCAACAAGAGAGTTTTCTATTATTGTAACGAAGGAAGGGTATTATCCAAATCACCTTTCACTTTTTCAGGGAGAAAAAGTTCGTTTGTTTGTAACCAACTTAACCGATGAACCAGCTTGTGTGATCGTTGCTGGTCATGAATTATTTTTGAGTGCAGAGAAAGGAAAAATTACAGAAGCAGAATCAGTCTTTCCAAAAGCGGGGACATTTCCCTTTTACTGTCCTTCGACGAAGCATAATGGGAAAATTAGTGTGATTGAAATTAAGAAAAAAGTTGCTGAAAGAAAGATTGCCTCAGAATCTCAAGTGGTGGAAGGCCCTTGGATTCCAAAAGAGAATTAGATGAGTGGTGTTTTTCAGGCTGCGATTGACAACTTCCTCCTACCGATTAAAGATCTTCTCGATGATCCTAAGGTTTCTGAGGTTATGATCAACGGGCCACACGAAATTTTTGCAGAAAAAAAAGGTCTTGTTTTTAAGACTCCAAATAAATTTGCGGATGAATCTTCATTAGTTTCTGCCATGAGAGCGATTGCTCAGTCTGTAGGGCGTGTGATTGATGACGATAATCCTCGTTTGGATGCTCGTTTACCTGATGGCTCTCGTATCCACGTGGTTCTTCCTCCCATGGCGAAGAACGGAACAACGGTGGCCATTCGTAAATTTTCTAAAGACGATTTAACACTAAAAGATTTTATTAACTTTGGTTCACTTTCTCCTGATGGAGCAAGATTTCTCGATATTTGTATTCATCTTTCCAAAAATATTATTGTGAGTGGTGGTACTGGGTCGGGAAAAACCACGATGCTTAACGTTCTAGGTTCCCGCATGCCTGATACACAACGATTAATTATTATTGAAGATGCGGCTGAACTTCAAGTGAAGGCCCAGCACGTAGTGCAATTTGAAACAAGAAAAGCCAACCCTGAAAGAGGAGTTAAAGAAGTTACCATTCGTGACTTAGTTATCTCATCCATGCGTCTTCGCCCCGATCGCGTGATTGTGGGAGAGGTGCGTGGTGAAGAGGCTCTCGACCTTATTCAAGTAATGAACACTGGTCACTCAGGATCAATGGGGACTGTACACTCGAATAACCCGACTGATGCATGCACTCGTTTAGAGACTCTTTGTTTGATGGGAGATACAAAAATCCCACCGGATGCTGTTCGTAAAATGGTGGCTTCAGCGATGCAAATTATTGTGCAATGTAACCGTTATCACGACGGGGGAAGAAGAACTTCTCATATTTCAGAAATTTTAGGTCTCGATCAATACGGAAACTACATTTGTCGTGATATTTTTCGTTGGGTGCAACGTGGAAAAGACCCAGAAACTGGAAAATATATTGGCGAAATGGTAGCATGTAACTATGTGCCAAGTTTTTTTGAGGAAATCGTTGTGCATAAATTACCATTTCCTAAGTCAAAATTCATGGCCCCTGAATGGGCATTAAACCTTATTAAAGCTGCGTAGAGAAAATCATTTCATCATTCTCCCAAATATGACAGAATAGTCTCCAATTAGAACAATGAATTGGAGACTAAAAATGAGTAAAATTGTCGGAATTAAAGCCCGTCAGATTCTAGATTCTCGCGGTAATCCAACCGTAGAAGCAGAAGTTACAACAGAAAATAAAAATATGGGCCGCGCCGCTGTACCATCAGGAGCTTCAACGGGATCTCGTGAAGCGCTGGAGTTGCGTGATGGTGATAAAAATTTCTATTTAGGAAAATCTGTTCGTAATGCTGTTAACAACATCAACACTGTGATTGCAAAAAATTTGATTGGCCAAGATGTAACGAATCAAAAAGCTCTCGATAAAATAATGATTGAAATGGATGGCACAGAAAATAAAGGCAAACTTGGAGCGAATGCAATGCTGGCCGTTTCGATGGCCGCAGCAAGAGCAGGGGCGCTTGATCATAATCTTCCACTTTATCGTTACCTTTCCACCGTTTTAAATGCCCCAACACCTACCGGAAAGATGCGTTTACCAGCACCTTTAATGAACATCATTAACGGTGGAGCTCACGCTTCAAACAATCTTGATATTCAAGAATTTATGATTGTTCCTCATATGAAAAAATCTTTTGGTGAAAACTTACGCGCCGGTGTGGAAGTTTTCCATCATTTGAAAAAAGTTCTGGATCAAGAAGGACATTCCACCAACGTAGGTGATGAAGGGGGATTTGCTCCGAATCTAAAATCTCATGAAGAAGCGATTGAATATATTTTAAAAGCGATTGAGAAAGCGGGCTATAAGCCAGGGATCGATATTTCTTTAAGTTTAGATGCTGCAGCTTCAGAGTTCTATGAAACAAATCGTTATCAGATGCAAGGGAAAAATTATTCTTCGACAGAGATGATTGATTACTATGCAGATATTGTCAAAAAATACCCGGTTTATTCTATTGAAGATGGATTCGCGGAGAATGATTTTCAAGGATGGATTAATTTTACTCAAAAAATGGGTTCTAAAATTAAAATTGTGGGCGATGATTTGTTTGTGACTAATCCGAAAATCTTCAAAGAAGGGATTGAGAAGAAACAGGCTAATGCGATTTTAATCAAAGTAAACCAAATTGGAACATTGACGGAAACTTTAGAAACCATTGAATTGGGTTATAAACATAATTTCATATCAATTATTTCTCACCGTTCTGGGGAAACAGGCGACTCATTTATTGCTGATCTTGCTGTTGCCACAGGAGCGGGACATATTAAAACTGGTTCAGCCTCACGTTCAGACAGAATTGAGAAGTATAACCAATTACTACGTATTGAAGAAGAACTAGGCACAGAGGCCATTTACGATGCAGTTAAGTAAGTTCAGCTTACTAGCACTATTTATACTTTCTGGGAGCTTACAAGCAGCTCCCAGCTATGAGAGTTTCTCTAGCATCCTTAAAAATAAAAATTATCAGTTAAAATTGTCGAATTCTTACTTCCAAACGACCGCCTTTTATGATCATGATGGAGTGAAACAGAATCTCGGATCGCGTGACAACTATACTCGTATGGAAAATGAATTACTTTTCCGTCGATCTTTCACTAAACATTTTGAAGCTGGAGTGTTTGGACGATACCGCCAACAAAACTCGGAAGAAGCAGATATTGCAGGCACCATGCATTCCAATTCTGCTTCAGGAATTGAATCTGTTGGATTTCAATTTCGTCATGCCTTTTTACCTGTGCAAAAACTCCGCTATACCTTGGAAGGGGGAGCTCGCTTAGTGGCCTACAAAAATTCAGAATATGACACCACTCAACCTTACAAAGAAATTATGTTAGGGGATGGAGTGAATGAATTATTTGCTGGTGGAGCAGTCAGTTATGAATCTAAAAGTAATAATGTTTTAACGGGGAGAGTGCATTTAAACTATCCCACTTCCAGACAATCTTCGGAATTAAAATACGACACTCAAGGTGCTTTAGTCTGGGAGAAAATTGCTCTACTTGCAGGTGTCGGGGGAATCTACTCTCTGAATCAAGACAAATACAGTTCTGATAAAACCGCGAAGCCAAGACGTTATACGGGAGCTACTCGTATGTATAACTCCATTAACCGTTCATATGTTGCCCCTTATATCGGTTTAAATTTTACTTTAGGTTCTCAATTTCGAGTCGAAACAAAAGCCACCAGTATCGTGATGGCCAATTCTTATGATCAAGGAAATGAGTATTCAGTTAACTTTGTTTATAATTCTAATAAAGCTGATAACACTGCGGTCGTAGAAAAAGATGATAAATTTAAAACCTATAATATTGAAGCTTCAGTGGTAAAAGTTTCTCCTCGCTCAAAATTTATCCGTATTGATAAAGGAATTGCTCAGGATGTTGAGAAAGGAATGCGGGCCGATGTGTTTGAGTTTGATTATCTAGGTGGTAACAAGCTACTGGCTTCTGGAGTGGTTATGGAAGTTGCAGCCGATGCGGCGGTGGTTAAGCTTCTTGAAATCTATCAACAGGCCGATATTAAAGTTGGCCATGTGGTCCGACTGCAAGAACTTTAATTCCGACTATTAGAGTAGATTACTAAGCTTTATTCCAAGTTTTCCTCCCTTGTAAGTAAAAATTATTACGCTAAACTATATTGATAACTAATGAAAATTTCTAGAGGATAGATCCTATGAACGTATTGAAGCTCTCCTTAATCACTCTTTTTCTTTTCTCCGGTCAGGCCTTCGCAAAACGCTTCACGAATCAGTATTGTGAATTCGAGCTACCCAATGGTTGGGAATGTGCGCTGGAAGGATCAGAGTGGGTTTGCCAAAGTGAAAATGAAGAAAGAAAAAAAGAAGCGATCATTATTCTTGCTGCAAAAGTAAGAGGTGAGCAAGACTCTTTAGATCAATATCAAACGTATTTGAAAACTTCTAAGACTTACAGTTTACCTGGTGGGAAGACCCAAGTTTCAGAAGGAAAATATGCTAACTTAAAAGATGTAAACGGACATCAGTGGGTGGATGCACTTCATCTTGCCTCTGAAGTTCCAGGTTTTTATACTCGTTACCTTGCGACAGTCAAAGAAGATCTTGGTGTAGCGGTAACGTTCTCTGTTTCAAAAGATCATTATCAAGCATACCAAGGCGTATTTGATAAAGTTGTCGCCAGTTTACGCGTTTTCCGTCAGAAGCAAATGGATATGGCAGGAATCAAACCTAAAGGTGATGGAAGTGTCTTAGATGATTCAGGCTTTATGCCTGAAGCAACAACCGATACATCACAGAAAAAGGGTGAGAAGAAGGCCAGCTCTGGTGGCGGTGATGAGATGATGCTATTTGGAGCTGTGGCCGTCGCAGCGATTATCTTCTTCATTATCAAAAAGAAAAAGAAATCATAAAAAAAAAGCCCCACTTACGAGGGGATTTTTTTATTCAAGCTTATCTAATTTCTTTTTCGTACTACCCGGATTAAAAACTTCCTCATCTTCATGTTTCACTTCATTCGTTTTTATTTCCGTTTTACGTTGAAGAAGGCGAGGCAGACCTGCACGAATATATGTTTTCGTGATAATGGTGAAGAGTTCATCACCTTCGGCCACCTTATAGTTTTCATTCTTCGATTCACTCAATAGTGTTTCCGCTAGTTCTGGTGGGATGTCGCTGTTCTCTTCATCACTACTACGTTTCTTGCCACCAAAATTAAGCTGGGCATCTTGGGGACCATCATCATCCTCGTCACCTAAAGTAGAAGCTTGAGGAGTGGTTCCTGGTACTTCTTTTTTGACTTCTTCCTTCTTACCGGCAGAACCGCCACCCATTGCAAAAGAAGATCCACCTTTATCACTAGCTCCAGATGAAGAACCGTTTAATAGTTCTGATGGCGGTGTTAGCATCGCCTTTAGCATTTCATTCGCTTCATCGCGGGCCCTACTCATCGCCGGACTAGCATTATCCTTAAATTCTTTCGCTTTTCTTTTCTTCGCATTGGCGAGGGCCATTTGGCCTGCACCCATTGCTCCGACACCAGATTTACCGGAGAGGTTAGAAAGACCGCCTGAACCAAACATTTTGTTATCTTTCATGCTCTTAATCGAGCCTGCATTGATACCTACTTGAGATTGACAAGGTTGTCCTGGAGCACAGTTTTTAGGAGTTTGTCCCACTGTTACAGTATCGACTTTGATGCCATTGTTTTTTTCGTAGTCTTTAGAGCTATAATCCATGAGGGATTCTTGCTTAGTTTGTTCTTCCCAAGTTGAGCGTAAATCGCCTAAACACTTCTTGGTTAATGAGTGAACCGTAGTCATCGCATTCAAATAGGTAACATTAGAGTTTAGTGCGGAACTCATAAGATCCCAAAAAATTTCTCTTTCGGTGTTAGGATATTTTTTAGTTCTTCCTGCCGAAAATAAGTAAACAATATGATAAAAACGTTGTCTTGCATCGTACATGAGTTTTTGAAAAGCGATAACTTTTTTCAAAGCTCCCGGTGACGACCAAGTGCCAGTACCATCTGCATTTTTTCCCATATCATTGATGGTATGTAGCAAGAGATTAATTAAATGAGGGTCATACACCCTAGATGCTGAATCAGAAGACATATAGAGATGATCTTTAATTACATTGGTTGATGTATCTTTATTTTTCAAACGGATTTTAGTGAATTTCGATTTCACTAAAGAATCCAGGGCAGGAGAAGCGATCACTTTTCCATTTTTTAACTCGAGCGTAACATCGACGATCCTTTGAGTGGAGTTGACAAAAAA
>JBEIOQ010000030.1:0-21562 GCA_040377495.1 Halobacteriovoraceae bacterium
AGCTTTTGTCATGTCGGCCAGAATGCCAAAGGATTCTTCCAGGTAAGCGTCCTTTTTCAAAGAGTCTTCATACTCTTTAACCTTATCTTTATTGCTCTTCTGTTTACCTGAAGCAGTTAGGCTTCTCACCTTTAGACCTTTGATCTCAGGTTGTTCCTTATCTTCATCGTAATATTTTTTCACTTCTGCCATTTCTTTATCGAACTCAGACATTTTTAAACTTCTCAAAGTTTTATCTTTCTTCTCTTTCGCTAATTTCATACGGTCGTTGATCATCGCAAAACGAAGAGAATCTTTCACACGCTTAGCTGAAGACTCTTTTAATTTTTTAATGTCATAACGTGGACCTTCCCATAGCACATAATTACTTGGAGCAATAGAATCACTTGGAATAGCATAATCCAGGTATTTTTCTCCCGACTCTAATACATCGAGTGGATCTGGTAAAACGACATCAGGAGTGATTCCGTTGAACTGAGTAGAAACACCATTTACACGGTAAAACTTTTGTACTGTAATTTTTAGCGCCCCTAAATCTAACTTCGCCATATTCGCCGGAGATTGTAGGAAGTTCTTTAAATCAATAACCGTTTGCACAGTTCCTTTACCGTGAGAGTGTGACCCACCCACAATAATAGCACGTTTATAGTCTTGTAATGCTCCTGCCACAATTTCTGAAGCTGAGGCTGAATAAGCATTAATTAAAACAATCACAGGTTTTTTGAAAACCGCCCCACTATCAGTATCCTCCATAACGTTGGTACGCCCCATGGATTCTTTCACTTGGACCACTGGTCCCTTATCAATGAAAAGACCAGAAATCATACGAGCATCTTCCAGCGATCCACCACCATTATTACGAAGATCTAAAATAAGAGCTTCTACATTTTCTTGATTTAATTTTAACAACTCCGCACGCATATCGTCAGTGCAATTACGTGGAGTGCGGGATTGAAAATCTCGATAAAATTTTGGCAACATAATATAACCATATTTATGGTTATCACCTGTCGTCATCACCGCAGACTTCACATAAGACTCTTCTATTTCAACGGTATCACGAATAATCGCAATTTCTTTGGTTAGGCCACTTGGTTTTTTCACCGTCAAGCGAACTTCTGTTCCTTTTTTTCCACGAATAAGTTTTACCGCATCTCTAAGAGGCATTCCCACTATATTCACTGGTTCCGCTTTACCCTGCCCTACTTTCAAAATGGTATCTTCAGCTTCTAGTAGTTTTCCTTTCCAGGAAGCACTCCCTACAATGATTTCTTGCACTTTTATATTGGAGCCGTCCTCACGTAAAAGAGCCCCAATCCCCTCTAGTTTCCCCGACATATCAATATCAAAATCTGCTTTTACATCAGGAATTAAATAATCTGTATGAGGATCAAAAATACGTGCTATCGAATTATAGAACTTTTCTTTTTTATCAGTTGCATCTTCTTTCTCTAAACGGCCTAGAATTTTTTCGTAGTTTTCACCGATTTCTTTTCTTGCCATCTGTTCTAGTTCAACATCAGTTTTCTTTTTCAAATCTTCGATGCTACTTTTTCTACGTTTCTTTTCTTTGGCAGAGTCTTTTTTCACACCTTTAATTTGGTTTTCACGATCTTCCTTCAACTCGCTTAATCGTGTTAAGGTTTCATATTTCAAAATCTTGGTCCATAATTCTTTTAATTCAACAGAACCATTCACATAATTTCTTTTTTTAGCATCCGTTTCTAAACTTTCATCTTTGTTAAAATCAAACGACGTTTTAACGATTTCCTGGACAAATCCTTTTACTTCTTTGTAGCGTTTCTCCATTAACTTAGAAGAAAGACCAATGAGATCAAACTCTGCTGTCGTTAATTCATCATCCATATTCTTCGCAAACTTATTTAATTCTTTTACGTCTTGTGCGGTTAGAAACTGTTTGCCGTAATCTAATTTCTGTAAATATTCGTTAAAAGCTTTTTGAGACAGATCATCGTCCACTTTCTTTTTAACTAAGTGAATGTTCTCTAATGAATTTTTCAATAAATTTCCCACAATCAAATCTTGTGTTTTAGATATATCCTGACTTAAAAGTAAATTTGGTTGTGCCCAAAGATTTTGTGCAAATAAAACAACCGCCAAAAGAGACACGAAACGTTTCATGATGATTCCTGGTTAAAAACTAAAGAGTAAAAAAGCGAAAGCACATAGCTAAATATTATAGGATGAAGTCCCTCCCAAAGGGAGGGAAAATCATGCTCAAGAAAAAAATAGTGAGTAGTTGATTAAAACTCTAATCTAAGTAATAACGCACAATAGTGACCACTTTCCCTTTTTTCAGACGTAATGCTGCTCTCAGTAAGAGTGAAGTCTGGTTATGGAGAAATTGATGGTACCACTTATTGGTCACGAATTCAGGAACCACAATCGCAATACGGGTAAATGGCGTCAGCTTGGAAGCATCATCGATATAATTTAGCAAAGGTTGAATGACAGAACGGTAAGGAGATTTCAGCACCACAAAAGGAATATCCGGAAACCAAGCCTGCCACTGTTCTTTCATTCGGACTGTTGCATCCACATTCATTTCTACGTAACAAGCACGGACATCTTGCGAAAGTGCCATGGCGTATTTCATCGCCTCCATCACTCCGGGATGAATTCCTGAAACAGGCACGATGACTGTATAATTATTTTTTTCCAAAACTGCAGTCTGGGTACTCGTGGCAAAAGACAGTTGCTTTGCAACTAAAGCATAATGCAAACGAATTTCTTTAAAACATAAAACCATCAGAGGAATCAGAATAATCACAATCCATGCTCCACCAGTAAATTTGGTGACAGCGATAATGATAAGAATAGAAAATGTCGTCATTGCACCGACAGCATTAAGCGTGAGACCACCTTTCCATCCATTTTCTTTGTAACGAAGATGGTGAACAATCATTCCTGACTGAGAAAGAGTAAAAGAGAGGAAAACACCTACCGCATACAGAGGAATCAAATAGTGAGTTGAACCTTTAAAAAGAATGATTAAAAATCCAGCTGCTGCTGATAACCACATAATGCCGTTAGAAAAAACCAAACGGTCCCCCATACTCGCCAGCTGTCGGGGTAAAAATAAATCTTTCGCTAGTAATGAAGCTAATCGTGGAAAATCGGCATAACTAGTATTCGCTGCCAATAAAAGAATTAGCGCCACAGAACCCTGAATCACATAATAAAACCAGGAATCCCCGAAGATGGAGCGGGCCAAAAGTGACACGGCCGTTTGTCCATGACTTGGTTCCACATGATAAAGATGGGCCAAGAGAGTGATACTTAAAAAGAAGATACCGAGAATACTCGACATCCATAACATCGTAATCTTCGCATTTTTTTGGGCTGGAGATTTAAAAATGGGAATCCCATTGGAAATAGCTTCAATTCCTGTCAGCGCAGCACAGCCAGAAGAAAATGCTCGGAGTAACAAGAAGAGAGGTATTTCTGGATAAACTTCATTTAAAATAGGGGCCGGAGTTTCCACCTCCCCATTCATATAACGGTAAACTCCCATCACGATCATCACTAAAAAGGAGAAAATAAAAAAATATGTGGGAAGAGCAAAGACACTGGAAGATTCTTTAATTCCTCGCAAGTTCATCAGCATAATGAAAAAGAGAATAATCAATCCCACCATCACTTTATGTTCTGCGATGAAAGGAAAAGCAGAAGCAATGTTTTCTACTCCGGCTGAAATCGACACTGCCACAGTCAAAGTATAATCAATTAAAAGAGCGGCTCCGGCCACCAAACCTGCATGGGTGCCTAAGTTTTCTTTGGCCACCGTATAAGCACCGCCTCCATTAGGATAGGCATCAATGGTTTGACGATAAGAGAGAGTGATAATGAAAAGAAGTAAACCAACAGCAACAGCAATAGGCATAGAGTAGGCCATAGCCGCTGTCGCAAAAAGAGCTAAAGGAATTAGAATCTCTTCTGTGGCGTAGGCCACCGAGGACAAAGCGTCGGAAGAGAGAACAGCGAGGGCCTTCCATTTAGGAATATGCTCATGGGCTGCCATTTCATTTGTGAGAGGATTACCGATTAGAAAACGCTTAATACGACCGTATTCAACTGCCATACAGCACCACCTTTAAAAAATCTTAAGCCTAACTAGCATATCGGTGGCCTATTAAGATTGCAAGCTTCAGTCTTTCCGCCTACACTAAAAATATGCAAAAAAAAATTTTGACAATGTTCAGCGTCTTATTCCTTTTAAGTTGTTCTGGTGGAAAAACATCTTCTGCGAAGAATAAACCTTTGACTGAAGATCCAACCATTATTGATGAAAAAATCATGAAAGATTATTCAGCCGAACAATTAGGTGAGGCGCTTAATATTATGCGAGTAGTGCTTGATCGAACATCGGGAAAACCCGATTCTGAATTTTGTGGTCTCGATTCTATGCAGGCCAGTCTGATGTCACAACAGCTACGTTTTATGCTAGAAGAAAAGCTGGATAGCTATTCCCGTCCCAAAAATCCGCCCCTGGAATGGCGCCAATGCAAAAGCAATTGCAATTGTTATCTATACTCACGAATTTATGGTGATGAAAACGAATTTTTCCTGAAAATGCAAAAAGAAACCACCTCCGCTGAAGCCTATCAATGTGCTAAAAAAATAAGTTGGTTTTGTGAAAGTCCACTTCACCAATACTTAGACTCTTTAAGTAGTATTGGTGAAGCAAACTATTAAATTATTCGCAACTAGCTTTGTTTTCGTTGATCTGGTCCACTACCGCTTGAACCGTACAAATTTTTATTTTCTTTTCTTTCATCTGATCAAGCAACTTTGAAGAAGCGATGACTGACTGATTGTGAATATCATGGAATAAAATAACACCTGAGTTTTTCTTAGTAGCGTTCATCTGCTTCCACGATCTTTCAATAATGGTTTCCGGGTTTTTATCTTGCCAGTCAAGTGTATCCACATTCCAAAAGACATGAATCATTTTATGATCAGCGATTTTCTGACGGATGTTGGTCACACTCACTCCTGCCCCATAAGGTAGACGGAACAGTTTAATCGCCACACCTAACTTTTGTTCAATAACTTTCTTCGCCGTACCTATTTCTTTTTCTAAAATAGCAGGAGTTACTTTGGTTAATTGAGCATGAGTATAAGAGTGAAGAGCAATGTCCATACCTGCATCTTTAATCGATTTAGAAATGATGGGTAGTTTTTCCACTTGTTGGGCCAGCATAAAGAAAGTTGCTTTCAAACCTTTATCTTGTAAATTTTTAAGCGCTGTCGGTGAAGTTGAAGCTCCTGGCCCATCATCGTAAGTCATCGACCAGGTATTTTCAGGGAAACCATTCCCCGTAATATTTCCTGTCCCTCCTAGCGATGGGAAAATGGTTGGGTCACTGCTGGGATTACGGTGTAGCTCTTCCTGAAAGGCATGAATTTCGTTTCCTAATTCATTTACTTCTGAGTGCAAACTCTTATAATCCGCTTTACGCCCTTCTTTTTTCAGCGCTTGTTGAAACTTTTTGTCATCCACTTTGAACGTTTTCACTTCTTTGTAAAAACTCATACGAGTAGCACGAAGGAGTTTTCTTTGTTCAAAAATTTTATCTTCAGTTTCATGGGAACCTTGAACAAAACTTGGATCTTTCGCCAGTTTTTTTAGGGTTTCATCCACATCTGTCATCTTTTCCATTAAATTGGTGAGAACCATAGGACGAAGTTCTTTAGGAATTGAATCTTTAAGTCCTACGTTTCCACTGAGGAAAAGTCCAATCTCATCTAACACAATCTGAGCATTTTCTTTCTCAACAGCAGAAGTGCTATGATGAGCAACTGCCTTGGCATAAAAAAGATAGAACTCGATCATGGTATGTTCTAACTCATCAATAATGTTTCTGGTGGCCAATAGATCAGAATAGACCTTTGTGCCGAGAATATTCCTTTTTGGGAAATATTTTCGGTCTAATTCTTTATCAAATTTATGGAGCAGAACTTGGCCTTGCAGATATGCATGGAAAATTTTCTTGCCTATGACTTGCACTTTGGCGCGCATTTTAGTTGATCCACTTAAACTTTCCTCTAATTCTGCTTGGTGCTCTGATCCAGCACTACTCGCAAGAAAACGGGCCACGCCTTCTGGATAAGTAGTTTGATAATGAGTGGAGCATGAACTGAATAAGAGGGTTGAAAGAACGAGACTTGGTACTAGTTTTTTCATGATCTTTCCTTCGAGCGATCGGCTTGGTAAAACTAAAGAAGGTTACCCTTGCGAGTAACCTTCGGCTAAATTTTTATAGAGACATTAACGTGAGCGATTAAGCTTCACGAATAACGTACTTGTCCTTCCCTTCGTCTACCATTTCTTTCAGCTCTTTTCCAACTTTAAAGAAAGGTACTTTCTTAGGGCTTACCTTCACCACTTTACCGGTTTTAGGGTTACGGCCTTCGTACGCTTTATAATTACGATTCGCAAACGATCCAAAACCACGAATCTCAATTCTTTCATCGTCAAATAACGCTTGAATCATAGAATCAAACGTAATGTTCACGATTTTTTCTGCTTGAGCGTGAGATAGGCTAGCTTGCTTTTCAATCATCGCAATTAAATCTGCTTTCGTCATAACTACTCTCCTTATAGAGTCAACATGATCAAAGGGAATAACTAAGTATCGGATTAATCATTAAAAACTTTAGACTTTGCCCCCTCACCCCCTCAAAAAATGGGCAGGATTTTTCAGAATATTTGCCATAAGTGGCTTACAAGCCCATGAATACTGGTTTCCGAGCAAAATACTCCACCAGTTTTTCCCCCTTCCTCCTAAAATAGTTAAAGAAGTAGGAAACAATTGTCGAAAAACAAATGCCGTAAAGGCTTATAAAGTATGAAGAAAAACGCTGGTTTCACTATTCGCTTAGAAAAGATCGCTGCTCTCGTTAGCATGCTCTTTTTATTTGTGTCCTGTATGGACACTGGCGGTGACGTGAAAAAAGGCCGAACCGTTGCGAGCTTTGGTGTAAAAAAACAAACCACGGAAACACCAACCCCTACGCCCACGCCGGAAATTAAACGGCCAGGTGCTCCTGGAACAGATGAACAAGTTTTTATCAAACCTGATTTTTGTTCCTGTTTAAATAAAAAATCGGACATCCTTAATGACTGTGATGCTTTCTGTTCGACTAAAAACACTAGCGTCGCCACTCTTTATATGAACTTTACAGTGGGTGCCGATATCGCTCTTAATAGTGAACTACAAAACTTAAATGGCTGGTGTACCAAAGAAATTGATGACGGTAACACTGCTCCTGGTTGCGATCTGGTCTTCAGCGATGGTAGTAGTGAGAATAAAATTGCAGTCGTTCCTAGCAATACCTCCAACAGCATTGCCATCGATATTAGTTCGCAAACACAAAAGAATGTTACTTACTTAGTGTTTCTTAGAGAAAAAACTTCAGGTGCCGTTTCGAAAAAAGTTCAACTTCGACGAATCGATCCACCGAGTACCAGTCCTGAATTAGGTCTGTTAAAAATTAGCCCGATTACCTTATTCTCTTGTATCTTTAGAACTGGCTCCTCTGGAACTTTTAATACTTTTAATTATGCTTTCAAACGACACTTCTTGTTCGTGGATCAGAATGCTCCCCCTGCACTTCCAAGTGGAACAGTCTTTACTCTTTGTCACGATAGTCAAGCTTTTGGTGCGAATGATAATGTACTCTATCCAAGATTAGAACAAACGCCGAACAATTTTCGTATGTGGAATCAAACAGACTCTCGTTTCATGGATCAGATCAATGAGACAGGGGCATCGACTCCAAATCAAAAAGCCGATGTGAACGATATTGTGAATAAAAAATTAAAAGATGCCGGTTCAACTCTTTCGGGAGAATTTTTCCAGAAGCTGGACTGGTCTTCTTATCCGGGTACTACCAATGCTCCAAGACTGGGCTATTACCTCACTCCCTTTGTCGATACGGTAACCAACCGTGCGACTTGTCCGTCTCAGTCGGACTATAACTCCAACAATACCCTCTATAATATTCTTCGTGATTTAGTGGGGGTGGACACAGAAGGTATCTGGCTCGCTCAAAAAGAAGCTGAATGTTATACCGATTCAAGTAATGTCCAGCAACCAGTACCTGATGACATCATTATTATTCGTGAACATTTGCTGAAGAAAATTTGGTTTTATAACAATAATGGACAACCGACAGAACCCACAGAATCTATTTTCAATAGTGGAACTTCGATTCACTTCTACTGGCCTGCGGATGAACTTTTCCCTTTTACCAGAAAATCGACGCAGAAACTTTATACCATCCGTTTCCCTAGTGAAATTGGTTCCAGCACCTCTTCACTGTGTGGTACTTCCAACGCCACGAACTCTAGTTCCAACTCCAGCGGTGGTGGACCTAGCCAAAGTCAGTTCTCAACCTACATGTCGAGTGACAAACGTTTTGGTTGTGTTCCAGCGATCTTAGATTAAAAAAATTAAGTGAAAAAGACTTCTTTCGCGATTTTAATAGTGGGAGCCAGCTCATCACTAAAAAAGAAATAAATTGCCCCAAACTGCAAACAAGTAATGAAAAGTGAAATCCCTAGTTTTCTCAGAAATCGTTTCCAAAAGGGAGCATTACGACTCACCATTAAATTAAACAACAAAGATAACAGAGCGAGAAAAATAAAAGTTCCAAAGTAAAGTTTGAGTTTGCGGTCTTGAGACGCAATTTTGATTAAACCTAAAAATGCATCTTCACTTTTAAAAAAACGGACAATGAAAGTTGCGATTTTAGGATAGTCCTTCAAAATGGAGGCAAAAGGCGTTCCTGCACTTTGTTTAAGCAACATGCCTTCAATTTCGGATTCTTGCATAGTCGCAAAAGGACTAAGTGGTTTCCCATTCTTTCCTTTATTACGACTTAAGGCTTTCAACATTTTTTTGGCCAGAGCAGAGTCCGTAATAAGTACGTGGGTCCCCTTGGCCTTTACTTCTTGATCAATCTCCATTAACTCCTGCTGCATTTTTGCATTTTCATCCATCACTGGAGTGGCAGAAGGTTCAGGGGTAGGAACTGGTGTCTCTACTCCTGTGGCAATTTTTTCATTCCAGGATTTTTCAGGAAGTGTAGCCTCTGGCTCAGGCGTCGGTGTTTCAGTTTGGGCCCAAGATGGGCCTAAACTGAAACTAAGAACTATAATAAATAAGCAGAAAAGTTGTTTCGTCATCGACTAGGCAGTTTTCGATACACCATGATTCGCTGGCGCTTTTTTAAATTTTTCCAGCATAAGTGTCATCGGAGCTGCAACAAAGATCGATGAGTATGTACCAACCAAGATACCAAAAGTAATGGCGAAGAAGAAATCATGAATCACCCCTCCTCCTAAAAATAACATCGTGGCTGAAACGAAAAGTGTTGTGGCTGAAGTAAACATAGTACGAGTTAGAGTTTCATTAACCGAACGATTAATGTTTTCTTTCATATCGATACCAGAATACTTCATTTCATTTTCTCGAATACGGTCATAAACCACCACCGTATCGTTCACGGAGTACCCAATAACCGCAAGAATGGCTGCTACCGTTTGCAAAGTAAATTCCTTACCTGTTAAAGAGAAAGCTCCCACGGTAATAATCACGTCGTGTAGAAGGGCAATTACCACTCCTGGCGCGTATTTAAATTCAAAACGTAGAGCAACGTAGATCATAATGGCAATGATCGACCAAAGCATCGCTTTGAAACCGGCCCAGCGAAGTTCTGATCCAGCCTTAGGACCTACCACGTCGGTCTTACGAATATCGGCGCCTTTATCAGCATATTTTGTATTCAACATCGCCTGAAATGTATCAGTCACTTTTGAAATCGTTTGATCATCCGCTTGGACTTTAACCAAGTATTCATTGTCGCTAGCTTCACCAATGGATTGAACGGATGAAATTTTAAACTGTGTGGCTTCTAAGTCAGCACGGAATTGATCCACTGCCACTGACTGCGCAAATTTGATTTGCACTTCAGCACCACCACGGAAATCGACTCCAAAGTTAATCCCTTTGGTTAACATCAAAACGATAGACCCAATAAAGATTGCCGTTGAAAGGGCCACTAAGTGAGGAAAGTAATCAACGAAATTATAATTAAAATGGATGTACTTCATAAAATATCCTTCAATATCTAAAATTAAATGCTAATTGGTTTATTTGTTTTTTCTAAGTAGAACTCAAACAACAAACGAGACACAAAGTAACCCGTATAAACAGTCGCTGCGATTCCGATTAACAATGTTACGGCGAATCCTCTGATAGGACCTACCCCAAAATTTAATAGAGCAAAACCAGCCAACGCGGTTGTAATGTTAGAGTCGAGAATAGTCCAGAAAGCACGGTCAAAACCAGCTGTGACCGCGACTGAATTTGAGCGCCCCAGTGATAATTCTTCTCGAATACGTTCATAGATAATAATGTTCGCATCCACAGCCATACCGACAGTTAAAGCGATACCACCAATACCTGGAAGTGTAAGTGTTGCCCCCATTCCTACCATGAAAGCGAGAACGATTAAAACGTTGATCGCCAAAGATAGAATCGCGATAGCACCGGATACGCGGTAATAAGTAAGCATGAAAATTAAAACAAAAATACAACCAACCATTGAAGCGACTTTTGAGCGAGCAATCGAGTCAGTACCTAAACTTGGCCCCACCACTCTTTGCTCTTCAAATTCAAGTTGTACCGGTAGAGCACCGGCTCGAAGAACTAAGGCAATATCTTTGGCTTGAGTTAAAAGTGAGTTGTAGTCCCCGTTACCGAGGGTAATTTGCGCTTCACCACCAGCAATTTTAGCTTGAATAACTGGAGCTGTATAAACGTTACCATCCAGGATAACCGCCATACGTCGACCAATATTGTTACCAGTTAAATCCTCAAACATTTTCGCACCCGTTGGCTTAAAACTAATCCCAACATAAGGACGATTTTGTTGCTGATCAATTCTTACCATTGAATCTTGCAGATCATCTCCCGAAAGAGCAGCGGTTGATTCAACTAAAAAAGGAATATTCTCTAACAATTCACCTTGTTCATTCTTGTCTGATTTTTGAAACGCAATTTCATGATCTTTAGGCAGCTCAGCTTTCAACGAATCATTTAGAGCAGCGACATAAATAGAAAAACGATCACCTTTCTTATAAACGACACCTTTCGCTTCAGCTGCTTTAATCCACTCTATTAGTTTTCCTGGAGCAACTTCATCGTTAACTAATTTGAATTCCAGTTTTGCTGTCTTACCAATAAGAGATTTGGCCCTCTCAATATCTTTTACCCCTGGAAGTTGAACCACGATACGGTCTTTACCTTGAGAGTTGATCTCTGGCTCAGAAACACCGAACTCATCGATACGATTACGAATAACTTCGATGGATTTTGAAACTGAGTTGTTTTCCACATCACTCTTAACTGTTTTTCCTAAAGCATATTGTAGTTTATTGCTTTCTTCCGCTGTTAAGCGAATAGTATCACCAAAAAAAGTTTTGATCGTATCTTTCATTTTTTCTTTATCAGCAGCGTTTTCTGCTGATAACCAAATCTTAGGATCCATCCCATCGGTGGTGTCCACTTCACCTGAAGTGGCATTCATGCCTTTATCTTTCAGATGAGCTTCAATCTTCTTACCGTAAACTTTTACTTCATCATGGAAAACTTTTTTGAAGTCGATTCCCATAATCATGTAAAGTCCGCCTTGAAGATCTAGACCAAGATTGATTTTACTTTTGATAGGATAGCTAGAATCCTCTTTCAATTTAATAAAAGTAGGAACAATAGACATGATGGAAATAATCACCACGCCTGCGAGAAAAACAAAACGATACCACCAATTGGCTTTCATGTAAGACACTCCTAAGGTTTTAAAGAACCTATAAATGATGGAAATTATACTGAATTTTGTCTAGTAAAAAAGCCTTCTTCCAGAGAAGAAGGCGATTTATTTTGGATTATACAGGATGATTTTGAGTAGTCGTGCTAGTTTCAGTCGTTTCTGACTTAACTTCGGCCGTTGTCTCGACAACGTCCACTTTTTTTCCAGGATTTTTCACATCAGCGTTAATTCCGCGACTAATTTCCTCGGTTAAACCTTTACTCGCATTTTGAAACTCACGAAGTCCCTGACCTAAGCCTTTCGCTAGTTCAGGAAGTTTTTTAGGACCGATAAAAATTAGCGCAATCACTGCGATAACTAATAATTCACCAAAACCTAAACCGAACATAAGAACTCCTTAATCTAAAATTTAGATTATTTTTTGTCTTCTGATTCTAGTAATTTCTTCGCTTGACCACCAATTTGGCTTTTGAGCATTTTCAACTTCACACCTTCAGAAATTTCCAGTGTCACGATTTTATCCGTTAGACCTACGATCGTCCCAATGATTCCTGATTTCGTGAAAATTTCTTCACCTTTTTGCAAAGTATTTAAGAACGCTTGTTCTTCTTTAATTTTTTTAGCTTGTGGACGAATCATGAAAAAATAAAACACCACAAAGATAAGAATAAGAGGAATCAATTGCATTAATGGATTAGCGGCACCAGCTGCAGGAGCTGTTTGAGCAGAAGCAGAACTAATAAAGTTGAACATTGTCTCTCCTAAAAAGATTAAATTGTGTTCGTATAATTGGCCTTAAAGTTAGTATAAAAATTATCAAAAGTATCGTTTAAAATCGCCTTCCGTGCTTCACGTGTCATCCATAAATAAAAATAAAGATTATGGTAAGTAATGAGTTGTCCCGCCAAGTATTCACCCACGGTAAATAAATGACGGATATAGGCACGACTGTATCTTAAACAAACGCGGCACTGGCAGTTTGGATCTGGAGGAGTATTATCCTCACGATAACGTTCATTCTTAATATTAAGTGGCCCCTGAGTCGTAAGGAACTGGCCGTTTCTGGCATTACGCGTTGGTAGAACACAGTCAAACATATCAAGTCCCTGCTTGATTCCTTCTAGTACGTCCAAAGGTTTTCCTACACCCATCAGATAACGAGGTTTATGGGCAGGCATAGTGGGCACAAAACTTTCACAGAAAGCGCGCATCTCATCGTTTTTTTCACCCACAGAAAGCCCACCAAGAGCAAGGCCCGGAAAATCTAATTCTTCCAAACGCTGCATGCACTCAGTACGCAAGTGAGGAAAAAGTCCTCCCTGAATAATGCCAAATAAATTTTGATAGGGACGAAGTTTGTAATCTTTAGATCTTTTGGCCCAACGAAGAGTCAGTTCCATGCTGGTACGCAGACGTTCCTCTGTTGCTGGGAGTTCTGGGCATTCATCAAAACACATGACAATATCGGAGCCCAAGGCCTTTTGGATCTCCATGGATTTTTCCGGAGAAAGCATGTGGCGTGAGCCATCAATGTGTGATTGAAAAATCACTCCTTCTTCGGAAATTTTATTTAAAGTCGAAAGAGAAAAAACTTGATAACCGCCTGAATCAGTGAGGATGGGTTTTTTCCAACTCATGAATCGATGGAGATCTCCACTCACCTTTTCGATTAGCTCATGGCCAGGCTTAAGATAGAGATGATAAGTGTTACCTAAAATAATTTGCGCGCCAATTTCTTCCAGGGACTCTTGTTCCATCGCTTTGACCGAAGCGCGGGTGCCCACAGGCATGAAAATCGGAGTTTCAATTGTCCCATGTTCAGTTTCAATAATCCCAGCACGGGCTTCGGAATATTTCCCTGAGTTTTTTTTCACTAATGTAAAAAATGGTTTTGTCATTTACAACAATATGAGCATTGCGTCACCATAAGAGAAAAAGCGATACTTTCTCTCGATGGCGTACTCATAAAGCTCCAGCGTTTTTTTGCGTCCAATCAAACTACTAACTAGCATGATTAAGCTGGATTTAGGAAGATGAAAATTGGTTAAAAGACCCTGTAAACCGTAAACTTCTTTGCCTGGATGAAGGAAGATATCAGTGGAAGTCCATTGGCTTGCTTTTGGAGCGCGAAATTGGCCGTTCTCACAGCAGGACTGAAGAGTACGCAGGCTGGTCGTCCCTACGGCGACCCAATGTCCAAATCCCGACTTAATTTTGGCGGCATTGATTTCATCAATCGAAAATAATTCATGATGCATTTTATGGTCGAGAATATTTTCTGTTTTCACTGGTTGAAAAGTTCCGGCGCCCACATGAAGAGTAACACTGGAAAGAGTTACTCCTTGCTTTTCTAAATCTTGTAAGAGTTCATGAGTAAAATGCAATCCAGCTGTAGGAGCAGCGACAGAACCAAGTTCTTGGGCAAACACGGTTTGATATTGATAACGATCTTGCTCGTCACTGACGCCATCGCGGATGTAAGGAGGAATAGGAAGGATCCCTACTTGATTTAATTTTTCCGGCAGATTGTCCGTATTAAAGCTGACCCAAAAGTCTCCCTGACTTCCAATATGCTGAAGGGTCGCTGTTAATTCTGCAAAATGATACTCATCTCCAACTTTTTTGGAGCCTGAGCATTTGATCATGACCGGATAATATCCCTCTCTATTTTTTTGCAAAGAAAGCAGAAAAACTTCTGCTGATCCGCCCGTCGTTTTTTTCCCAAGAAGCCTTGCTGGAAAGACTTTCGACCTATTCATGACTAAAGTAGTTGGGTTAGGCAAAAATTGTCCGATTCTATGAAAAGGAATTTCCGTTACACGATCTGATTTTCTCTCGTAGACCAGAAGTTTGGATTCATCACGTTTGGAAATTGGCCTACTTGCAATTAGTTCTTGAGGAAGAACGTAATCATAAGAGGAGAGAAGTAGATCGTCTGATGTAGAGGTTATTTTGTGTCTTGTCATAAACTGGAGACATAACATACAATAGAATTGCATGGCCGGCCATGCAATCCTAAGGATGGGAGTAATCATGAAACTGAATTTAATTCTTCTTTTATTGGCCTTTTTCTCCTTACAAGCACTTGCTAATGTTTCAGACTACGAAGAAGTTAGTGTGGAAGATTTAGCAGCAGAGGCCGAAGCCAATCGCGATGACCGTTACGATGATGAAGAAATGCCTATTCAAGAAGCTTCAATCCCCTCTGACAGCGAAGAGGAAGAAGTATTAACAACCACCCAAGCTTTTCAAGAAGAAGCAGTCGTCAGCCGACTTAACCAAGAAATGACTTATTTAAATAGTGAAGCCGATAAAGTAGCAAAAGCTCCCGTCATGGTATCTGCAAATGAAAAATCCACCGAGAAAATTGTCGATCTCGAAGAAAAAATCAACTTCCGCGCTGCCGCAGTTAAACGCGAAGACAACATGGAGCCAGATGATGTGGATGTTTCAGATTTAGATGGCGATATTTTTCGTTAAGCCGTTTTTGCCATAAAAGTTTGAAGCAAAGGCATAATCATCGCCAGATACTTATCGATGAGGTTCTTCACTTCCACAAACATCGCGTAAGATTTCACATTTTCAGAAAGCATTTTCAAAAACACTTTTAAAATTTCGATCACTGGCGCAAGGTTAAACTTCTTGATTAAAAGGTCGAGTAAATCTTTAGCCTGTTCCACTTGCGCTCCATTGTTAGTCACGACATAAAGAGGATTTTTACTTTTCTTTGTCATTGTAGGGCCTCATGAATGTGTGTGGCGATATTGGTGAATTCATTTTGGATATTTTTGTATTCTGAACCTTTAAAATCAAAAACTGATTTTTTCACGGCAGAAGATTTTACAATCTGAACTTTATTAGCAAGTCCATCAAAGATTTTTGCCAATTTAAGCTCTTCTTTGATTTCCCCAAAGTCCTGTCCAACTTGTTTACGGCGATTATCTACTAGATTAGGTATATAACCTAAAATCTTGGGAGCAGAAACAATCCCCATATCTTCGATATTCTCTAACACTTCATGGAAGTGAGAAAGACCTTTGCGTGAAAATTGATCTGGCTGAAAAGGCACTAATACGCCTTGAGCGCTACAAAGAATGTTCACCACTAATAGACCTAAAGTTGGTGGCCCATCGATGATGATATAATCATAAATCGACTTCAAATTATTTTTTTCAATGAATTGCTTAAGCACCAGTTGGCGAGCACCGGTAATAGCGGAAACAGAAAGTTCAAAACCTGAAAGTTCTTGCCCCGCAGGTAAAAGATGCAGCAGTTTATCGCTTTTCATTTCCAGCGGCTTTACCACATCTGAAAAATTTACCGGTGTGTGAAGAGCTTTCAATTCACGAACAGTGTTAATCAAAAGATGGAACACATTGTAGTTCAATTCTTTGGAGTCCACATTGAACAGCAAACTTAAATTCGCTTGAGGGTCCATATCGATGCAAAGAACATTATGACCTTGGTGGTGAAGTGCATGGGCAAGATTAAACGCTAAAGTAGTTTTCCCAACTCCTCCCTTCTGATTAAGAAGAGCAACAACTTTTCCCTTTTCTTGAACAGTATTTTGAGATGTTGAATTTGAGGCTTCAAGTTTATTCAGTTTATCTAAAATTTTTCCTAGCATGGGTCTTCCTTTGACAATCGCAAATCTAAGAACTTATTACTCATTTATGATAGAGATTCTGGACCAAACTGCCCACCAAAATTTGCACTCAATTGTAACTTTTTTTTCTTAAGTACCTTAATTTAGGTCAAAGTTAGGGGTTACACAAGTTTTCAACCTACAATAACCTCATGAAGACAGTTTTCGCTCAACTTATTCTTCTCTCGACGCTTATTGCATGCCAGCCCCAAGCTGAGAAAAAAACTAGCTGTGGGAAAAATGAAAGCTTTGATGCTGCTTCGAGATCTTGCAAAACGTTGACCAGCCTTAATCCTTTGGTGGCTTCCCCTATCCAACAAATTCCGATTAACTCTCTAACCTCAGAATCAATGAACGAAGATACCCCTAAAATTGTGTATCTAACTTATACCGATGCTAACTTAGATTCGGCATTAAGCTGTAGTGTAAGTGCAGGGGCCAACTTATCGGCTGGTGCTTGTGCTTGTAGCTCAGGAGTTTGTTCTTTTACTTTATCTTCCGCTGCTAACTTTTATGGTGTGTCTACTTTTAACTATACTGTGTCTGATAACGACGGGCCGTCTTTGTCCACGGTAGTGAATGTCACGGTGAACTCACTTGACGATGCTCCCGTAGGAACTTTAGTCGGTTCGACAAATATTTTTGAAGATACACTAACACCGGTAGGATTAACTTATACAGATGTGGAAGCCGACGCTGCTTCTGCTTGTACCATTATTTCTTCCACTAACCTGGGTGTAACCACTTGTGCTTGCGTTGCTGGTGTTTGTACTGCCGGATTGCAAGGGACCGCCAATGTCAGTGGTATGGGTATCGCCAACATCACTTATCAAATTTATGCCAACGGAAGTTTTTCTATTCCACAATTTTTAACGGTGAACATTACTCCTTTAGATGATGCACCCATCGGACAAACATCAGTGGCTGCGACGAGTGAAGACTCTCCAGTTTCCATCACCCTCGCTTACACTGATGTTGAATCCGATTTAGCAGCGACTTGTAATATTAGTTCCACCACCAACGTTACTGTGAGCACTGCTTGTGCTTGTTTAGCGGGAGTTTGTAGTGTGGGTATTACTCCCAACGCAAATTTAAATTCATCAAATTCTACGCTCGGTTTTTCTTATACGGTCACAGCGAACGCGCTAACTAGTTTTCCTAAAGCAGTCACCCTCACCACTTCGGCGGTAGATGATATTCCAGTGGGATCCAATGTAGCAACGTCCACCAATGAAGATGCTGCGATCACCATCCCTCTTCCTTTCACTGATGTGGAAAGTGATCTTGCTACGAGCTGTACTATTTCTGCTTTAGGTGGTGGAACCGTGGGCGCTTGTTCTTGTGTAACTTTACCAGCAGCTCAATGTGAAGTGACGTTTACACCAACACTTAATTTAGCTACCTCAGGAAGTTTTCAATATACAGTAACGGCCGGAGCAGGAACATCTACGGTAAAAACGGTGACGATTACTTTAAACCCAGTGAATGATAATCCAGTTCTTCCTATTCTTTCTAACCTTTCTGCCAATGAAGGCTCACCTTTTGTTTTTTCTTTCAATGTCGATGAAGGTGGTGGAACGGATGAAGACACTCAAAATTTAAATTTCACTGTCACTTCAGATAATCCGACACTTCTGCCCAATGGAAATATATCCGTGAGTTTTACCGAAGCCGGAGATGCAGCTGATGATATCGTGACGGTAACCATGATTCCTGTGGGCGCACAAAATGGTACGGCGACTATTACAGTCCAATTAGATGATGATGGCGCCCCAGTAGGAAGTACCTCTACCACATTTACAGTAACGGTAAATCCAGTTTCCGTGATTCATAATGGATGGAAAAACTTAAAAGCCATGGGTGACAAAGTGAACGCTCAAGGATCTGTGTTAGAAACAAAATCGGTCACCGTTTCTTGGGAAGACTTTTCCATCTTTGGTGCAAGTATTTCTGGATACAATGTATATCGTTTTACCGGATCCTATTCCAATGATATTTCTCAAGCCACTTTATTAACTCCCACGCCAGTAGCTTTTGGTGTGAATACTTATACTGATAACTCTGCGGCACTTGCTGCAGGAATCACGTACTACTATGTGGTACGTCCCATTGATTCAGTTTACAGCATTCCAACCGCAACCATTGAACCAGCGACATATGCTGAAATAAAAATGCCCGACGCTAACACAACTCTCCTGCATCGCTGGGCCGTGAATAAAGAAGTGTGTGGAAAATTAGGTCAAACCTCAGACGAAACAAATCATTATCGTTGTCCATATAATGGTCCAGGATCGACCGCCGGTTTTTATGATCTAGGTGCTCACCAATTTATCGATCGCTTTGAAGCTGGTTGTAACTATTCACCTGCTCCAAAATGTTCCACTAGTGGTTGCATTGGATTAGGTGATCCGAATGTGAACGGATGTAGTGGATCTGCTTGTAATATTGTGACAACATCCGTAGATCTTTTTTACGATCGTACCAGCGGAACTTGTTACTACACAACAAACGGTTCCGTTTGGACGGCGATGGATTCGACTTTTACTTCGAGTGCTTTATTAGCAGGAACGGTTGATCATGCGAAAGCTCACTTACCTCCGATTTCTCAAGTGACTCAAGCACAGGCATCTCAATACTGTACCGAACAAGGAAAACGTTTAATTTCAAGAAAAGAATTTATTGCAGCAGCCGCATGGGATTTATCCATGAATGAATCGGATATCACCAACGCTGAAATTGGCGCCAACCTAGCTGCTACTCCCGCTTGTAATAGTTCGAGTGGTTCAGGCTTAACTTATACTAACGGAGTCGTTCCACCGTCAGCTTCAGCTGATACACTTCCAGGAACACTGGTTTCTTCTATTCGCTCCGTTCGTAGTGGTTCAACGGCAACTGCTGCGTGTAGCTCTCGTTACGGCGTACAAGATTTAGCTGGGAACTTAAATGAATGGAGTAAAGAAGAAGTGAACTGTATTTCAGATCAACATTGCGATACCATCACTCCGTCTGATTTCCAATTCTCCACCAACACTTATAACTTTGATGGTGTTACTGGACCAATGCTCGACAGTGACCTCGATGACGTAGAAGACTTAGCAGGAATTTTTTCCAGCTGGTTATTTGAAAATACACCAAATCTTTCGACCAAATTTTATCTTCCTATGGGTTTACCAGCAGATGATGATGTGGCCGCACTGGATATGGTTCCTGACTTTAATGTGGGCGCTAATATTACGGTAGGACAATTACATCAAGATACGATTAACATCGATGCTGATCAAATTGTTCTCGCAGGCGGTGCCGGTGGTATGGTGAATGGTGGACATTTTTCCCAAGGGTCAAGCTCAGGACGTTACAGCCTAAGTTTTAAACCAGTGGGTACACAAGATATTCGTACCGGGTTTCGTTGTATCAAAACGGCACCTTAAATATCCTATAGTTATACTCAGAATTAATTCTTGTGAGAAAAGTGCAAGCTTGCTAGAATTTCAAAATGATTAGGTGGAAGGATTGTCGAGGTCCCTCCTAAAGTCTTCCTAGTTTAGTCTCAATATTACAACAAGTTGTAATAAGAGAACAAACAAGGTCAACACCCTAATCATGTCTTCCATAACAAAAGCCTTTTCGTGAAAGGCGCCCTTCATTGGGTGTCAGAAAGACCTTTTCTTTTTCTCCGATAAAACTTAATAACTCAAATAATCAATAGAGAAAAACACTCTTCTTTTCATTTTTGAAATCAGATTTGATGTCTAAAGTTTAGACAAATTTTTTCCGAAAAAGAAATGACGTTAAAAAGTATTACGCAGTTCAAGGATGAAAATGCGGTACCAACTTATCTTATTATTTATAGTTTCTTTCCTCGTAGGATGTGTTCCAGGAACGCAGAAAGCAACCGTTTGTCCAGCTGGTCAAAATTTTGATCAGGCCAGAAGAACATGTGTAGGAACCACAGCGGCAACTGTTAATACCGGTGGCCCAAGTAATTCGCTATCAACTGTTTCTTTTGAAGAAGATACTTCCAAATTAGTTTATCTTGCTTACAGCGATCCAGACGGAGATTTGGCCACCGCTTGTACGGTGAACGTTAACACCAGTTACTCTAATTTTGCGCGTACGAATACTGTGGGAACCAGTAGTTGTAACTTAGTCGGAAGTTGTACTTGTACATGTTCTGCTGGGGTTTGTACGACAACTCTTATTCCTGATATTGATGAAAATGATGATAATGATAACCCTGCGACTGGTTTCTCTTTTACTTATACCGTAACTGCGAACGGAAGTACTTCCGCTTCAACCACGGTGGAGGGCTCAGTGACGGCAAAAGATGATGCTGTTTATGATTTATCAACTATATCTTCTTTGTCTCCTGTTACCATTGGAGCTTCACTTACCGCCAACACAAACTCACGTATCTCTCTTTATAATTCTAGTCTTATTGCCCTTGGTATACCGGGCGGAACGTCTCAATCCGCCAGCACTGTAACACAAAAAGATTTTGTAGCTTTAGAAACAGATACAACTATTTATGGTTACATTGGATACGCTGATAAAGATCAAGGAAGCCATACCGTTGAAATCGTCAATCAACAAAACGTTACTGTTTCAGTGGGAGCTTGTACCTCCACCACTTATACGGACACATTAGAAACAGGAAATTATGGAATCTGTTTAATCTCGTTGACCAAATCAACTGATTACGCTGGACCTGCTTCAGTTACTCTGCGTGTTCGTTCACTTTCCAATATGGTTTATACCGACTCAACTGTTTATACCATTTCTGGTTCTTATACTGAAGTGGATGATACTCCTATCACGCAAGAATGGTTAATGAGTGCCATCACGATGACTGAAGAGACAGAGAAAATAGTCACTTTACTTTATTACGATGCTGATGGCGATGCACCTACGACTTGTGCTATATCCAACATTAGCCAAGACGTTGACCCCAATGTTTATCCCGTACCAGCAGCAAGTGATACTATGTCTGTGACAACCGCTTGTTCATGTACTGCAGGTGTATGTACTGTGGGTTTAACTCCGAGAACAAATACCATTTCA
>JBEIOQ010000114.1:0-7307 GCA_040377495.1 Halobacteriovoraceae bacterium
ACAAACTTCTTATCTTCTACAGGCACTACTTTCCCCTCATAGTCGTGAATACGATGAGCATGGCCCACTTCATGAGCTAGGGTAACAGTCAGTTTATTAGGGACGTATTCACCCTTTGAACATTTTGAAGGATCTTTTAGATTAGCAGCAAGCATAACAGGGCAGACGACAAGATCCATTTTTTTTGATTGATTCCACTCCGTTTGCGAAGCAATATTAAAAGCATTATATTCAGTTCCATAGTCACCACAAAAGAGATTAAAGTTTTTTATCCTTTCAAGAAAGAACTCCGCTAAAGATCCAGTCTTCTTACTACCGGTAACAATTTCTCTAATTTTTAGATATCTAGGAACCGGTTTCATTACTTTAAGTTCCTTTACATTGAAGCCATCCATTAATCGTTCAGTAGATGAAAGATAATACATGCTTGAAACTTCTTGAGCTCGAGGATTTGATTTCTTCTTTTTTATCTTTGTTTCACTAAGAATTGCATTGATTTGAATCTCTTTTATCTGGTCTACCAAGTTTGACACTTCTTTATCATCAGGCAGAGCGTTTTCTATATCAAAGATATAACTCAAATAGGTAGAAACCCAAGAAATTTTATCATCTTCAGAAGAAAATACCTCCGGTCTATCACCCGGAAAATTGTCAAATGCATCTTTAAGACAATTATTAGCAAAAGTATCTATATTGGTTGTTAACTTTTTAGAAGCTTCCCCTTTATTACCACACACAGTCTGAACCGGTTTTTCACAAAGATTTTTCAAAGTAGGAACGAATGGTGGTTCTATATTAGGACAAGCATCGGATTTAACTACGGAGTTTACTTGCTCGAGGCTCTCTTCTGTGACCTCTACCGCATGGTAGATTATTGAATTAGCGAAAGTTAATGAGAGGTAAAGTAGATTAAAAACAATCATCATCAATTCATACTAACTAGTTTTAATAAAAATAGAAGTGGGTAGGATGTACCTCACTGAAATATGAGTTGGGCGTGAATCACTTTCAGTTCTAGAAGTTCCTGTATTATTCCAAAATACCTTTGAGAATTAACTTAAATTCCAAAAAGAAATAATCCCCGTCTCTATCTCCGACGAGGACCCGCTTCTCTTGATCCTGGCCAAAGTCTCGTATCGAATTCATGATTAAAAGCTTTCGCTGATGGAACACTTTCTTTCACATTCATAATTGCCACAAGGTTTTCATCATTTGTTTCATTACCACCGGAACTCCAATTTTGAGATCCAATAATAATTTGTTCATCTATATAACTTCCATTGGCCTGCAGGCGTGAAAGTGATCCGACTTTGTAATGATTTTTTCCTTCCCATTTACTAATACGCACACTGATTTTTCCAGGGGCTACGCCTTCAGGACGCGCCACTTTATCTAGGTAAGGATTAGGCATGAAAACGTTAAGAACGGCATCACGAATCCATGAGTACAATCCGTGACCTAATTTACTATCAAAGGCAATACGAATATTGGCGCCTTTAGCGACAGCAAATTGCATGGCGCGAACAATTTCATAACCCGTTCCACCAAACATGGAGATACGTATTTCATCTCCCGCTTGGGCAGAGTAAAGCATAGGAAGAATCGCTCTGTGTTCTGCATCGTCAGTGGGAGCGAAATAAACTCTCACTTGTGTTCCATCATCAAAATTAAAAAGTCGATGAGAAACAGGAATTTTATTTCGATGGAAACGTCCCACACGTAGACCGGCCGTCGTATCATCCGGAGTCACTAGTTTTGATTTTGGTTTGACGGTTGGATCAAAATTATACATATGATTGAATTGATCGATAAACGATTGAGCAATCAAATCATTCTTAATGTAGATACTCATATTAGAGTTGCGCTCAACCCCCATACAGTTTTTAGAAATGTTGGCGGTTCCTGACCATACCGACTTTTCACCATCAACTGATTCAAGTACCACATACTTATTGTGCATAATATTTGAAGTTGGCCATTCGACACGAACACGTGCCTGGTCATCATGAGTAATATTTCCATTAAGGAGTTTAATGAAATTTGGTGTACCATCGTATTGGAAAGTTGTGTGCATTCCTACCCCAGTATTTCCCGGAGCAAACATCCAGCGAGTTAAATCAGCTCCTGTGGCTTGTGGTTCACGATAAGAAAAAATCCAAGGACCTTTTTTTTCAAAACCTGCAACATCAATAACTGCGCGCAGATCAATTTCAGGATTTTGTGAAATGCCGGCCAGAGCATCGTAGACAGGTTTCATAGAACCTTCGATATCATCAATCCCAAACATGGCCACGGAAACACTCTTTGTTCCGTCTTCACGAATACGTTTCGCTAATTCATCCACCACTTTAGCACTCGGACTTCCGTCCCAGCCCTGCGTGAAGAAAACTTCCATATCTAAAGAATCACCCGCATTCACCGGAACACCAAGATCTTTTTTTAAGGGCTTTCTAAATTTAGCTGACGATTTTAAAGGCGCATCTTTTTCTAAACATTCCCAATCACGCAGATCAGGACAATAAAGAAATTGAGAAGAGGCGGCAAATAAACGCTGAATCGCTTTTACGTTCGAGGGTGTTTTATCTTCTTCATCTTCACCGCTACCTTCTTGAGAATTGGCCAGTTGTACTGGAGCTCCTGCAATAGTCTCAGCCTGCTGTCCTAAGTCACCTAACACAGCAGCTTTTTTAAAATCTCGAGCGGTTAAACCTAAAAATGAAAAATAAGCTTTTAACTTCTTTACCACCTCAGCGAGTTTGTCTCCCGTTAAAGTCTTATCAATTCGTTTAATCTTTTTGATAATCTCTGCTTCTAGATTTTTGTCATCCTCAACTTTTGGTAAGTCCAAAGGTTCAAACAGCACATCTTGTTTGTTGGCGACAGTACGACCAGAATTCGTCGTCGTTTTAACTCCGGAACACGAAGCTAAAATAAGTAAAAGTGCCAATTGTAGTGTTAGAGTTCTTTGGAATAGAATAAACATAGATTTCTCCCTTCTATGACTAAGTTTAGCATAGAGGGAAAATCTCTCGCATGAAGGTAAATGTTACCTTAGAATTTCTAAATCACCGAGTGTATCGTTCAGCTATTATCTGGAAATCGGTTGGTTATCTTCTTCACCAATCACGGCGGCCTTTTGGCTTGAATCCACGAGGGTTAGGATTTGGGAATAAGTTTTTGTTTGTTCAGCCAGACTCTTTAACAAATGTGTTGCACCATCATCCAGGTAAGTGAAATATGCAGGCATCGAGTTTGAAATTAAATCCATCCAAAGGCTGGCCTTGGTTCCAGGATTCAACTCTTCTAATTTCTTTTTTACTGACTTCGGGTGATATGAAAAAGTGTCACAACCGTTGATAAAAAAGACCTGGTATTTGCCTTTGGTAAAACGAACTTCTTTTAAAAAACGGGCCATATTAAGACCTAGACCTGCATGTCCGTTATACATCACGACGTCAGAAACCGGAGAGTATTTTTGAATCGTACTTACTTCGGATTCAGAGGCGTACATCATTTTTCCCACCAACAAAACTCTGAGGGTTAAAATTTTTCCACCCGACAAAACGGTTTTTACTTCTACAAAACTTGGAACGTTAGCAGCAGTAACTTTACTTAAGTCCACGGTCGATGAAGCTGGTTTGCCAAAATTAGTATAATGTTGAGATAAAAATGCAGTCATGGCCTGCACTCCCACATCGTCAGCATTTTTGTGCTCTGGTTTATCTTTTCCAAAAACGACAAAAGCGGTTAACTCTTTATCACTCCAGATTTTTTTATACTCGGGAGCTTTTCCTTGTGTTTGAAGAGCACTGGCTGAGATCTCCGCTTTCACTGTAAAAGTATAATCACTGGCTTTCTTCTTATCTGTTTTCAAAAGACAATTTGGATGCTCAGGACGATAGTGATAAAACATATTTTCTGCCGTTGCATCATCTGGTTCATCTGTACACTGACCAAAAGTTCCATTTGTCATCACATCACGAAAGTCACTTAAAAATTGTGGACCTGCACGGTGAGGAAGAATCAGATTCATGCTGCTTCCTAAAGTGCGGGCCTTGGGCCATGAAACGGGAACAACCGCATCGTAGGTCACAAGGGTTTGGCCAGCTTGAGGAGTATTTTTAACAACGGATTTAACCGTGATACTTAATTCTGATAAATAGGGGCCTGCTTGATAAGCATTCATCATTCCTACCATAAAGCCCAATTGGGTTCGAATCTGCTGGTCGATGATTGAGTTGCTATCGGTGTAAACAATCAGCTTAGAATCTTTGAGTTTAAAATTCATCAATTTAGAATGGCCAGAGTCGTACATTACGCTCGTAGTTGAAGCGAGAGCTCCCTGAAGAAAGAAAACTAAAAAGAGTAGAATCAAAGCGCGCATAGTATCCTCGCTAAAAGACTATAGTGCTTTGATTGTAGGAGAAATCAAGGAGGCCCGAAAGACAGTCCGGTAGTTGTTACACGAATGTCTTAAACTTAGACAGTGGGGTTATTCAGAGAGAAATAGACCGCCTCTTGCTGACCTGCTGGTAACTGGGTCTCTATATAATCATACTCATGGCTTAGGCCTAGTTTCTTCATGACGGCCTGGGATTTCAGATTCGTTTTCATGGCGATAGCAAAAATCTTTTCTAGCTTCAGTTCCCCAAAACCATAGTCCAAAAAGGCCTTGCTACCTTCGGTGGCCAAGCCCTTACCCCAAAACTTCTGCTTAAAACGATACCCAAGTTCCACCACTTGAGTATTGTCTGGGTCCTTTTTGTCAGGACGAAATAAAAACCATCCCATAAATTCATGAGTCACTCGATCAAAAGCTAACCATAATCCAAACTGATTTTGATATTTTTCATGTAGCTTCATCACTCGATCAATGACATTGTGGCAATCTTCCATGGTGCTGGTTTTTCCCCCAGTAATATATTTCACCACCTCAGGATCACTATCTAAATCGAAAAGGTAATTGGCATCTCCAAGGCTTAATAAGCGCAGAGACATACGGGCGGTTTGAAAGTTTTCCCTCTTAGACGACTTCACGTAAAGACTCTGTCAGTTTTAAAGCACAATTAAAACTTGGTCGAAGCAAAGTGAGAAATGGGTAATCGAGTTTCATTTCTGCCTCACCTTCACCTTTTTTATGATCAAAGACGGTAACGACGTACTGTCCCGTTTGATCTAACTCAAATAAATAATCAATATTAAAAATTTTATAACGAAGAAGAATAGCCTCATTTTTTTCTTTAATAATCACACTGGCCTGTAATATTAAATCAGAATCTAGCTTTAAACGTTCTAAGGCATTTTTCGTAAAATCTGACGTAAGTTCTAACCATTTTAAATTTTTTTGCTCTACAGGTATATTCAAAGCCGGTGTGGAAACATTGAGGGGAGCTAGTTTTTCTTGCATTCGTAAAATGGCTTTCCCTAAAATGTTTTGTATCAACTGCTTAAGCTCGCTTTGCATTTTTTGATCCAAGGAGCAAAAAAAGGTCATTTGTTTTTCACGAAAATAATAAAATTCATGTTGGTTCTTGACTAGAATGTGATCTGCGTCGCCGTACTTCAATTGGATATTATCAAAGCGACCATCAACCGCTTGAGAGTGAATAAAGATCTCCCAGTCCAGTGTGTTTTTAGACTGGAGATCTTTTAAAATACGTTGATAATCTTGAACTGGTGATGAAAGTCCTAAGATGCTTTTAAGATGTCGAAACATTATTTAGGTTTTGCCATCATTTTTTGTTTTTCTTCTTCCAAACGTTTCATTTTTGCATCAATATCTTGCATTTTTCTCTGGTGATGTTCTTCTCTCATTTTTTCATGACTAGCTTTAGCTTTTTCACGACAAGCCTTCATCGAATTATGATCACTAGCACTAGCCATACATGATCTCTCTTCTTGTAATAAAGAAATTCTTTTATCCATTTCCGCCAGAATCATTTTTTTATGCTCATCAAATTTTTCTTCTTTTTGTGCATAAACGGCAACAGAACCTAGCATCAGTACGCTCAACATAAAAAATTTCATCAGTTTCTCCTTATCCTTTTAAGTTTGCTATAGTATAAATGTATCTAGAGGACTTATGCATACTTTTTCCAGCAATCAGACTACGTGGCGCTTCCTGAGCCTTTCGCTCAAGTGCCTCTTCTTTTTTTCACTTACCCTTTCCTGCTTAGCAAATTTTGAGAAAGCCAATAGCGAAATTCGTCAGGACTATCCCAGCTTCCGTTATGTCGGTGCGACTTACTCAACCTTGTTTGGGGCGATGGCGATGTGGCGCGGATATGATGTGCTCGCGGAAGATAAACCAAAAAGTGACGACTCTTTAGCATGGGCGACTATGGGTGTAGGAATCATTCGTTTTATGGACGGAACAATTGGCATGTTTCGCATGGGTGAAGCAGAAAAAATGGCAAAAAATAATCAAATCCAGGATAAAGAAACACTTAAACGTTTAGCAGATAATGCATTTATTTCTCGGATTCTTCGTAGTTCTTTGATCGCTGCCAACTCAGTAACTTTTTTGGGTCTCTATTTCAAAGATGATCCCGATTATAAAGTTCTCGTTTACCCTGGAGTAATCATGGGGGTAATTTCAATTTTTAATATGTTTCGTTTGAGTCCGGAAGAGAAAGTATATCAAGGAATGAAAGATAACTTGAGTTTCGATATGGTCCCCATCAGAGATGGGGCCATGGCGAATATGACTTTTACTTTTTAGTTTTTAAATAAGTAAAGAGAGCGTCTAAACCTTTTGGTTTGACTGTTTTTGCGACTTTGGGTTTTGCTTTTCTTGCTTCTCTTTTTTCCATTTTTGCTTTTACTTCAGGATTCTGAGATAAAAAAATCTTTCTATCATGTTCAGCAAAACGGTTATTGGCAATACTTACTTTTAAAGTGCGGTCATCATAACGAAGACCATTTAAGCCTTTTACTGCCGCTTTCGCTTCTTCTTCCTCTTTCATACGAATAAAAGCAATTCCCTTATTCTTTTCTGTTTCAGTGTCTTTAACTACTGAGACATAAATCACTTCACCGTAACGAGAGAAAAGCTTTCTTAGATCTTTCTCTCCTCGATCGTAGTCAAGGTTGCCGATATAAACTGTCGTGAATGGTTGTTTTAGTGTTTGCATAGGTGCTTCAATATCATTGTCCGATTGGATCAGTCTACTGTCTGAAGATCCTCTGTAGTTTTTACAGGGGCTTATCCTCTTAAAAATTAACCCATTTAAAGGCTTAAGCCCTTGTTTCTATGAACCGAAAAGCCTTGAGTAACTACTAATGAAGGATCAATTCTTATCACTTCA
>JBEIOQ010000151.1:0-2588 GCA_040377495.1 Halobacteriovoraceae bacterium
CTTAGGTCAAGGCTTTGGCAACGCTGGTATTGGAATGGGCGGTGGTCCAGGTATGGGTTTAGGCGGCGGCATGGTAATGGGTGGTGGTCCAGGTATGGGTTTAAGCGGCGGCATTTATGGTATATCAGGTAATCTAGAATCTCGATACATGAGCTGTTCTTTTATGCTTGGTTATGATCAACAGCACGGCAAAGGTTCTCTTGAAAGCAGTGGTAGCAAGTCAGGATCAACTCAAAACTAATTCAAATTGATAAGTTACTAGATAAAGGGGCCTTAAAAGGCCCCTTTTTATTTATTTTTATAAAAAGTGATTTAAATCAAGGTTAAAAGCTGACTTAGATTATGTTCCTAAAGAGGACTCTGGCTTATCTTCATTAAAGTATTAGGGACTTAAAACGAGGAGAACTTTATGTCAAATTATGCTGTCTGGATCGATCATAAACATGCTTATGTTTTTAAATTCGAAGCTGAAGGTGTGGAAGAATTACAACTTAAATCAAAAGACGAACATCATGGACAGGATGAAAAATTCTATCATGAAGTGGCAAAACAATTAACTAACCCTGAAGAATTGATGTTGATGGGGCCAGGGGTGGCCAAGGATCAATTTAAGCATCATTGCGAAAATCATCATCATTCACAACTAGCGAAGGCCATTGTTGGAGTAACGACGATGGAATCCCATCCCACTAAAGCGATGATGTTAAAAAAAGCCAATGAGTTTTTTAAAAATTATCATAAATGGGTTAAAAATTATTAAGGGAGGAACTATGGTTGCGGGAACGAAAAGAACAAAAGAAGAACTGCAAGGCGAAATCAAAGCGCTTGAAGATCGATTAAATCGCTTAGAAAAAGATTTACGCACTCCTCTAGAGGCTGACTCAACTGAGCGAGCGACTCAAATGGAAAATAGAGAAGTACTTGAGCAATTAGAGCGAATGGCAGTTCAAAGATTAGAAACATTACGTCAAGAACTTAACAATTATAAATAAGTTTTGAAATTTCTTTTCCTCTGCTATAAGGTATTTAGCAGAGGAAATTTTATGTCTATATTCATTGTTTTAGCTGCTAGCTTAGCGGCATCTGCTGCACAAGTCCAAGTTTTAGATCATCAAGGTAAAGCACTCAAAGGAGTGATGATTACCCAAACCTTATGTGAACCTACTCCTATTGATACTTCAGATGGAGAATACGCCAAAGCAGGAATTCCTTTCCAGCGAGATCCTGAGTATACCGTTTTTTCAAATGCTAAAGGGATGGCAACCGTTTCTGATCGTGGCACCTGTACCCTGTATCGCTTTCGTCATAATAATTTCGTTGATGGTACTCTTAAGCTTGAAAAAGATTCAAAAAAGTTTCAATTCAAAATGTCTCCTGAATTAGACCCTTTTAAATTAGCAGAAGCGAAAAAAGCGAACCAATGGTTAGGGGCACTTAAATTCCCGAATCAAAATGATAAACAAGTTTTTCAAATGCAGTGTGGATATTGTCATCAACAAGGTACAGCTTTCATACGCGGCGAAAGAACAAAGGAAGAATGGGAAGCGATTATTAAACGCATGGTTGGTTACGGTTCTCGTATTCCAACAGAGATTCAACAATATCTCCCTCAAACTTTAATTGAAGGTTACCGAGCACTTCGAGAAAATCCACAAATGATTGCAGATGAGTTGAGCTGGGATGAAGATCGTTCCAAGTGGCACGTCACGGAATGGCCAATCGGCGACTCAATGTCGCAAACTCACGATATGTTAGTGGCTAAAAATAAATTAGTTTATGTGGCCGATAATATCCAAGATAGAATTTATGAAACTGATCCAGTAACGAACAAAGTAACGGTGTACAAGATTCCTCACCGCGAGGGTGAGAAAAATGGTGGATTAATCTCTGCCCGTTTAAAAGAATTTCCTCGTCACGACAGTACTTCCAATGCACATTCCTTAGCTGAGTCGCAAGTGGATGGGCATATTTTTATTACACCTTCAGCGCAAAGAAGACTGGTGGAGTTTGATCCTGCTACAAAAAAATTCACGCTACATGAAATGAGTGAAGGCTTTTATCCTCACACTATTCGTGTAGATCAAAATGATGATGTGTGGTTTACCTTAGCACTGTCTAATCAAGTGGCGCGTTTTAATCGTAAAACGCAAACTTTTACTTACTATGATTTACCTGCGCGTAGTTTTAAAGAAAAACTAATTACTAAGAATATCTCGTTTCTCTTTAAGCTCATGAGCTGGGGAATTCCAATTTCAAAATGGTTAAAGATTCAGCGTAATTATGAGGGGACTCCACTAGTTTACGGGATTGATATCACGCCTGATGGAAAAGTATGGGTGGCCAGACTTCACACGGATGAGATTGGGGTGATTGACCCAAAAACAGGTGCAATAGAAATGATAAAGACGCCATTTATGGGCCCACGTCGTCTCCGTGCAGATGCTGAAGGAAATCTTTGGATTGTAGGTTTTGGGGCTTCGGCGCTGGCAAAATATAGCCCGTTCACCAAACAATTTAAAGTTTATGATTTACCAGTGAATCCAAAGGGAAGTGAAACGCCTTATTCTCTGAATGTAGATAAACCACGC
>JBEIOQ010000102.1:0-8847 GCA_040377495.1 Halobacteriovoraceae bacterium
CCAATGGCTCTGGCGTACCATTCTAAACTGGTTGGAAGTTGTGGTTCTATTTTATGGTATGTACAAGTTTGATCATTGGGCCACTGATGCTTTAGGCATCCTCCTCATTGGAACACGTCAACACGCACTGGCCTTGCTTGGTCATGAGGCCATTCACCGCAATATTTCCAAAAATTTCTGGATCAATGATGGCTTGGGCAATTTATTCAATGCCCTTCCTCTTTTTCAAAGTTTAAATTTTTATAAAGGCTTTCATCTCGATCATCACAGCAATCTTTTAACAGAAAATGATCCTGAAATTCATTTCCGTAATAAAGGAGCCAAAACCTGGTCACTGCCAATGAGTCATAGTAAACGTTATTTTATTTTACTCAAAGATTTATCAGGGATTGGTTACCTTGATACTCGTCATGCGCTTCCTCACATTTTACAGCATACACGTTGGTACGATCTCTTATTACCTGTGGTCTTTTGGGCCATCATTGTCACTATTTTTGTTCAATTGAATTTAGGCTGGATTCCTTGGTACTGGACTCTTGCTTTTATGACCAGTTACTGGGCCATGTTCCGTCAACGTGCCATCACTGAGCATATTGGAACAAACAGCACACATAAACTCCACGCTAACTTCGTACAACGTTTTTTCTTTCTTCCGCATAATACCTGGTACCACTATGAACATCACGAATGCATGTACGTTCCTTGTTGGAATTTACCTCATCTTCGAAGTGAAAAAGTCAAGAATGAGGCCATCAGCGTAAAAGATCTCTATCATCAACTGTCTTCAAATTGACTTTAATTTCTCCCCTTGAGATACTTTTCCACTCTATGAACATGCAAAAAAGTATCGCTCATTATTTTCAATGCTTGATCAATGCAGGTGAAGATATGAGTTTTGATTTAGTGAAACAAAAAAGTTCTGAGCGAGAAGTTTTTCGCTTTGATCACCGTCAATATGATGGCATGTCAGCACTAGTTGAACACCTCAATCAGTATTACGATCAAAATCCTAAGTCAGTCCCTCCTTTAAAAATTGCTCCAGAACCTAATTTTTTGACAAAATTCATTCTCTTGGCACGTTGGTGGTTCAAGACAGCTTACCGCTCCTACTACACTCTAAAAAAGAAAGGAGCTGCCACACAAGCGCTCTTTGATTTTCGCGTTATCAAAGTTGAGAACGAAAAAAATTTGAGTGGGAAAATTTTATGGTCTCTGCACCAGGCCCTTGGTACTCAAGAGAACAGTTTATGGATGCTTCCAGTTTCTCTTCATGAAAAAGTCGATTTTAAATTAAAACCTGAAAACAAAGTCTCTTTCATCGACATGGTCGTAACGAAGGACGATAGTCTATCTGCCCTCAAAAAAAAGTTAGAAAAAGAATTAAAACTAAAGTCCTACTGGGGAACCCAGTACACTATGCTTAGTTCAAGAATATTAGGAGAAAAACTTTTTCATCAAATGTTGAAAGTGTTTGCCATTGTTCTTCCTCGTACGGGAACGCTAACCAATGTAGGACACTGGAAAATTGAGGGGCTACCGGAAAATGAAGCATGGGCAATTAAGGCCACGGTGGTTCCCATAACTCCTGTGGGTGCCAGTATTTTACAAATCAACAACCAACTCACTTTAGGTCTACAACTTCATGCTTGTTTAGGAATGAATTCGCAAGATCTTAAACAACTGCTGGATCGTTGGGAAACATGTTTTAAGTCCGTCCTGGGGAAAGAATGAAATTAAATTCTTTTCGTTTTTTCTTTTCTCTTGGTTATAAAAATATTTTACGAAACAGAACTCGAAGTTTTTTTCTTTGTTTTTCTGTTGCTGCTTCTGTTACCGTTGCCGTTTTACTCCTTTCATTCTATGAAGGGATGGTGACGATGATGAGAGACGCCGCAGTCTTAAATAATTTGGGTCATTATCAAATACGTGAATTAAACTTTGCACATAAGAAAGATCCGAACACCCCTGTTCCAGTCAATGTGGAATTAAGAGAGAAATTATTAAAACTTAATGCAGTCGAAGGTTTGTCAGAAGAATTGATTCTCCCCTCTTTTGTTACCAGTTCAGAAGGTAGTCAGGCGATCAATCTGATGGGCATACAGCATGATCAGATCAATACCGTCATTCCACTTGAGAAATCAATGATCGAAGGTGATGCGAGTGGCGTTGTCATTGGTGCGGCCCTAGCGGAAAAACTCAATTTACGATTACACGAAAACTTGATGATCAATTATCAAGATGTAAAAGCGGAACTGAGAACAGAGATATTGCCTATCACAGGGATCTATAAATTTAGTAGTAAACGTTTCCAACGAACGCATGTATACACGAAACTAGAGGCGGTGGAAAATTTAATGGGAGTGCGAGGCATTCATCGTTATGTCTTACGGGGCCAAAAACTAGACGACTCCATGTTAAAACCACTCATCCCTCCCAACATGCTTCTTACTCATTGGGGTGAACTGAATCAGGAGATTTTCTTCTCGATTAATTTTCAAACGGGTCTAATCTATTTCTTCTTGATTGTCTTAAGTATTGGCATCTCTATGACGATTCTCACGCCGATTGCCATGGTACTTAATGAACGCCATGCTGAATTTAAAATGATTTCACACCTAGGAACAACGAATACCAGAATGCTCCAATTAATCATTATCGAAGCTTTGGTTATGTCGATTGGAGCCTTTATCTTTGCTCTAGTGATGGCCACAGCTGGTTTTTACTTTTTAAAATACACTGGCATAAATTTAGTTGCTGCACGTGGTGGTGCCGATATCGAACGTGGTGGAATTCTTCTTCCCAATATCGTCTATCCGGTTTTGCAAATAAAACAGATTACCATTAGTGTTCTCTTCATCGCTTTTACCGTACTTTCCAGTTACTACATGGCGAGTTTCAAACTTTTTAAAAGGGTAAAAGCAGGATGAATTATTCTTTCTTTTTTGCCAGTAGAAATTTAAAACGAAATAAAAGAAGAACGCTTATTCTTGTCAGCTCAATTGCGATAGCCGTCATGCTCATTTCCCTCACATACAACATGTCCATTTCCAGTTCCATTCAAATCAAAGACCAGGTTACGAATGGTTACACAGGAAAAAATCAACTTTCCAAAAAAGGGTTTTCACTTACCGAGGAACGCCTAAGAATTTCACGTTACCTACGCCTTAAAGATATGCCTCAAAATTTACCCGAGGCCACTCCCCGTATCTACGCTCCAGTTTATATAGCTGCTGGAAGCAAGACAGTAGGAACTATGATGATAGGCGTGGATCCTAATCATGAAATAAAACTTACCCGTATCCATGAAGGTCTAGCCGCTGGACAACTGTTACAAGACATTAATGAAAAAAGTGTAGTCATTGGAAAACAATTGGCGCAGACCTTAGAAGTTAAGGTAGGCGATGAACTTATATTACTTTCCCAAGGTGTTGATGGTTCTTCGGCCAATGATCTTTTTATTGTGAAGGGGATTTTGAATTTAGGCAGTGCCGAATTAGAAGAAAAGTTTGTACTTGCTCCAGTAGGTACTACCCGCGAATTTTTAAGTATGCCAGACGATGCCTTTCATACTCTATTGGCTAAAGAACTTTTTTCACCAAAACTAAAAGAGACCTACGAGATCATGAGTTGGGAAGAATTGCTTCCCGACGTCAATGGGCCACTACTACTTTTTGAAAAATTTTTAGGAATTCTCACCATGGCCTTAACTTTTGTGATCTCGATAGGTGTCGCTAATACGCTTTATGTTTCCTTTAATGAACGCCAAAGTGAAATGGAATCCCTCAATATTTTAGGAGCGAAACCTCACTGGATAATTGTCTCACTCTTTTATGAAGTGGTGATTTTGTTGGGAATTTCACTGGCGGTCGGTAGTATCTTCGCTTTAGCTCTAAATCATTTCTTTCATATCTATCCAGCCGATTTAACTTTCCTTCTCGGTGGAACAGATTTTCTTCTGGGTGGAATGAAAATATCTCCCATCGTCAAAGTGATTCATCATCTAAGCAGTTATACTAAAGCGATTGTGGTGGTCGGTGGATTTTATATGATCGCGTCCCTCTATCCACTTTCAAACATTGCACGGCAAATTAAAAAATAATTAAGTCCTTTTGAGAATATAAACTGCGCGCGAGAACATCACTACGGAGCCTAGACTACATATAGTGAATAGAGTTCTTACCCAATTCCAGTCAGCTCCCAGGTAAATAAATGCTGTGGGTTGCTGAGTTTGTGCAAAAAGAACTGGAAGAAAGTTGAAGAGAAAGATTCCCAGCATAAAAGAAAGCATCATATGCAGAAGATATTCTTGTTTAGTCAGACCTCCAAACTTTTCTCTGGATGAAGGTTCTACCCAAATATCAAGAAAACCGACAATAATATCGCAAAAAACGATAAAAATCATTAGCCATGCAAAGTTACCCAACATTTCAAAATGGGCGGTGAGATTAAAAATGAGGAAGTAATTCACGTAACGGGCCATGTGCAAAAGATTTTCCTTCAGGCATTCTTTATGACGAATTAAATCATGCTTGAAATGATGGTAGAAAATTTCATCAACGACACCGATGCTGGTCAAAATGAGTAAATAGAATTGAATCTTAGTCATTGACTCCATTCTAGCACAATTTTACAATTTTATAAAACAAGGGGAGCTCATTGAATAAGTTTATCGACACATTGATCAAACATGCGAAGCTTTACTTTTTTTTGGCACTATCCTTGTTTATAGTTTTGTCTTTTGGTCTTTTCAAATGGAAGAGTGACTTTTCCACTCCTGGCTGGTTTCCCGCTGACTCTGCCCGAATCAAAGATCTCTTTGAATATAAACAACGTTTTGGTGGTCGTGGGACCAATTATGCTGCGATTGGCATAACTTTTCCTGAAGGCAAGGTGGATCTTGCTTACCTGAAGAAGATTGAAAAAGATTTTCTCAAAGTTCCTTATATTGAAGGGGTTGAATCAGTTAATAACTATCGCACTATTTATAAAGAAAATGGTCAGATCGTTTTAAAAACTCTCTCCGAAAAATTTCCCGACCAAGAAGTGTTCCTGGAAAAGGTCAAAGAGTACCCCGAAGTAAGGGACCATGTGATTTCTCGTGATCAAACCTATTATATTCTCCATGCTTGGGTCAATGATGATGTGGACTATAAAAATCTTTCGACTGAATTTACTCGTAACTTAGAAAAAGTGATTGAAGAAAATCGCCGAGAGGATCATCGTTATATGATTCTTGGCTCAGTCACAGTGACTCATACTTTTGCTGAATACTCAAAAAGCGATAATATGATTATCCTTCCTTTGATGATGTTTTTGGCAATTGCCCTGCTCTATTGGCGGTATCGTAACTTCATTGTCGTGGCCCTCTCACTAGGTGTCGTTACCATGAGTACCGTTTCAGCTTATGGTTTTTTATTTTATATAGGACGTACTTTCAACAACGTCTTAGTCATTATTCCTGGACTTTTATTAGCAACAATTATTGCCCAAACGGTGCATATCTTTTTATCCTTTTTTCATGAGTTAAATAAACATGAAAAAGTGGAAGACGCCCTCAAATATTCTTTTAAAGAAAATGTCGTCCCTACCTTGCTGACCGATTTAACTACCTCTGTTGGTTTTGCTGCCATCACCTTTACCGAACTCATGCCTATCAGCTCATTAGGTATCGGCTGCCTGATTGGAACCATTACGGCGCTAATCTACACTCATTTTATTATGCCTTATATTGTGATCAAGTTTCACCATCACTTTCGTCGTTTAAAAAATAAAACTGAAAATGAGACCTCAATTCTCACTCCCCTGCCTTCTTTTATTCAAAAATATAAAATGCCATTAATGATTGTTCTGAGTAGCATCACAATTTGGAGTTTAATCATTTCACCTAAAGTTGTCGTGGATTCAGATTTGCTCGATTATTTCCCTGCAGATTCACAAGTAAGACTCGACTATGATCATGGTTACGAAAAAATGCATGGAGCTTTTCGCCGTTTTCCTTTCGTGGTAGATTCAGGCAAAGAAAATGGCATTTATGATCCTACTTTCCTAAAAAAAGTGGAACTATTCACTGCTTATATGTATTCCAATCCTGAAACGAAAATTGTCTATAGTGCTTTAGATAATATTAAGGAAACGAATAAGGCCATTCATGATAATGATCCCAAGTTCTATGTGATTCCTGAAACTGAAAAAGAAGTTAAAGGCCATATTGAACTCTATGAATCGCTCTTACCTCCAGGAAAAAAACTTCGTTCCCGTATATCGATGGATAATCGTTATTTAAATCTCAGAATTTACACTAGTTTGGAAAGTTCCAAAGAGTATACGGATAATACTAATCGCTATATGAAATATGCGATGGATACATGGGGGCTCAAAGTTCAGGAAGGTGGCTTCTTTGCCATTTATAACAAACTTAATGATCTGGTGGCAGAGACTTTTGCCAACTCTTCCATTTTTGTTTTTATCGTTATTTTCATTGTGATGTTGCTGGCCTATCGGAATTTCTTTTACGCCTGCATTGGTATGATTCCCAATATTGTTCCAGTTTCGATGATGTTAACCTTTATGTACTATACTGGAATAAATCTTAATCTTGGAAATAGTATCGTAACTGCCATATGTTTAGGAGTAGCAGTAGATGATACAGTTCACTTCATGCATCACTATGTGACACTACGACGCTCTGGTAAGAATGCTTACGATGCTTTGGCATATACCTATCAACACGCAGGAAATGCCATTCTCTTCACGACAGTTGTGTTAACGATAAGTTTTGGTTGTTTTATGCTAGCTGAATTTATTCCGAACAAACAATTTGGACTACTCTGTGCTTTAGGCCTAGTGGTCGCGCTGGTTTTAGAAATATTTTTACTCCCAACACTTTTATTGATGTTTGATAAAAAAGTATTTAAAGAAGTGTAATTACTTACGAACTTTGATCACGACTTTCTTCAACTTAAACTGAAGAGACTTGTTATATTTCGACTTGATCACTAATTTCAGCTTTGCGGTTTCGCTTATACATTTCGCTCTATAAGTCATACGGCCAAAAACATAAGGATAATCCACGGTCGTAAACCCGTCACATTTTACTTGATACTTAGCTTCTACTTCCGCAATTTGCGCCTTAATCACTGGACTTTCATCGTGGGCCTTTAGTTCTTCCACGAATGCAGCTTGCACATCGTAACTGCCTCCATAATCTTGGGCAAAAGATGATAGACTCAAAAGAAATAAGCTAGCAGTGATTAGTGTTTTCATGGGCATGTTGTATCATATTTGTCTGCTAATTTGGATTTTAGCCTCTATTATCAGTATTTTTTACAGAGAAAACTGCTAAAATATCCCTATGTCAAAACGTATCGTGGTCAAAGTAGGCTCTCTTGCTGTCACCAATGAAATTGGTGGGGTGGATCTTAAGAAAATAAACTCGCTCGTGAGTGAGTTGCAAAAGCTCAAAGACCGTGGATTTTCCCCTATTCTGGTGAGCTCAGGTGCCATCAATACAGGTCGACCACTCATTAAAAGCAAAGAGGAAAAGTCCCTCACCATCAGTCTGGCCCAGGCCAGAGCGGCAGTAGGACAACCAATTCTTATGCATGCTTATCTGGAAACATTAAAACAGTACAACTGGCAAGCGGCGCAAATCCTCGTGACTCATGAAGATTTTAAAGACCGCACTCGTTTTCTCAATATCCGAAACACGTTTAATTATCTGCTGGAAAATAATATTCTCCCTATCGTGAATGAGAACGACACGGTTTCTTTCGCAGAAATAACTGTGGGTGATAATGATCAACTTGCCGTGATGGTGACAGAGGCCACAGGTAGCGAAGGACTAATTATTCTTTCCGAAGCGGATGGACTTTATAATAAAAATCCGAAAGATCCAGATGCAAAACGTTTTGATGAAATTCATTTTCAAGATGATTTTTCTGAAGTGAAGATTGCTACGAAGACTTCGGTTGGGCGCGGTGGAATGGATACCAAACTGAAAGCGGTGAGAAAACTAACCCCGCTTGGGATTGATGTGATCCTCGGAACTTTTTTAGAAGAAAATTCCCTGACTCGTTTGATGGATAAAAAAGGCGGAACGCGCTTTACCGGCAATCCCCTCAAGAACTCTTCTCGTCATAAGGCCTGGCTAACGACGCTAGTGAAAAATGACTGCTACGTGGTGATTGATGAGGGAGCTGCTACAGCACTCACCACCAAGAATACGTCGCTCCTTCCTGTGGGAATAAAAAAGATCGCAGGAAAATTTAAACGTGGAGATGTGATTGGTATACGCTATAAAAATAAACTCATCGCTGTAGGGATGAGTGAGTACGACCACAAAGAAATGACTTTGATTAAGGGAAAAGCATCAGGTGAGCTAGCAACCATTATTGCTAATCCACCTTCAAAAGTTGCTATTCACCGAGATAATTTAAATATTACATAGTTACTCTGAGCGATTGGCCACTAACCCTTGAATCGCCAATCTTGAAGACACAAAGTTTTTATCTGCTCTTAAACGTGCGATTGACTGATCCATCGCTAGCTGACTAGCGAACGAAAATATTTGTCCACTGTAGGAATAGACATAAGAAACACGACCTTGATTTCCAAGACCTTTAGAGGAAATGGCCATGTTACTTTGTAATGGGTTACCAGCGGCTAAAGCACCAACTGAAAACATACTTACTAATGAGAAAACGATCAACTTTTTCATGAGTTACTCCTTATGAAGCGTTATGAAACGCTAAAAACCTATCGGCTTATTCTAAAGGATACTTGATTTCCAAGATCAACTAATTATATGGAAGCTAAAAAACAATAAGTTAGGGGTTAGTTGCCTCAAAA
>JBEIOQ010000050.1:0-15966 GCA_040377495.1 Halobacteriovoraceae bacterium
AAACTCGAATACATAAATATCTTGTTCATCGGTAGAAAAAGATTCCAGTACTTCCTGATAACCTAAACTATTCATACTGGTCACGAAGTTTTGTAAATAGGATCGCCCCGGATCGGCCAGAATAATTTTACCTCCTGGCTTCACAAATTTAATCAGGCCTTCTGCAACTTCGTGGGGATGGCGTGATTCGTACAAAATATCAGAACCAATCACCCAATCAAATTTCTTCCAATGATTTTCCCCTGCTCGCCAGTTCATTCTTTCGTAAGGGAAATGAGCATTATTCAAGCTTTGGTTTATTTTTAAAAAATTTTCCACATCGCCGTGAAAATCGGAAGCGGTAATATTGGCCCCTAATTGATGAGCAATAAAAGATGGGATGGCCAAACCACAGCCAATCTCCAAAACACTCAAACCTCGAATTTCATCTTTCATGCGGAGAAGTTTTTTAGAAAGTCCGATGGCCGCTGGCCAAACCACACCAAAATAAGGGCACAGATCTTCCGATAAGGGATCTTGAGAAGCTTCAGGGCCTAGTTGCTCGCATAGTGCATCGATTGTGTCATCGAGATTTTCAAAAGTTTCAATTTTGAGCGTTGTGGCGCCCACTCTGACGTCTCGGATAGATTTTTTGTAAAGCATGCGAAGAATTCTATCTAAAGGCAGCTAATTTTGGTACAAAAAAAGCCATGTCTTTACGCCAAGGTCGCTTTAAAAAGTGCTCAATTGATCCCTATCTTTTGGAAGAGGTAGCTGTCACCATTTATCCTCGCCTAAAACAGTGTTTAGAGCTTTACTATCAGCAAAAAATCACAGCCGCAGAAATGGCGGCCCTCTATGTTATTTTGTTTGTCAAAAATACGCGCAAAAAACTGTGGCTGGCAGGGAAAATGAAAAGTCCTCTCAAGTTGCAAAAAGCAAGTTATCCATTGATTGAACTGCCTAAAGAAATATTAGAACTTAGCCAATATGAGCAAAGAAAAATTGCCGGACGCAGTATCTTAGATCTTTTCTGCCATAATATTTTGAGTGGAATTCCATTAGTTGTGAATCAAACTTTGACTGCTTGGCATGATGGTGACCTGCCTTTGATTTTATTAGAACGAATTCCTTTACCTAAAGAAGTTTTAGAACAACAGCTTAAAGGTGAACGCAGTGTCACCATGATCACGAAAGAAAAGAATTTGGGGCAATATGTTTTTGGAGAGAGAGATCCTCTCAGCTTTCTTATTCACGACCTGCAACATGCAGCGAAGTTCTATTTTCACCCTAAGGCCTATTCTAGCCAAGTAGGTTTCTATCGTTTTATTTACCCATTTATGAGTGACCCTAAGCTCCTGTCTTTGCTGCAAGAAGATGCTCAATTTAAGAATGAATTTGAATATGCGATTTCGGATATGAACGCCTATTGTCTGCACCTTTTAAAGCATATCAATGCCGCCTTTCGTGAAGCAGAGAAAGAAACTGTTGGTGCCAAAAATATTTGGTTTGATTACTTGAATAATGAGATCAAAGATGGGACTCTACTGAAAATTTTTTATCACCTTTATGAAACCAATAAACTAGAACTTGAGGATGCTTTACAAGTAGAGCATTACTTTGACCAAAGGAGTACTGACACATGAAAGGGTTCATTTTATTCGCGCTACTACTGTTAAGCGCTCACTCGCAAGCTCAAATCAGCAACGAATCCGAAGCCGGGCTTGCCTCAGCCAATGGAAACACCAAAACTCAAACTTACAATTTTAAGCAACTCAACAATTATGTTTGGGACAAAAACACCATGACCTTCAAGTCTCGTTTTTTAAATGCTTTTGCCAACGGAAACGAAACTGCCCGCTATTTCAATGCAGGACTTCGTTATGAACGTGAATTAACTGAAAGTATTTCAACTTTCATTGGTGAAACATTTGAACGTGACAAATTCGCAGGAATTGATAAACGTTACATCACTGATGCTGGTGGAAAATACAGCTTCATCAAAGAAGAAACGAATAAATGGTTTGCTGAACTAGGTTACCGTTATATGGCCGAGCGTCGTTATGATGGAACCAAAGCTTACAGTAGTTATTTACGTGCGTTTACGGAGTGGGAAAAAAAGTGGAATGAAAGTTTTTCTACTAAGTATTGGTTTGAATTACTTCCTAACTTGTCTAACTCTACTGACTACCAATACAACACAGAAGCATCGGTCTCTGCCATGTTAACCAATATCTTCTCGCTTAAATCTGGCTTCTTACTTCGTTATGACCATTTACCGGCTCCGGGAATCCGTCATAAAACAGATACCTTATTAACCACAGCTCTTGTCGCAAAATTTTAAGGAGTCTTTATGTCAATGATGAAGGAATTTAAAGAATTTGCCGTCAAAGGAAATGCCTTCGAGTTGGCTGTCGGGATGATCATCGGTGCAGAGTTTGGGAAAATCATTTCCTCTCTTGTTTCTGATATTATCATGCCCCCAATCGGAAAATTAATTGGAGGAGTAGACTTCACCAATCTTTTTATTTCTCTCAACGGTGTTGCGTATGAATCTTTAGCTAAGGCGAAAGAGGCTGGAGCACCAACCCTAAACTATGGTGTATTCATCGATAGTGTCATTAAATTTGTGATTATTGCTTTTGCCGTTTTTCTTATGGTTAAGGCCATGAATAAACTACGCAAAGAAGAAGACGAGAAAAAAGCTTAATCAATGGTTCTGGCCAGCAGGTCTTTTTCTGAAAAGGGAAAGGCCTGACCCTTTACATTCATCCCTTCATTTTTCTTTTGCTCTTTTAAATTCCCCGCCAAAACTTCGAAGCCTTTTATAATCGCGGTTAAAGTATTTCGGCCATACAAGGTATGTCCACCTTCATAACATTGAATATCGTATTCTTCAGGGGTGGTTATATAACCCATGTAGGCATTAGCATAACTAGAAAGAACAATTTTCTTTACTCCACAACTCTCTAAATCAGACAGAAGTTTTTTCTTTAAGCGCTCACCTGCCATATAAGTAATTTCACCTGGAACACCGGCCATCACCAAGGGGCCTATTTGTATCAGCTGCACTGGCAAAATATGCGGCATCCAATGGGGATTATCCATCCCTCCTGCCTTAATCTCACGAATAAATTCTTGTGCCGCAGGATCTGGAATCATAGGAATTTTTCTCCACATATCCAGCGTAAATCCAAACATCACATTGTGGGCGACATCGGTAAAAATAATTTTGTTACCTTGTTCTGAGTAGAATTTACGAAACTCTTCTGCCCCACCATCCTGCAGATGTTTCTCTTTCACTTTGCGCGCGAGATAAGTGAAAGGACCAAGCAAAAAACGAGGAAAGCTAGCGTCGTCTTCTTTGGTTCCTTCATAAAAACTGCGCCCCATTGCTGGACCTGCAGCTAATTCGCTCATATTGATAAAGAGATGTGCAGACTTTAATTCTCCCTTAACTTCAAATATTTTCTGCAGCGACTCTGCTCCCTTACACTGAAGCTCACCGTTATAATTAGCATTTTCATATTGGTCGACAAATTTACCACGATTACGTTTCAGTTTTTTATCCCAGATATAATTAGGTGAAACATCTCCTGCTGCCTGTTGAGCAAAAATCCCAATTGCGTCTGGGTGTTTTTTCTCCCACAGGCTCGCTGCGATCCCTTTGTTGTCAGCATGTAAACGATGATTGTGACTAGAAATACTTGTTCCATGCACACCAAACCAAGTAATTAAACCTTTCAGTTTGTTTTCCTTCGTAATAAAGCGCAGTCCCACCATCTCTCGATCAATCGCTTCGAAATTTTTTAATTTCTGCCCATCTTTCACTTCTTGATTATTATTGAAGGCAGGCATGGAGCGGTTAAAGGCCACATCTTGCTCATGTGAAAAACTCGAACTCTCTAAACTAAGTATGGACTCTTCTTGATTGGCCAAAGCTTCCAGAATACTTTCCACAATACCGTTACTGATCACTTCCACCACTCTCGGTCTATATCCTGGAGTCGTCATATTATAGAAAGGATATTGGGTAAAACCACCAGGGCCAGAGTGTGTATGTTGAGCGGTGATTAAGATCTCAGCCTCAGTCAGATTTAGTTCAGGTTTTAATATTTGTAATTTAGTTAAAACATTTTCTTTAATGATGAAACTGACAAAACATAATTCAATGTTAACAAAAATAAATATTTTATTGTTTTGGCCGATGACAAAGGCGCGAGACCAAAGAGGTGTTCCTATTTCATAAATAGTATTGGCAGGATTTCCATACCCCATCATTCCTAAACCTGGAATGAGACAAGTAATTTCTTTTTTACCTGAACCAATTTTGAGCATAATGAATAGCTACCATTAAAAAGTAATTGTCGCTTCTACGGCGTAATGATCAGAGAGGGGACAATTTTCCCCTTTGATCTCACCGTAAAATGGTACTACTTTTTTATGGGTAACCATAGTCCTAGTCTGTTGTGGATTAATAAAAACATGATCCAACCACTCACCACCCTCTTCTACCGCTGGAATATTGTAACAAGAGACCTCGAAACCATTGGTAACACGTAAGTCGCCCTCAAGTTCCTCCGACTGCATGTCCAAAATATTTAATGTATTGTTATACTCATGTTCTAAGCGACCATCCACATTAATATCACCTGCCAATACTTGAGGGATACTAGGTTTAGCGTGACGATCCATCATCGCTTTAATTTCTTCCAGTTGTTTTACTCGAACAGCACGGGCCTTATCCGTATTCCACGCTTGTAAATGAGTCGTAGCGATTTGCACTTTTTTTTCTTCAGGCAAAGTTATTTCAACCAAAAAAGAGCCTTTGGCAGCGAGACAATCGGAAGTCGTGCAGTGTTTGAAATGGATTTTTTCTAAAATCTTCATGGGGTGTCGTGAAACAAGAAATAGCCCCGCATTCATACGCACCGTTTGTCCGCCTAAACGAGCTTGGTAAGGATGAGTTTGCTTAAGTGCCCCACCAATTTCACGGCGTGAATTCCCTGTGAAATTTTCCTGAAAAAGCATAACATCGTAATCCGTTTGCTTGAGTGTGTTAGCAATAAGCTTAGAACGAGTCTTTTGAAAAGTCAGATTGATGGGCTTGGGAATCATAAAGGTATTCCAAGTTAAAAGCTTCAAAGAAACTTCAGCATAAGCTAGCGAGCTTAAGCCCAAAAGTGCCATACATAACAATTTTTTCATAAATTCATTCTAGCGGATAAAGAGTCTCAAGGGTCACGTTTGTGTAAAAGCTTCTCTGTCCCTTAATTGTGTCTAATCTTTTGACGGCCCCCTATAAAATCAGGTTATCACCCCTCCTCTTAGAGAATCTTGTGTTAATCTATTCCCATGCTATTAAGGTTATTTTTAACATTCCTCTCTCTATCGTCTGTCTCCTGGGAAGCTTATGGAAGGCCCTGTTTTGGGGAGCATTTCTCCGATGCTATAGCGAAAAACCAAGTTAAACGTGACTATTACCATGACCTAACCCGCGGACAATCTGATCGTCTCTATGCTCTTCTCATTTTGGGGGAAAAAAGTGGTTTATCTCTTTCCAAAAAATATGATCAATCGGCTGAACACTATAAAGCTTTTGGTTTCAATTTATGGTGTGATGAATTTGAAGGGAAAGACCTAAATCCCCTTCCTCCAGTGTTGGGACCGAAATTAGAAAACACAGCACTATATCCCATCGGTTTTTGGCAGCTTCGTAAAGAACTACTCCGACTTGCTCGTAGTAAGGATATTAAAGCGATTCAAATGTGGAGCTATAATCAAATAACTCTTTTGAAAAATAATCCTTATCACCACTGTATGCTTCGCCATGTACTTGAGTCAATCTATCGTCTCGCTTATTTTTATGAGCTTCGAAAAGATAAAATTAAAGAAAGCAAATTGCCAGATCCTCTAAAGATGACTATTAAAATGATTAAACTTCATGCTCAAAGTATTCCAGGGACGATTTTAATTGATAGAGACGCTTATAAGATTCAAATTCAGGGAATTCCGATTGTTTGTCATGAACTCCCTGATTTGATGAATGACTTGCCTACAGTTTTACTGCAATAATTTTATTCTGATACATTTGAGGGACTAAAAGTAATCCTAATTCCTTGGCGACACTAATATCAGCTGTCCCTTGACCAAAATTATACTTTAACTCACCTTGACCATTTTTCTTCATTAGAAAAACATTCCCATTTACCCAGTCAGATAACCAAAGATTACCATCTTTATCGCTATCTATTCCGTCCATATGGCCACGAACTGATGGTTCAACGTTAAAGTCATCTTTAGGGTTGGCCAAATCAATCGCCACCACTCCACCGGGAATTTCAGCAACAAAAGTTTTAGCATCCACTTTATCTCCCCAGAGGCCAACAATCATATGCTTTTGGCCGTCGGTAAATAGACCATTTGGACTAGTTAACTTATCCGACTTTATCCAAACCTTAAGACCATCTTTTCCTAGTTTATAAATACAGTTATCAAACATATCTGAAAGATAAATATTTCCTTCTTTATCGGCCACGACGTCATTGATGAATTTTCCATTAGGTACTTTAAATGTTTTTGAAACTGTCCCTCTTTTGATATTGATTCTAACTAGTTGATCGACATCTGAGACATAAAGATAGTTTTTTACAATCGCCATACCTTTAGGCGCTTTTAATCCCTTAACCCATTTTGACTTAATTACTTTTCCTTCAGCACTTAATTTGGAAATATAAGAAACTCTCTTTTTTTCTTGAGGGTTGCCAGAAAAAATGTTTGAAACAAAAATAGAATTGTGTTCTTTCGAATAAAGAACCGATTCCGGGTGCATAATCCCTTCTGTTACTTCAAAAGCAACAACCGGCGCTCCAACTTTGCCCTGAGCAACTGTATTGACTGGTGCACTTCCTGTACTTTTCTTTGAAGCACAAGCAGTTAAGACGAGAAGCAAACTTAAACTAACCAACGTTTTCATAATAAACTCCTTTTATTCAAGATGATGTTGACGATTATATTCATGCATAACTAAACTAGCGGCTACACTCACATTGAGACTTTGTGTTTTTCCAAATTGCTTAATCTTCAGCAATTGAATCCCCTCAAAATCTTGAGGATTAAAACTCAATCCGAATTCTTCATGTCCCATAATGAAAGCTGTTTTATGAGGAAAGCTGACCTTCCCTAAAAAGTTTTCTCCTTTGACATCTAAAGCTTGAAGAGAAAACCCCAATTGTTGAAGTTTTTCATAACAAGTTTTAAAATCCGGAAAAAATTCGCACTTTAATTTTCTTACAGTTCCCTTGGCAGGAATACAATCAAAGAACTTAGTTCCAACGATGAAAATCTGTTGTACTCCCAGAATTTCTCCAGAGCGAAAAATTTTACCAATGTTAAAGTCATCTTTCAAATGATCCAGGACAATAATGACCTCATGGGGACCAAAGGTCGCCTCTGTTTTATTCAGAAACATTTCCTGTTGAAAAAGTTTCTCCTGGTATTTCTTTTTACTCATCATAAGAACAGATTACAACTTAGCTAAGAAATCACCGTATAAGTTAGTCATTTTCACTAATTCTTCGTCTGAAGGACGGCCTAAACCGTAATGAATGAACGGCTCTGCTTTTTTCATACTACAAAATTGAGCTGATCCATAAAGAGGAAATAAAATTTTATCCATAATATTTTCCCCATTCTGGATATAACTTTTCTCCGGTGAGCCGACGGTCGTTGCCAACGAGAAAGTTTTATCTTTTAATTTTGAACCTTGGGAACCAAAGGCCCAACCATATGTAAAGACTGAATCCTGCCATTCTTTCATCAAAGACGGGGTGCTATACCAATAAAGGGGAAATTGAAAAACGATAGCATCGGCTTTTTCCATTTCCGCTTGTTCGCGCTTCACATCAATTTTGAAATTCGGATAATCTGCATATAAATTACGAACAGTCACATTTTTTAATGTCAGTGCTTTTTCTAATAACGCTTTATTCGCCTTAGAGGCAGCTAAATTTGGATGCGCTACAATGAGATAAATTTGTTTTTGATTCATAAAGACTCCTTTAAAATATGTGGCTAAACTATAGCGATTCTAGTCTCTCTTGACCATAATTTAGGTAAAAAAATGACAAAATTGAGGCAGTGTAACAAAAACCAAGGCACTATCGTAATAGAAGTGATGAGGTAAAATATGATAACTTTACTAACGTTCTTATTGGCCTTTAACGGAGCAGTTATGGCAGACAATCACTGGAAAAATAAAACCATCAACAAAGAAGACTTAAAAAAATCTCTGACGGAAGAACAATACCAGGTTACCCAACACGAAGGGACAGAAATGCCTTTTAAAAATAAATACTACAATCACAAAGAGGAAGGTATTTATGTGGACGTGGTTTCCGGCGAGCCTTTATTCAGTTCCTTAGACAAATATGACTCAGGTTCAGGTTGGCCAGCGTTTACCAAGCCTATCGATACATCAAATGTACAAACCAAAATAGATTTTAAACTGATCGCTCCTCGCCAAGAAGTGAGAAGTAAGCATGGAAATTCCCATCTCGGTCACGTGTTTGATGATGGGCCACAAGATAAAGGCGGAAAACGTTTTTGTATTAATTCCGCCGCACTTCGGTTTATCGCCACCCAAGATTTAGAAAAAGAAGGCTATGGAGAATATTTAAAGTTATTTCCCAATCAATCAGTCGAAAAGAAAAAATTAGAAACAGCAATTCTCGCAGGTGGATGCTTTTGGGGAGTAGAAGATTTAATTCGTAAACTTCCAGGCGTAGTGGAAACCCAAGTGGGCTATACAGGCGGTGATTTAAAGAATCCCACTTATATTCACGTCAAAACGGGAAGCACAAATCATGCTGAGGCCGTAAAAGTGACTTATGATCCAGCGAAGATTACTTATACAGCACTGCTTGAATTCTTTTTCAAAATGCATGACCCAACTACTTTGGATCGCCAAGGCAATGATGTGGGAACACAATACCGCTCAGCCATTTTCTACAGCTCTCCTGAGCAAAAAGAATTAGCGGAAAAAGCGATTAAAGCGCAAGAAAAAATCGGGCGTTGGAAAAAGCCCATCGTGACGAAAGTCGTTCCTGCATCGACCTTTTACGATGCAGAAGACTACCATCAAGACTATTTAGTGAAAAATCCAGGTGGATACACCTGTCACTGGGTAAGAGATTAGTATCTCTTACCATGATATTTTGGATGAAGCATATTTTCAGTGGAGAAAACTTCGTCCAGCTGTGCTTGGGTCATGAGTTTCTTCTCTAGTACAACTTGAGATACACTCTTTCCTGTTTGAGCACAAATTTTTCCAATCTCATCACATTTCGCATGCCCGATAATCGGATCCAAGAAGGTGACAATTCCAATGCTATTCATCACTTGATTCTTACATGTTTCAGCATTGGCGGTAATCCCATTGACACATTTATCTCGTAAAGTAAGACAAGCTCTTCTGAGGAGAAGAATCGACTCAAATAAAGAAGAAGCGATCACCGGTTCCATCACGTTCAGTTGCAGTTGTCCAGCTTCTGCTGCCATGGTCACCGTCATATCATTACCAATGACTTTGAAACAAATCCGGTTCACCACCTCTGGAATTACTGGATTCACTTTTGCCGGCATGATTGAAGAACCTGCTTGTAATTCAGGCAGGTTTATTTCTTTTAATCCCGCTTTTGGTCCAGAAGATAATAAACGAAGATCATTGGATATTTTAGAAAGTTTCACCGCTGTTCTTTTCAGCATTGAAGAGATCATGACGTAAGCTCCACAGTCTGAAGTGGCTTCAATCAAATCTTCCGAAGACACATAATCTTGTTTGGTCAGAAGCTTTAATTTCTCTACTGCCAGTTGTGAATAACCATCTGGAGCATTTATTCCCGTTCCAATCGCCGTAGCTCCAAGGTTGACCTCTAAAAGAAGTTTTCGCAACAAACTAGTAAGTCGACTCTCCTCATGCATCAGTGTTGCAAACGCATGGAACTCTTGCCCTAATGACATTGGAACAGCATCTTGCAACTGAGTTCTTCCCATTTTTAAAACGGTTTCAAACTCTTTTGACTTAAGGGTGAACCCTTGGCAAAGATAATCAATATCATTTAACAAATAATTGAGTTCTTCAAATAAGGCGACTCGGAAGGCGGTAGGATAAACATCATTGGTGGATTGGCTTTTATTCACATGATCGTTAGGGTGAATCATATCATAGCGCCCTTTTTCAAGCCCCATGATTTCTAGCGCAATATTAGCAATTACTTCATTCGCGTTCATGTTGACAGACGTTCCAGCTCCACCTTGGTAAACATCGGTCGGAAATTCTTTATGAAATTCTCCCACAATTAATTTGTCACATGCTTGGATAATGTAATTCCCTTTGTCTTTAGGGATGGTCGCTAGTTCCATGTTGGCCATAGCACAAGCTTTTTTAACCAGCGCAAGAGCACGAATGAAACTAGGATGTTCATAAAGATAATGACCACTAATTTGAAAATTTTCCACTGCTCTGACTGTATGAATGCCATAATAAGCTTGTGCAGGAACTTCTTTTTTACCTAATAAATCTTCTTCAATTCGTACATTACTCAAAATAGTCTCCTAAAATTTCAGCTCAATGCTAAAGGTAATTCTAAAATAAAACGGGTATGCTTACAGGCGAGGTCATACCAAAAATGACCTTGATGATCATCAATAATTCCTTTAGAGATACTTAACCCTAATCCAGTTCCCTTGCCTACTTCTTTCGTTGAAAAAAAAGGTTCCATCATTTTGGAAGCAATATGCGGTGGAATCCCTTTTCCTGAATCAGTAATCATAAGGCGCAGATTACGTTCATGAATTTCCGCCTCTAATTTCACCCATGCCTTAGGCTGCTCATGGACAGCATCAAAGGCGTTGTTGAGAAGATTTAAGATCACTTGAGAAATTTGTACCGGCCGACAACGTAAGACGACTTCAGGCACATCGATCACCTCTAATTTCACTCCGCGATTTTTAAAGCGTTCACGGCACAACTCGAGTGAATCATCTAAAATAGAAGAAAAAGTGGCCTTAATAAAAGGATCTTGTTCTGCATTTCTAGAAAATGATTTAAGACCTTTGATAATTTTAGCAATTCGTTCTGCTGTCTGCTCTATTTTTTCCGCATAATTAACAATTTCATCCACTTTGATACTTTCCATTTGCGCTAATTTTTTTAATTGGTGCGCCCGAGCATGAATAATTGTCAGTGGATTATTGATTTCATGTGCAATCCCTCCTGCCATCTCTCCTAAGGTTGACATCTTGGCGGAAGAAACAATTTTAGATTGTTGCTCTTTAATCAATTTTTCTTGATGCATTCTCAGTGTAATGTCTTGACCAATAGATAATACTTCTCCTGAGGGAAGACGAACATTCGCCCAACTCGTTTCAATCAACTTGCCCGATTTCGTTCTCAGGGAAAAATCTTTCCAGGATTTGTCGGCTTTTTTCGTGTGCAGGTAAGCTGCTTCCGCGATGTCTATACTTGGAGCTAGAAAAGATAACATTTTTTGACCTTTCATTTCAGAAAGAGACCAACCAACTTGCTTTACCCACTCTTCATTCACCCACTCAAAATCGCCCTCTTTGTTAAAAAAGACCAACATGATAGGAATATTCTCTACAATATTTTGCATCATCTCGACTTTCGATTTTTCTTCAGTGATATCCCGTCCCATGGCGAAGATGTATTGGCCATCACTACTGGTGTGGGCCTTCCACGAATACCAACGAACCGCTCCATCTTTGGTAAGGTAACGATTCTGAAAAGGATTTTCCTGAGTAGGCATGACGCCCGCTTTGATAAAAGCTTCTGTTCTTTCACGATCAAGAGGATGCATAAAATCAGTTAGAGGCTTAGTTAATACTTCCTCTCTTTTCCAACCCAGAGCAAACTCCCAGGCCTTATTTACGTCAATCATTCTATTTTGATGAGTCACCGTATAGAGATCAGGTGAGTAATCAAAAAAGTGTTTATACCAAATTTCCATGATTGTATTTTAAGAGAAATCCTGAGTGGGGGCAATCAAAGACCAGTACCCGACAAAACAACTCGCTGTAAATTCTTCCACAATGTCTGTTTTAATTCATCAAAGGAGCAAGCTCTTAGCTCACTGGCCCTCTGATATATCTCACCAAGTGTCAAATGACACTGATCATCAGTTTCTAAAAAAATCTCATCTAAAGATAAGGATTGAAAAACCTCTCCTAATTTTGGTCGAGGATTGAAAAGACTTTGGCCAAAAGAAAAATAGGTTTCATACTGCTGATATTGCTTCACTGTTTCTGTATTACCCGAAAAATCATGAAGAATGAGGATTCCTCTATAGTGATGTTTTTTTAATAGATGCAAAATATCTGAATGGGCTTTGACGGCATGAAGAATTAAAGGTTTTTTGTATTGTTTCGCCAATTCAAGATGAGCTTCAAAACTTACCAGTTGCGCCTCAAAGTTAGCATCACGATGACGATCTAGTCCGGTCTCGCCGATAAAAATAAATTTAGGTGAAGCGGCCATATTTTCTAATAACTTTAAATTCTTTTTAGTTTCATCTAAATTTTTAACATCCCAAGGGTGATGGCCGGCGGAAAAGTATCCCTGCCAGGCTTTGGTCTCTGGATCAAAACCAATGCGGTGATTAAAAACTTTGAAGATATTTTCGCTTTCAACTGGATTATGAGAGTGAATATCGACTAAGATAGGGCCATACATTTTTTCGAGGTTTTGAATGTCTAAGGTTATATCCATCTGCATTTTTTTCTTTCTTTCAAACAGCTCCTTGGCCAAAGTTAATTTGGACAAAATCAAAGTGCCTGAAGGCTTTAGTGTAAATCTATTTTACGAAAATATCAAAGAGCCTCGCCAAATGGCCATTTCTCCGAGTGGTGTCGTCTACGTCAGTACTCGTGAAACTGGCAGTGTTTATGCTCTTCGCGACGTCAATCACGATGGCAAAGCAGATGAAAAGTATACCCTCGCAACTAATTTAAATATGCCTAACGGTGTCGCTTTTAAAGATGGAAATCTTTATGTGGCAGAAGTTCACCAAATTCTAGTCTTCAAAAACATTGAAGCTCAATTAGACAAACAGCAAAAGCCTGAAGAATTTTTTAAAGGGCTTCCTTCTGATAAATGGCATGGTTGGAAATATATCACCTTTAATGATCAGGGTGATCTACTTATTCCCATTGGAGCTCCTTGTAACATTTGCCTGAAAGACGACCCTCGCTACTCTGCACTTCATAGTCTTAATCTAAAAACTAAAACTCTGACCAAAATTGCGTCTGGTATCCGTAATACTGTTGGTATTACGCTACACCCTCAAACCAACAAAGTATGGTTCACCGACAACGGCAGAGACTCTATGGGAGATGATATTCCCCCTTGTGAATTAAATATGCTCACGGAAGAAAAAGAACACTTTGGTTTTCCTTTCGTTCATGGAAAAAATATTGCTGATCCAGAGTTTGGGAAACTTAAGCCAAAAAATTTTAAAAGTACTGCCCCTCAATGGGAATTTGGCGCTCACGTCGCGGCCCTTGGTCTAAAATTTTATCAGGGGGATATTCTGGTAGCGCTGCATGGTTCCTGGAATCGTACTAAAAAATCAGGTTATAAAGTAGTCCGTTTAAAACTCAAAGATAACAAAGTCGTCAAAGAAGAAGATTTTCTTTCAGGTTTTCTGCAAAATGAAAAAGTCAGTGGACGTCCCGTCGATTTACTAGAGTTGCCTGATGGAAGTATTCTCGTTTCTGATGACTTTGCTGATGCCATTTATCGTATTAGTCCTAAAAAGAAATGAAGCCGTTCTTTTTCTCGCAGCCAGTGGCCTCTTTATTCGCTCGCTTTGGTACCAGCACCATGACGAAAATATTTCGTCATTACTACAAGAACACCCATTTTACTTTAGAGAACACGACGGCCAAAGAGCTGCAAATCAAACAAACTCAATTAGAACTTTTGCTCTCTGAGTATTCTTTTGAACTACCACTGGTCCATACGGTCCATGAATCACCAGATGAAACGGTAAAATTTCTGATGCAGTTTAGTGACGGACAAAAAGTTGAAACCGTCTTAATTCCATTCTATAAACGTTACACTCTTTGCCTTTCCACTCAAGTGGGTTGTGGCATGAAATGCAGTTTTTGTTATACCGGAACACAAGGCCTAAAAAGGCATCTAGAGGCTCACGAGATTGTCGGTCAATATATCCAGGCCTGGCGCTGGTTGAAAAATAATCGGAAATCTAAGACCATCGCTCCTAATATTGTTTTTATGGGACAAGGCGAACCTCTGCATAATTTTGATTCCGTGAAATGGGCGACTGAGATTTTTCTGGAAAAAGACACCTTTCATATTGGACCCAGACAAATCACTCTTTCTACCGCAGGTTATCTGCCTGGGCTCACTCGCTTTCATGAATTCCCACAAATTAATCTGGCAATCTCTTTTCACTCACCCGTGAATGAAACCAGAAATGAACTCATACCTTTAAATAAAACTTATCCTATTGAGAAATTATTAGAGGCGATTGATCAAGTACCGTTGATGAAGCGCCAGTATATTACTTTTGAATACTTAATGATTAAAAATCTGAACATGCACGAATCCGACGTAAAGAGCTTGCACCATTTATTAAAATCGAGAAAAGCAATCCTCAATCTTATTCCTTTCAACCCCTTTCCTGGAAGCCACTATTTACGTCCTGAACCAGCAGAAATTGACCACTTTAAAGAACAATTAGTGAAAAATGGTATTCATGTCATGGTTCGAACCACTAAGGGTGACGAGATACTTGCAGCTTGCGGACAATTGAAAACTGGAGGAAAATAAAGGCATGAAAATTTTCATTCTCATTTTGAGCCTAATGACCAGCACAGTATATGCGAAAGAAAAAATTTTCGGTGCAGGAATGATGTTAGGTGAGCCCTCAGCAGTCAGCTTACAATTCCGTCATAACTCTTACATGGTTGACTTAGGTGTGGGCTATTCACTGAGTAGTGAGGCCATTATCTTAGCAGATCACAAAATACTTTTGCCTAAACTTTTACCTGCTCTCATTCGTAAGCCTTCTCCCATTACAGCTTATTGGGGTTTAGGGGGATTTATGCGTTTTGAAAATGACCAAACAGATAAAGATGATCTGGCCTTGGGAGTAAGAATGCCTCTGGGTCTAGAGTACCTATTGCCTAAAGATCCTTTTGGATTTTTCTTAGAAGTCGTTCCATCACTTAAAGTGATTACAGAATCAGATTTTGGTTTACAAGGTTCTTTAGGTGCCCGCTATTATTTCTAATTAACGAATGACACACTGATTGCTGTCGCAACGAAAACCTTGGGCACAATCGCTATCACTAACACAACTACTCATGCATTGACCTAAATTGCAGCGATAAGGAATACAGGAGCCTTGGTTTCCAGCGGCATCGACTTTGGTGAAACTATCTTTGCACATATAAATGCCTTGAGGCACACACTGAGATTCAGTGGTATTACAAACAGCTCCAAGAGAACAATCTCTGTCAGTAGCACATTCTGGACGGCAACTAAACCGATCTTTGTCACAACCATGAGGGAAACATGGATATGAGAATTTTAAAGCGCACTTTCCATTAGAATTTGCTTCATAGACGAAAGTCACTCCACCTTCGCATTTTGATTTACAAAAAATATTCTCATCGGTTTTGGAAGGAAGAATGGGTTGAGTTTTTTTATGAGGATGATTTGATTGCTGAAACCAAGCACAGGATGCGAGGGTCAGGGCGTGTCGCGGGGGACGAGCATCGGGTCGGCGACACGGCGGTAGGGCACGGTGAACGGCCGGCTCGGTCCGTGGAGCACCGTCGCCGCGTCGGTGCTGGCGAACATCTGTGCCAGCCGTGCGACCACGCCGGTCCATCCGGTCTGGTGCGACGCGCCGAGGCCGGCCCCCGTGTCGCCGTCGAAGT
>JBEIOQ010000122.1:0-5459 GCA_040377495.1 Halobacteriovoraceae bacterium
CACTTCTTCCGTGTATCGTCTTATGCTTCTACGTTTTTTGACCGCTTCAAAATAGTCCATCTTATTCCTACTTCTAAAAATATAGTTAAGATTATCTCCCTTCAGAGCTCTTGAGCAAGTACACTTTTAAAGAATTTCGAGTATTTTCTTGAGTTCGCTGGCCATTTGAACATTTTGATGTTTTTCATAGCCTTGTAAAAGAATAGGACCTTTCTTTTTAATCTCAGCTATCACAAGGGACTTTTGTATTTCATTCAACGGAGAATTTTTGAGTAAACCAACCAAAGACTTAATTCTCCAGTAATCCATTGCAGGATATTGAGTTGAAAGTTGGTCTGCATGCCCGCCGTGTTTGATTATTAAGTAATCAGGAATAAAACAAACTTCCTCCACTGCCAAAATTTTTAACCACAAATCATAATCTTCACAAATGGTGAACCTTTCATCAAAGTGGGCCAGTTCTTTTCTCATTAAAACGGTGGAAGGGGAGATGAGGCAAGTTTCTAAAGATCGCTTGAAAATCTCATGATTGCTTTTATCGAATTTCAATTTGGGATTCACTCGCACAAAATTTCTCATCCAAATCTCATTGCTATGAAAGAAACGAAGTGTTGGATATTTTCTCATGTATTGAACTTGAACTTCTAATTTACTGGGCAACCACTCGTCATCAGAATCTAAGAATGCGACCCAAGAAGATTGCGCCATTTTAATACCAAGATTGCGAGCTGCACTGACGCCTTTATTTTCTTGTTTGATATAATGAAGGCGTGGATCATGCGTAAACTGTTCCATCATTTGATCCGTTTCGTCGGTAGATCCATCGTTGATCACATACAGATTAAAATGAGGGTAGGATTGTTGAAGCACGGAGCGAATGGCCCGCTCTAGTAGAGGGGACCGGTTAAAACTCGGAAGGATAATATCAATGGTTAGATTTTCCATGGTCAAGTTTATTAAACCACAGTCTGATCTTAAAACTAATTTAAAATTGAGATAACGAGGAATTTTGCCTCGTTTTAGCTATACTCCAGCATTTATAATTTCTTGATTTTGCTCATAAGAATAATTTTTTATCCCGGCATCATTTTTGAACCCTTATTTTCTGAGATAATTATCTGGTCAGGAGGCTTTTATGAAAAGAACGATGAAAAACACAGTGAATCCACTACTGGTGTGGATCGCATTGATGGTGATCGGTGCCTTCAATCTCTATGTAGATAAATGGTGAGAAAGTATAGCCGCTTCCCTTATGGTCGTAAGTCGGAAACATTCCACACATAAGAACGGTGAATATTAGGGCCAACAATGCTTTGTGCATCTGCTGACCAATTCATTATATCTTTATCAAAATCGGCTAAAGTACTTTGAGGTTTCATTAAATACATCGTAATTGGCATATGATCGTGTTTTAAGGCAATCGTATCTGCATATCCCAGTGGCTGCGTGTATTGTCCTTCCTTATGATAGTCGATCATGTCCCAAAGTAGTTGCATGACGACGAATTCACTTAATGAATTGTAACAAAAAGTATTCAACTTTACTTCCAAGCTTAAATTTGAACTAAAGGTGTTCACAGGACTTAGCGTTTTCGTATCAGTTAATACCCAAGCAGCAAGAAAATCAGCAAAACCTTCGGTTAAGGCCATACCTTGTTTTCCACAACCGGTTAAAGTATGCACACCACCCATATCGCTAGGCATTTGTCCGTCCCAAAAATAGAAATTGATGGAGTGTCCAAGTTCATGAATAACAATTTCCTTTTTCGCATGTTCTGGAACTAGGTAAATATCTCCATTCTCCTGATAGCTACAAGACCATGCATAGCGAGGACTACCGTAGATGCATTTTCCGGTCTCAAGTTTGTTGGGGAATGTAATTTTGTAAGGAGCTTCCCTGATGGCGTTGATGCGATTTTTTGCCAATTTTACCCACAAAGCTGCTGCTCCAAGATAAACCTCCCCTAAACCAGGGACATCCCCTTCAGTGGTAAGATCGGCCAGTCGAGCACCAATATCAAGTGTGGTTTGATTAAAATTGACTTCTGTATTCCAAGTCCATGGTGTTCCGTTAGGCTCTTTAAGCTCAAAGAAACGGTTGAGAGCAATAAATTCAATCGAAATTGGTTTGCCCATTTGAACAGAATTAGGATTGATACCTAGCTGCCAATCTCCATTGGAACGAACTGAAGTTCCTCCCAAGTAGCTCCAGCCGCTTGGTCCTTGGTTTTGCCATGCTCGCACGGTCCATCCCCAAGCAGCGACAAATTTTTTATCGGCCAGCTTCATGGCCATTTTTCCTTTTACGACATAACCACTAGGTGTTGGGGCCATCGGTAAGTTGGGCATAGGAGTAATCGGTGAAGGTGGAAAAGCTACATTCGGTGAAACTCCAGGAAAATAATCGAAGTTTAAGTCAGGAAGTTGCTTAAGTTTCTGAATGATATAATCACCTGTATCCAGATAAGGAAGCGCTTCGATTTGATTCACAGGTAAAGATGAAAGATTAAAAACTTTTTTAGCGATAGGCTGGCGATAAATATATCCATTAATATTTAAAGTAGATAAGGCTGAATTTGAGTTCGCGCGTATTGCTTGGCGTTCGACGATCATTTCACCGAGAGTCAAGGGAAGGACATCTGTACCATGGACAATAACGGGCTGAAAGACTTCCGGGCCAGGCTCTGGGACATCATCCGTTTTAGAAGTAAGAATAAGAATATTCTGTCCTTCTTTGAAACTAGTAATAGCTAGCTTGACGGTTAATTCTTGATTAGCAGCAACGGCTACGTTTTTTGAAGCAATTTTAATGCTGGAGTTTGTTGCACTTTGAAAATCAATTTTAAGATTATTTTTTGAACTATTTTTAATTTGAAGCAGGATGATCTTGTTAGGTAAATCCCAACCGATACGGTAGTTTAAATCCTTACGAGGGTGAGAGGGACTTGCCATCAACTGGAAAGAGATTAAAAATAAAACCGTTAGAATGAAAGTTTTCATCGTTATTACCTTTTAATTATTTGTAATTGATTTACTTCCTTCTCTCTTATTCAGCAACTGTAGTTTTTACAGAGTGATAACTAGGTAGATGAAATTACATCTTGATAGTGACCAATTTTGAAAAAATTAATCTTGAAACCCTTAATGTAACGCATTGAAATCAGTTGGTTTCAAAGTGACACCGTTTTTCGCTCTTTCCCTAATAATTTCTCACTTTAATTTGATCTAGGTTTACTCCTGTTTTCACCTATGTCAAAAATTAAGTAACCATTTATTTTTTTCGGGAGAGAAACATGAAAACATTGATGACCCTTGCTCTATTTTTAACCAGTACTCTAGCACTGGCTGACTACATCAATCTTAATCCTGGTCAATCAGTTGTGATTAACAACACACACATATCTTGTGGAAGCAATGTTCCTGATCCAGGCCCCAATCACAACGTATACTGTAATCGTTTAAAGGCCATGTCTCAGGCTGAAGTTTACAACATGGGTTACTTTCAAGGTTATAGAAATTGTTCAATTATCAATAATGGAGGTTACTACGGCGTTCTTCACTCAACACGTGGACAAATCAGCCCGACGTATACATCAGCTCACGACAATCTTTCCGAATACTCTAGCTCCAGCATCACTGTATCAACAGGTTTTGTTCAGTTAGTGTGTAATGGTTCATGTAACTAAAAAGTGACTTTCAATGTCGCTGATCTTAAAATTCTTCTTAAAAATAGAGGAGCGAAAGATGAGCGACATTAATTATGGTCCATTACGTTTTTTAATCGGAAAATGGGAGAGCCAAGGATTAACTGGTGAGAATCAAGCACCGAATCCAGACCGTAAAACTGAAAATACCAAATTTCGTCAAACCACTACTTTTGAACCAATGGATGATGTGAATAATCATGAGCAACAGTTGTTTGTTGTTCGTTATGAAACATTCGCCTGGGAAGAAGGGAAACATGGACCAAGCGACAAACCCTTTCATACAGAAGTTGGCTATTTTATCTGGGATAAAGCGAATCGTCAGGTAATGAAGAGTTTTAGTGTGCCACGTGGGATTGCTATTCTTGCCGGTGGAGATGCGGAACAAGATTCAACTGAATTCACCGTGACTGCCACTCTAGGCTCTATTACCTATGGTATTTGTTCCAATCGTTTTTTAAATGAAGAATTTCAAACCATACGCTATGACGTAAAATTCGAACTGATTGATGAGAATACTTTTTCTTATGATGAAAATAGTCAGTTGAAAATTAAAGGACAAAGCCGCATTTTTGATCATACAGAAAAAAATACGATGAAACGGAAAATCTAGTTGCATTAAAGATATCCTGAAATTTTAGACAGTTCTATGTTTTCAATGTTAAACTGGTAGAATGAATACTTTCACCATCTGTTTGATTGGCTTGGCCTATTACATTTTTATTTTTGCTATTTCTAAATTTGCGAGTCGCGAGTCTCGTGAAGGTGAGTATCTTAAAACTACAGCACCTGCTTGGCTGGTTACTTTAGGAATTGTCGGTGACTCTTTATCGGGTGTAACTTATCTTTCCGTTCCGGGAACCGTGGAGCAAAAATCATTTTCATATCTAGCAGTTTGTCTGGGCTATATGGTGGGTTATGTCATCATTGCTTACGTTTTTTTACCTCTCTATCACAAAAAAAATCTGGTCTCTATTTATGAATGGATCGGTAGTGAACTAGGGGAGACAGCACAAAAGACTTCATCGCTGCTTTTTGTGGTGGGACGTCTTTTTGGTTCATCTGCTCGTTTGGTTTTGACCGCGGGAGTGCTACATCTTTTCGTTTTTAAGGCCTTCAATCTGGGGAATGAAGCGTCTATTATTGCAGTGACCATAGGGATTTCGCTTTATACTCTTAAATCAGGCATCAAAAGTTTAATTGTGACGGATACCGTGCAATCGATGGTTCTTGTTCTCGGAGTTTTAGTGACGACGTTGGGAATTTATTTCTTCCTGCGGTCTCATGCAGTGGAACCAATTTGGTTTCGCCCACTGATGATCGGAGAGACCCCATGGACTGGCTTCATTAAATCTTTTTTCTCAGGAATACTGATCACACTTTCCATGACTGGTCTGGATCAGAATATTATGCAAAAAACTTTTTCTGTTAGTTCACTCAAATCTTTGCAGACCAATTTTATCCGTTTAGGTGTGGTGGTCTTTGTGGTGACTTTTATCGTTCTCCTGGAAGGTTCATTATTAGGACAAAGTTTAGAGTTTTATCCGGAATTGAAAGCTGCAGCTAACGATCAAAAGCTCATTTACTTTGTCCTTAATCATCAAGGATTTATATTCCAACTTTTCTTTCTCTTAGGGTTAACCGCCGCCACTCTGAACAGTGCCGATAGTGTGATCACGACGGTCACTTCATCGATAAAGGTGGATCTTCTGAAAAAAAGTAAAATGTCACTGTTGCAGATCCACTGGATTGTGAC
>JBEIOQ010000106.1:0-8516 GCA_040377495.1 Halobacteriovoraceae bacterium
CGTGAATTAATGGGTCTTGCTCCTGATAAGGTAGCAAAACCAAAACGAGTAGAGGAAGAAGATGAGTGACGAAATCTCAAGCCCATTAAAACGCTTTGATTTAAGTTTTTTTGTTTCCGTCACCGCTATTTTCGTGATTGGGATTTTGAATCTATATTCAGCCACCCATGCCAATGAAGCAGATCAACCACTTTTTCGCGCTCAGTTGATTTGGTTTTTCATTGCGATGGTCACCGCTGTAGCTATTTGTTTTATTCACCCAAAAACTTTTTTTAGACTTTCTTATGTCTTTTATGCCCTCAATTGTATTCTTCTGGTTCTCGTTTTGATTATGGGAAAAACATCTTTAGGGGCGACTCGGTGGCTGGCGATTGGTCCTATTCGTTTCCAGCCTTCTGAGATGATGAAACTTTCATTGGTTCTCGCATTGGCCCGTTATTACTCTCGTGTTCGTCCGGATAAGGAATTAGTTTTAAGAGATTTAATTGCACCCGGTTTGATTGCTTTTATTCCTGCCATTTTAGTTATTGTACAGCCCGATCTTGGAACTGGTTTAATGCTCATTTTTATCTTCCTTGTGATGACTTTCTATCGCAAACTTACCTGGCGTTCGATTGCGATTGTCGTTCTTATTGGAGGAATTTCTTCGGGAGTCATGTATAAATTTGGCTTGAAAGAATACCAAAGAAAAAGAATTCATACTTTCATTGATCCCTTTGAAGATGCCAAAGGAGCCGGATACAATGCGATTCAATCGGAAATTGCCATTGGGTCAGGTCGACTTTTTGGTAAAGGTTTCAAAAAATCTTCTCAAGCATCACTGGCTTATCTACCTGAAAACCATACGGACTTTGTGTTTTCTATTTTCAACGAGGAACATGGTTTCTTTGGCTCGATAGTTTTGATCACCCTTTATATTATCATGCTCTTGCGGTTCGTGAACCTCGCGTACTCTGTGAATAAATTTTATGACTCCGTCGTCACTATAGGTCTTATGTCTATATTCTTTGGTCATACTTTCATTAATATGGGAATGGTGACTGGTCTTTTACCGATTGTGGGGATTCCATTGCCGCTCATGTCTTACGGAGGAACATCGCTTTTAACTTTCGGTGTATGTACGGGACTAGCGACATCGATTTCGAATTCTAGAAAGATCTTCTAGGTTGGCATTCTCCTTGCTTTTATAGATCACGAAAGAGCTATAAAAGAGGAGTTTTCCATGCTTAGAGTGCTTACACTTTTGACGGCCGTTTTATTTGTGACTTCTACTTTTGCAGAAGTGGACACAGTCCTGTTACAAGAAGCCCGTATGGGTCTTTGGTATGAAGGGGTCGAGGTCGCTCAAGTACAGACTGAAAACGTGCAATTCCTTCTAGGGGAACACGCAGAAGTTATTGAAAAAGCACAGCTACCTGAGGAACTTACCATCCCCCTGCAAAACCTCTAATTGTTTTTCCTTTATAGTACTTTCATGTTAGTATGATAGTGAGACTATCCTCCTAACATGAAAGGATCACCAAGCAATGAAACGCATGGCCCATATAGGGTCACTTCTTAAGAAGATTTACCGTACTTATAATTTAGAACTTCTCCATCAATTACAAGAGAGAGGCTTTAATGATTTGCGCCCTTCTTTCCTCGAGATTCTAAGTTTTATCGCTGATAATGAAGGACCTTCCATTAAGGATATTGGAGCTGCTTGTGGCCTGAAAAAGCAGACTATGACTTCACATTTAAATGAGCTTGAGATGCGTGGTTATATTCGTCGTGAAGTAAGCTCCCAAGATAAACGTGAAAGTCAGATCTTTCTCACTGCCTACGGTGAGAAATTTAAGCTAACCCTACTGCAAGTGGTGAATGATCTGGAGAAAGAGTATTCCCGCAAAGTGGGCGAGGTCGAACTCGAGCGCATTCAGTATATGCTTGAAAACCTATATAAAGAGCAGTCACCTTCCGAGCCTCAGCAAGTCCTACTTTAACCTAGTTTAACTCCTGTTATCACTATTATATCCTTCAGTTTTTTTATTTGACGAAGTGCTCAAAAGTTGGATAACTAGAGGAACACACAATTATATTCGAGGGGACTTTGGATGAAGAAGTTTTTCGTATTAGCTCTTTTAGTTCTATCTTTTAACTCACAAGCTCAAGCTTGGTTTCCGGTAAACGTTCGCGTTTATGCTAACCCAATTCAGCTTTCAGCTTATGTTGATAATGTCTGGGGTCGCCCTATGCTTTGTCGCGGAAACGTAGCAGGGATTACTTATCAAGGACCAGTAGCATACGCTTATTTCAACAATATTGTGATCTATCCGGGTATGTTCGCTCAAGCGTTTGCTTACACCAATAACTACAATCCATTTGTTCGTTATACGAGCAATGTTATGTGTGCTTGGTATTACTAGTTTAATATTTATAGATAGCGATAGAAAAAAGGGAGCAGGATGCTCCCTTTTTTTATTAATTTAAAAATCAAAGTCATAACCTTTAATGTTCGTAGGCATTTGTTCTAGTGAGTTTTGGCAGTCAAATTGGTGATGAATCTCTAGTTTACTTTTTTGCTCCATCCAACAAAGAAATTTATGAGGAAGAGTGTAATGAACTTGACCTTGTCGCAGAACCGAAACCACTCCTATCTGAATTGGATTATTCTCAGAAACAACAAAAACTGGTCCACCACTGTCGCCTTTATAAGGAGTGGCAAAGCTTCCTTCTTCTGTAAAGTTAATGATTAGGCGATTAGTGTGGGGAGCAATGGAAGATAATTCGGGCTTACCGTATCGCTTAATCCCAGATTGTTTTTTTTCATCGAGACCAAACCCAGATATCAAAAGAGGGGCACGAGGGGCCAGTGTATTAATTACTGTTGGCGAGGTGATTAATTTTGTAATGGGTACATCATTGATTGCATCTTTTAAAACAATAATCGCGATATCATGCATGAGTTTTTCATTTTGATTATTTCTGAGAAAAAAGTCTGAACTAGTTTTAGAATAACTAAAAACTTTCGCTGCAGGATACAGATTTTTAGAATTGATGTCTCCATTTCCGACATGGACATTGACTGCAGTTAAACGTGGATCAGCAATACAGTGAGTGGCGGTTAAGACTAGTTTGGGATGGATTAGAGTTCCTGAACAGAAGAAATTATTTTTCTGATTATAAAGTGCAACCACATTCTTAAATTTCCCTTCAGGGACAGGTTTCCCTCCAATGATAGTGGATTCACCGAATGAAAGTGTGGCGTATAGAGCGAACAACAAATGAAACATACTGACTCCCGCTGTATGAATTTCCTCATTCTACCAACCCCAAGAAATGAAACGAACAAAAAATGGTGACGTGGGAATTGCGATTCTTTTGGTATCCATATAAAAATGACAATATATTAACAAGTCGTAGGCAGAGGAGTATGCCCATGATAGCCAGCTAAAAATTTAAAATAGAGAGAGTTATGCAGACTAATTCAAAGCCTTTTGCATTTGTTACGGTGCTATTTTTCCTTTTCGGTTTTATTACTTGTTTAAATGATATTGTAATACCTCATTTAAAGGCTTTATTTACTCTAAGCTACACTCAGGCCATGTTAGTTCAGGTTTGTTTTTTCTCTGCCTACTTTTTTCTTTCTATTCCAGCAGGAAGAATTACGCATAAAAAAGGATATCGTTTTGGAATTGTATTCGGATTAATCGTTGCTGGTTTAGGGACTCTTGGTTTTATCCCGGCTGCACAGTTTGGTTCCTATTCCATTTTTCTTCTGTCTCTTTTTATCTTGGCCTCTGGAATTACTTTATTACAAGTATCAGTGAACCCTTACGTAACCTTGTTAGGTTCACCAGAGAAGAGTGCATTTCGTTTAAACTTAGTTCAGGGCTTCAATTCCCTTGGAACGGCCCTCGCTCCTTATGTAGGGACGATTTTAATTTTAAATAGTGAAGATAAAATTAAGGCGGTCCAAGTTCCTTACTTGATTTTGACTGTCGTGTTGCTCTTGGTTGCCTTTATTTTTACTAAAATATATTTACCTTCAATGACAGAGGATGCTGAAGAAGTGCCCTCAAGTAATGAAAGCTTTTTTATTTCGCTAAAGCACTATGCCAGAACGGTTAAGCAGCATCCACATTTATGGATGGGAATGTTTGCCATTTTCTTTTATGTGGGAGCAGAGGTTTCTATTGGAAGTTTTCTCGTTTCCTGGTTAGGCGATACCAATGTCGCTGGTTTTAATGAAGTTCAAGCTGGTCCCTATGTTTCATTTTATTGGGGAGGAGCTATGGTCGGTCGTTTTGTTGGGAGTTATTTAACAGCAAAATATCCTCCACAAAAAGTACTTAAAGCTTCACTCGTCGCCATTTTAATTTTGCTCATTGTTGCAGTTGGAGCTTATCGTCCTGTTATATCGATGTGGGCCATTATCCTTATTGGCTTATTTAATTCCATTCAATTTCCAACAATATTCTCTTTAAGTGTAGGGGGACTGGGAAAAGACACACCTTATGCTTCAGGTTTACTTTGCACATGTATTGTTGGAGGGGCAATCATTCCGCTCTTACAAGGATTGACAGCCGATACCATTGGACTTCGATTTTCATATGTCATTCCTTTTGCCAGTTACCTCTATATTTATTTTGTCTCACCACGTTTAAGTAAAAAAGTTTAAGGATTAGCTATGATTTTAGTTGTTGATAGTGGTTCTACTAAAGCAGATTGGGCTTTAATTCATACTCCACAAAATATCACTTATACTCATACTATGGGATTTAATCCTTATTTCCATTCCGCTGAAAAGATTAATGCGGAGTTAAGTAAAAAAACTTTTACTGAATTTGTTCCATTAAATGCTGTAAAAGAAATTTTTTATTATGGTGCTGGTTGTCCGGATGAAGCTTACCGCTCTATCATTAAATCAGGCTTACAGCTTACATTTCCTAACGCTATAATTAGTGTTGAGCATGATCTACTAGGGGCTGCTCGCGCAACTTGTGGTAAAAGTCCTGGTATCGCTGGAATTCTCGGAACAGGTTCAAACTCCTGTGCTTATGATGGTGCCAATATTGTTGATAATGTGACTGCTTTAGGACATGTTTTAGGTGATGATGGTGGGGGAGTGCATTTAGGTAAACTGATTTTACAAGCGCATTTTTATCGTGAACTTCCTACTGATTTAGAAAAAAAATTTAATCAGGATTATCCTGAAGGTAACGATGCAATTATTCATCGTATTTATGGCGATGGCCAGAATGTCCATATCGCGCACTTCGCTCAATTCTTAATTAGAAATAAAGAACATAGTTATTCAAAAAAACTTATTCAACAAGCTTTTCGTGAGTTTGCTCAACGACATATTAAAAAATATGAAAATTGGCAGAAGCTGCCAATTAATCTGGTGGGATCGATTGCTGAAATTTTAAAAGATGACCTACAGGAAGTATTCCAGTCAGAGGGACTCAATCTAGGGCGTATTGTTCGTAAACCCATTGAAAACTTAGTTCATTATCATCTTAATTAAATAAAAAAGCCTCCTTGCGGAGGCTTTTTTTATGCTGACTTATCTAAATCTTTAACTCTGAAACCTGGCCAGAATTTGTATCCACCAGAAACGTTATTCACATTAAAAAAACCACGTTTTACTAACATTTCACAAGCGTTAATCGAATTCACACCGTCTTCTGAAATAACCAGAATGGGAGTGGTTTTGGATTTAATTTCGTTAATACGGCCTTCTAATTCTTGAATAGGAATTTTCACTGTGCTATCCAGCGGTCTAACCGGTGCATAATTTTTAGCAGTTACATCTAAGATCATAAAATCTATATCAGGATTGCGATAAATCTTATGTGCTTTTTCTGGAGTAAGATCGTTATAAGGTTTTCCTAACAACACCATCTCATCTGAAAGTTCTTCACCATTTTTAATTCTTAAAAGATGATTGCGTTGAATCGCTAGAGAGAGATCAACTTTCTCCTCAATGCGATTGAGATTACTTTCAATGTTGGAAAGACGATTGTTAATCAGATTGAGTGTTTCAAAAATTTTATCCATACGATCCTCACGTGAGTGAATACGTTTACTTGTCTCCTATAGAATAAAAGAAATTTTCTTTCACCGCGATGCCGGCAAAGCTTGCTTGGTTCGACCAAAACCTCCTGAAATCTTTTATTTTCAATTAGTTAGGTGGGCGAAAGAAAAAGCTTTGAGTTACGGAAAACTTACGTATAATGAATTTAACAGGAGAAAAAATATGAGACCTAAGTTAGAATTTGTACCCCGTCAAACTCGCGCACTAAAACAAGTCAAAGCTGGATTTCTCAACGAAGCCCCCGGTGGACTGTCTCACTCTTTATTTGAGTTTCTCGATCAGGATTTTTCTATCGATGAATTTTTGAGTTTAGATAATCCTGGAATTTATTTGATCCGCCAAAAAGGGGATGCCATGCGACCACGTATTTATAACGGGGATGTCATGGTGGTAGATCGAAGTGCCAAAGCCAACAATGGCGATATCGTTGTTGCTCTGGTGCACGGCCAATTTTGTGTTCGTCGTTTCTTTCATCACGATAGTAAAGCTAACCAAGGAGGTGCATATGTTGAACTCATGGCCGATCAAGAGAAATACCGGAGTTTTACTCTTACTCCTGGCGTTCCTTTTGAAGTGTGGGGAGTGGTCACTTATGTCTTAGGGAAACTACCTTAAGGGCTTTGTATGAATCGTGTGTACGCCTTGGTCGATTGTAACTCTTTCTTCTGTTCATGTGAGCGCGTAATTCGACCTCATTTGAGAGATAAGCCGGTAGTGGTTCTTTCCAACAACGATGGTTGCGTGGTCAGTCTCACTCCAGAAGCCAAAAAACTTGGAATCAAGATGGGCGACGTTTATTTCAAGATTAAAGATCTTTGTAACTTTCATGGCGTGCACGCTTTCTCTTCCTCCTTCCGTCTTTATGGAAGTATGTCGGATCGAGTGATGAAAATTATTGCTACTCATGTTCCGAAATTAGAAGTGTATTCCATTGATGAAGCGTTTTTAGTGTTTGAAGGTTTTGATTATTACGATTTAGTTGAGTATTGCAAATCAATGCGTGCCGAAATTTTAAAACAAACTTCTATCCCCGTTAGTATTGGGATTGCGCCGAATAAAGTACTCGCGAAGTTAGCGAACAATTGGGCCAAGAAAAATCCTGAATACGAAGGAGTGGTGGATGTGCGAAATGTAAAATTTCGGGATGAGGTGATGAGCAAATTTGACGTAGAAGATATTTGGGGAATAGGACGTCAAACCGCTAAAAAAATACGAGGGATGGGAATGAAAACCGCTCTCGATTTACGTGATTATCAAAATGATCAGGCCATCCAGAAATATTTGCATAAGCCGGGTCGGCAAATTCAGGATGAGCTTCGAGGCGAGGTATGTTTTTCGTTAAGTGAGTCCGCACCGAAGAAAAGTATTCTCGTCTCACGGTCATTTGACCATCAAGTGAAAGATAAACGAGAAATTGAAGAGGCCCTGGTTCGTCATACCACCCATGCTGCTCGTAAACTGCGAGAGGAAGGACAAGTCTGCCGGACGATGACGATTTATATGCGCACGAATCCTTTTCGAGAAACTCCTCAATATCAGAAGAGCGCCTATTTTCGTTTTGTCTCTTCCACCAATGACACAGGAGAGTTGGTGACAGCGGCAATGCAGCTGATGAATGAAATTTATCTGGAAGGATATGAATATAAAAAATGTGGTGTTTGTTTATATGATTTTGAGCCTGAAGATCAAAGGCAATTAGATCTATTTTCTAAATCACATGAGAAAAGTGAAGTGATGAAATTAATGGATGACATTCATCTGCTTATGCTTTCTGGTAAATCAAAATTAAAAAAGCCTCCGACCCCGGAGGCTTCTTAAACAGCAATAGGATGTTTTTATTTAACACATTTGACAGATTCAAAAGCGACTTTTCTTTGTATTAAAACAGTACCTTCTTGATTTACATCCGATAGTTTTATTTCAATACATTCATCGATCGTTCTTAAGTGTGGTTTGACATCAAATTCACGCATTTGAGCAAGACGAATCGAAATCTTTTTTCCGTTCACTTTCGCTGATTTTACACGTGAAGCATAAGTAGGAAGTACAAATGCCATAGCATCCACCTGGCCAGCGTTCATAACCAAGACTAAAGCTTGTGGATTCATATCTGGACCAATACTAATACTAAGAATTCCAGCATCATAAACAGCATCTTTCGTCGTAACAACTCCTGCTTTAGTATAGTTACTGACAGAAGAAAGCAGGCTATAGTCAGCTTCCATGTTAGCTTCAATGTCCACTGCCGAAGAAGCGGGACTTCTATTGGATGTCATCGTTCCATACATCGCCATAAATTTAGCTTTTGCTGTTTGTTCAGAATATTGTCCATTGTTTGCAATTTTATCAGCATTAGAAATGGTTGAAACATTCTTTGAAGCGCAAGCCACTAGACTTAGAGAAAAAGCGAGTAGGGCAAGACGTAAGGTATTTTTCA
>JBEIOQ010000097.1:0-9479 GCA_040377495.1 Halobacteriovoraceae bacterium
AAGAAAGACAAGCTTACTTAAGACAATTAAAGGCGCATCTTAATCTCCAAGGAAAAATTCTTATTGAATGTATGGGAAAACCCGACGAGGTAAGCTATCGTCACTTTGTGATGAATGAAGCAGGGTCTATTTGGGCAGAAACTCAAAATCAAAATCTTTACGGTACATGGAAGTCAGGAGAAAAAATCTATGTTCCTTTTCGCAGTTATTTTACTCGAGATAGAGAGCAAGAAATCATAGACCTTGGATTGAAAATTGAAATGTTATTTTATTCGCCTTACCACTTCGAATTTACTAATATGGGGGAACTTTTAAAGGCCCCGATGGTTCGCCTCATTTTAAGTTAGGAACAAGTTCTTGGAATTAATTCTTTTTTTTACAGGGCTAGTTGCCGGTGTTATTGATGCTATCGCTGGTGGTGGCGGCTTAATTACTTTGCCTGTGCTCAGCTTATATCTTGGTCCAGGAGCATACGCTATTGGTGCTAATAAGATTGTGGGAACCATGGCCAGTTTTGCCGCTCTCATGGTTTACCTCCGCCATGGAAAATTACCTTGGAAAAAAGGGATTGCCTTTCTCATTAGTATTTCGATCGGCTCCTTTTTTGGCAGCTCTGTTAATCCTTATGTCCCTGCCAAGTATTTTATTTATCTCATGCTTTTTATCTGTCCAGTGATCTTAATTCTAGTTTGGAAAAAAGAACGTTTATTTAAAGTCAAAACAGACCATGTCCATTCCGTTAAAAATTTTATTTTAAGTGGCTTGTTGTGCGGATTTTATGATGGTTTCTTTGGGCCAGGTGGCGGAACTTTCATGCTCATCAGTTTGCTCTTTTTGACCGACTTGACGGTGATCGAGTCTTTAGCGCTTTCTAAGCTTGCCAATACCATCTCGGCAGGGACAGCATTTGTTACTTATTACGTTAATGGCTATGTGAATGTGCAAGTGGGTTTAATCATGGGAGTTGGGATTAGTATTGGGGCACTCATTGGGGCCAGTTTAGCTGGTAAAAAGGCCCAAACTGTAGTAAGACCTGTGCTCATGTTTATTACGACACTTTTGTTTTTTAGGCTCTTAAAGGAAGTTCTATGATCAGTGCCAATGGTATCCGCTTACAGTTTGCTGGGCGAACTCTGTTTGAAGATGTTAATTTAAAATTTAGTAAAGGTAATTGCTACGGCGTTATTGGTGCCAATGGTGCTGGTAAGTCGACATTTATCAAGATTTTGTCAGGTGAAATTTCTCCCACCAATGGTTCCATAGATATTACTCCGGGTGAACGCTTAGCCGTATTAAGGCAGAACCACTTCGCTTACGAGGAGGAAGAAGTTCTTCGTACTGTTATTCTTGGCCACTCAAAATTAATGGCCGTGATGACTGAAAAAGACGCGCTCTATTTAAAAGATCCCTTTACCGATGCTGACGGAGAAAGAGCAGCTGAACTAGAATCACAGTTCGCTGAAATGAATGGCTGGGAAGCTGAGAGCGCGGCCGGAGCTTTACTCGCAGGACTAGGCATCTCAACGGAACTGCATACTAAAAAAATGAAAGAACTGACTGGTGGCGAGAAAGTGAAAGTGCTTCTTGCTCAGGCACTGTTTGGTAAACCCGATATTCTACTTTTAGATGAACCTACCAACGATTTAGATTTAAAGGCTATTCAGTGGCTTGAGAATTTTATTATGGAACAAGAAGAAACGACTATTTTGGTTGTTTCCCACGATCGTCACTTTTTAAATAAAGTCTGTACGCATATTTGTGATATTGATTTTGGAAAAATTCAATTATTCATGGGGAACTATGATTTTTGGTACAAATCAAGTCAGTTGGCCCAAAGAATGTTGTCAGATCAAAATAAGAAATCGGAAGATAAAATTAAAGAACTAAAAGAATTTATTCAACGCTTTTCCGCCAATGCCTCGAAGTCAAAACAAGCGACCTCTAGAAAAAAGATGTTGGATAAAATTACCTTAGAAGATATCAAACCTAGTACTCGTCGCTATCCGTTCGTTGGTTTTAGACCTGACCGTGAAGCAGGTGACAATCTTCTTCGCGTGGAAAATTTAACGGTTGAGTTAGAAGGTGAAGAAATCATTAAAGATCTTTCTTTTACTGTGAAAAAAGGTCAAAAAATTGTTTTCCTGACTCGATCGGAAGCGGTGACCAGTGCACTTTTTAAAACACTTATGGGGGAAATGACTCCGAAAAAAGGTAGTTTTGAATGGGGGGTGACTACAAGTCGTGCTTATCTTCCTAGTGATAACTCGCAGTTTTTTAAAAATGCCAATTTAAATTTAATTGAATGGCTAAGACAATATTCAAAAGATCAAACGGAAACATTTCTTCGTGGCTTTTTAGGCCGTATGCTTTTTTCTGGTGATGAAGCCGCTAAAAAATGTACTGTGCTTTCTGGGGGAGAAAAAGTTCGTTGTATGCTTTCTAAAATGATGTTGTCTGGCTCCAATGTTTTGTTAATGGAAAACCCAACCAACCATCTAGACCTTGAAACCATCACTGCACTTAACGAAGGCTTAATTGATTTCAAGGGCACACTTTTATTTTCTGCGCACGATCACGAATTTATTCAGACAATTGCTAACCGTGTAATTGAAGTAAAAGACAAAGGTACTCGTGATGAAGAGTGTACTTATGACCAATTTTTAGGTTTGGAGTAACATGCAGGCCTTAGTTTATCATAATCCTCGCTGTGGCAAATCAAGAACTGTACTGTCTATTCTTGAAGAAAAAGGTATTCCATTTGAAGTGAAAGAATACTTAAAGGAAACTTTAACAATTAAAGAATTAAAAGGTCTTTCTAAATTGTTGGGTCTTAAATTTCCAGAAATGATGCGCACAAAAGAAGAAGTCTATGTTGATTTGAAGCTTGCGACGAAGAAGTTAAACGAGGATGAATGGGCAAAAATTTTGACCGAAAATCCTATTCTTCTTGAACGTCCTATCGTTATTTGGAAAGAGAAAGCGATTATTGCGCGCCCCTCAGAAAAAGTACTTGATATACTCTAATTTTCCATCCGCGTTATACTATCTTTCCTAACTAATCTTTCCCTCCCATATTGGGAGTTTTCCGCTATACTGTGGTCTTAAAATATTTGAAGGAGTTTAGATCATGGAAAAACTTTGGCACAAAAGTTACCAAGCAGGAGTTCCAAATACAATCGACGTCAACACGTACACTAGTATCGTTGATGTCTTAGAGCAAGGTTTTAAATCTTATAGTGATAAGCCTGCCTTTCATAATATGGGAAAAACTCTTACTTACGGTGATATGAAAGTTTTAAGTCAGCAATTTGCTTCTTATTTGCAAAATCATTTGAAGTTGCAAAAAGGTGATCGCGTTGCTTTGATGATGCCAAATATTCTCCAATATCCTGTGGCCCTTTTCGGTGTTCTTCAAGCTGGATTAATTGTTGTAAACGTGAATCCACTTTACACCGCAAGAGAACTTGAACATCAATTAAAAGACTCGGGTGCAAAAGCAATTATTATCTTAGCTAATTTTGCCAATACACTTGAGCAGGTGATCGACAAAACTCCAGTAAAACACACGATTGTGACGGAAATTGGAGATATGTTAGGTTTTCCTAAATCTTTAATCGTAAACTTCTTAGTGAAGCACGTGAAGAAAATGGTCCCTACGTATAATCTTCCTAATGCAATTCCATTCAATGATACATTAAAGAAAGGAAGTTCACTTCCATTTAGTAAACCAACCATTACTCTTAATGATATTGCCTTTTTGCAATATACAGGTGGAACGACAGGTGTCTCTAAAGGGGCCGTCCTTACTCACGCTAATATTGTGGCAAATATTCTTCAAGCGAAAGCTTGGATTAGAAATTTGATTACAGAAGGGAAGGAGATTATTATTACTCCACTTCCGCTTTATCACATCTTCTCATTGACTGCGAACTGCTTCATCTTCTCTTCAGTGGGAGCGCTGAACGTTCTTATTACTAACCCAAGAGATATTCCTGGTTTCGTGAAAGAACTTCGTAAATGGAAATTTACCGCCTTTACTGGTGTGAATACTCTTTTCAACGGTCTATTGAACAACCCAGATTTTAAGAGTCTTGATTTCTCTCACCTGAAGGTTGCTTTAGGTGGTGGTATGGCGGTTCAGAAAGCTGTGGCAGAACGTTGGAAAGAAGTAACAAATGTTCCTCTAATCGAGGCTTATGGTTTAACTGAAACTTCTCCTGCTGCTTGTATCAACCCAATGAACTTAAAAGATTACAACGGTTATATCGGAATCCCTTTACCTTCAACAGAAGTGGAAATTAAGGATGACGATGGTAATACTCTTTCCCTTGGTGAAGTGGGCGAAGTTTGTATCCGTGGACCTCAAGTGATGAAAGGTTATTGGAACAGAGATGATGAAACAGCGAAAGTGATGACCAAAGATGGCTGGCTTAAAACTGGTGATGTTGGCTATATGAATGAAACTGGTTATATTAAGTTAGTTGATCGTAAAAAAGATATGATCTTGGTTTCAGGTTTCAACGTTTATCCCAATGAAATTGAAGATGTCGTAGCAACACATCCAAAAGTAATGGAATCAGCTGCAGTTGGTATTCCAGATCCAGCTTCAGGTGAAATGATTAAGCTATTTGTGGTGAAAAAAGATACAACGTTGACGGAAAACGAAGTGATTGATCATTGTCGTAAGTTTTTAACGGGATATAAAGTTCCTCGTAAAATCGAATTCAGAACTGATCTGCCTAAGACTAACGTTGGGAAAATTCTTCGACGTGAGCTTCGTGATAGTAAGTAAACATCCTTAATATAGGGCCCAGTAATGGGCCCTATTGATTAATAGCATCTCTTCTAAATTTATAATAAATTGCATTGTTAGTTAGACTGTCTGTCATGTAGATGAGACCGGCTTTTAAATAAGCTGCCTGAGGATTAAGTGTGCTCATACAGAGAATACGATAGATCCAAAGGTTGACTGCAATGCCCTTTGGAACGGCGTAAAGTCCATAGAGTCTAGCAAAACTATAGCGGTCGACACCTACAGAACCAGTTTGTAAATGTTCACCCGCATTTTCTTCATAAAGTTGAGCACTCATTGTTTCCATGAGTACATCACGAATTTCAGGCGAATTGAGATCTTCAGGTGTCAGTTTTTCCGGATCAAACGTTTTATCAGTGAAATTGCGATTGAAAGCTTCTAGGAAATTTTGATCCACTTTTTGTTCTTCTAAGAATTTAAAAAGCTCTTTGATTTTTTGTTCGAATTCAGGATCCTTTTTTAGTTCTTCAAAACGTTGCTGAATTTCTTTATCAGTCGTCCCAAAAAATTGAGTATAACCGAAGGCCGTCGCAATATCTGAAACGGCGTATGAGCCATAATTCATGAGTCCTTTTTGTAGATAGGTCGAACCTGGATTAGTGATAATCTTCGAGTTGATCCAGCTCATAATCATGCTGACACCAATTTCATAACCTAGTTTTCCAAACCAAGACATATCTTTTTCTTTGTCCCAGTTAAAGTAGGTGTACATACCGACGGTATTGACTGTTCCCATTAAAAGGCGGAATTTTGCGAATTTCTTTGCCGCTAATTTCCCTTCAGGAGTCTGGATATTCCCGCGACAACCATTACTTAAGTGCTCATAAACTTTTTTCTGCCCGTTGGCTTTAAAGCGAGCGTAATCCCATCGTTCAATTTTAGTTTTTTCGGGAAACTTTTTGTTCGCTTCTTTTAAATTAAGCTCGATCATTTGAGCTTCATAATTATCAAAACGTTTAAGATTTTTTCTAAATTCTTTGATTAAAGCACTACTTTCGCCAGCATTACTGACGATTGGTAATTCTAAAATAGCTTGTTTTTGCAGTGAGGCGCTTTTACTTTTCATGAAATGCAGATAGGATTCAAGTATTTCCATTTTATTTTGATGAAGCCCTGATGCCTCAATTTTTTCAAGAATGAGAACCAGGTTTTCCTCAGATAAAGTCATACTCATTAATTGAAAACGAAGATCATTGGCCGCAGTTTTATCTAAGTTAAGTTTGGCCAGTCCAGCGTCTAGAATTTCAATTTGGCGGGAAGAAATATTGAGCTGGTATGTCACTCCATCTTCTATTTTTTTGAAATCGAAGAGAAGGATTCCATTGTCATTTTTTGAGAGTAGCTTTTCTACTTGAGTAAGAGTTAAAATATTCGACTCCAAGCCTTTATTAAGTAGCTTGGTGAAGTCATCAGCCAGTTTTAAGTCTTTACTGGAAAGATCTAAGAGTTTCTCTAAAACCAGATCTTTGTCTTCTTTGGATAGTTTCTCAAAGTGATCGAGGAAATTTTTTTGAGATAAATCAGTGGAAAGGGATTGGTCGACGGTGCGGGCCCTAATCTTATGGTTTAATTCTTCAAAATAAGCTTCACAACTAGCGTAAACGCTAATGTTTAAGAGAAGGGAAAAACAGAGTAAAAAGATCAGTTTCATCTGCTTTAAACTTATCGGAAATCCCAGGGATTTTCTTTGATGAATAGTTGAAAAAAGTTTATAATCTTGAGTAATATGTTTAAGTTTTTTTTGACTGTCATTATCCTAACTTACACGAGCTTTTCATTGGCCGAATGCAAGCACTCTGAAACGGAACTACACTGTGTGAAATTTATCAAAAATTACGACGGTGACACCCTAACGGTAAATATTCCCAATGCTCCCGCCTTCTTTGCTAAAAAGGCCAAGGTCAGAATTTTAGGTATCGATACCGCAGAGATTAAAACCAAGGCTCCTTGCGAGAAAAAGATGGCGAAATTAGCGAAAGAATTTGTTGAGAAAAGATTAAAACGTGCCAAAAGAATAGATCTGAAAAAGATAGGTCATGATAAATATTTTCGTATTCTGGCTAAAGTTATCTACGATGGAAAGAATATAGGTGATGAATTAATTCAAGCGAAACTAGCGATTCCTTATGAAGGGAAGAAAAAAGCGAAAGTTGATTGGTGTCGTTTCCAATGAATTTAAGTGTCGTGATTATTACTTTTAATTCGGAGAGAACATTAGAAAAGGTTCTTGCTCCCTTGTCTTTTGTTTCGGATATTGTGATTGTTGATTCTGGTTCTACAGATAAAACCAAACAAATCGCAGAAAAGTACAATGCGCGTTTTATACACCAAGATTTTCTGGGCTTCGGCAAACAAAAGCAGTTGGCGGTCAGTCTCGCTAAGCATGATTGGGTTTTGAGTTTAGACGCTGACGAAGTTATCTCTGAAGAATTTAAATTCTTTCTCACTAAAACCTTAGATTATAGTCAATCTTCTTTTACTGGTTATCGCATTCCGATTACCAATGTATTTTTAGGCAAAGTTCTTAGTTTCTGGGGGGAGAGTAAACAATCTCATCTTAGATTGTTCAGAAAGAGTGCAGGGAATTTTAATGATCTTTCTGTTCATGAACGAGTCATTGTTAAAGGGGAAGTGAAAGAACTCGCTTACGATGTTTTTCATTACAGCTATCAAGATATTAGTCATTATTTTACGAAGTTCAATCAATACACTAGCAATGCAGCTCAAGAACTGCATAAACAAGGAAAATCGGTTTCAGGCTTCAGCGCTCTGATGCGAATTCCGTTGAAGTTTATTCAACTTTATTTGATTCGTGGTGGCTTTACCATGGGGTGGCCAGGCTTAGTCTGGAGTACTTGTTCTAGTTTTTATGTTTTTGTGAAATATGCCAAACTGAAAGAATTAGAAAGAAGATCATGAAACTAATTTCAAATCTGATTAAGAAATTACCTGCAATTCCCGGATTGCGAGTGCTCATGTACCACAAGGTTTCCAAGGATAGTTCAGATATCCTTACGGTTAAATCCAATGATTTCTATGAACAGATGATAAGTCTGATGGATGAGGGGTATCATTTTCTTCACTTGAGTGAACTGCATCAGGTACTAAAGGAAGGTAAGTCCGTTCGTCCTAAAACGGTTATGGTGACTTTTGACGATGCTTATGTCAACAATCGTGACTTGGCCGCACCCATTTTAGAAAAATTAAATTTGAAATACTCAATCTTTCTTCCGGTAGGACATTTAGGAAAAGTAAATAGCTGGGACGAAGGAAAAGAAACTCTTTTAAGTTTTGATGAACTTCGCAAGATGAAAAATCGTCATGTGGAATATGGACTTCATTCTTTTCACCATAAACCCTATACCGAGATGTCTTTAATTGAAGTTAAAGCTGATTTAAAGCTTTGTCAGGATACATTAAAGCGCGAAAATGTGTCTTTCGTGAATTCTCTGGCCTATCCATATGGGATTTATCCTCGTAATGAAGAAAAGGATTTCTTCTTTCAAGCATTGAGAGAGACAGGTATAGAAAGTGCTTTTCGAATCGGAAACAGTGTAAATACGGACCTTGAAAATCCATTTGAATTGAAACGAGTCGACGTCCAAGGTCAGGATTCTTTAGATGTCTTTCGTTTGAAAGTGAGATTAGGGAAAATTAAGCTCTAACTTTGAAGCTTAATAATATCGAGCCATTCTTTTAAATTATAATAGTTCGTGATTACTTTTACTTTTCCATCTTCGATTTCAAAAAAAGCAGCTCCACGCAATTCGTAAGTTTGACCTTTGGCCGGTGGTAGACCTTCATCCGTTTTTAAGTATTTTCCATTTACGGTGTATTGTGTAGCGAAGTGATTGCTTAGGTCACAACTGTAGATGGTGATATCAGAGATTTTTTCTTCATAAGAATTATTCATACGCTCAAGAAACTTCTTGAAACGATTCACACCAATTTCTTTATCCCCATGATTGATTTCATGCACTACATCTTTGTCTAATAGTGATAAAAAAGCGTCCCAATTTTTTTGGTTAAATAGTTCGTAGTATTTTTGAATTAGGGCCTTGCTCATTGGGTTCTCCTTGATTAAAATGCCATCATGGTAACTTATAAAATTGCGACAAAACAAGATATAAACGAGCTGGCGAAGCTTAGAATTGAAGTTTTTTATGATTTTCCCTATCTGTATGAGGGGTCTCTTGAGTACGAACAAAAGTATCTTGAGACTTACACCAAAGGGGCAGCAGCTCGGGTCTTTTTGGCGCTTTACGACGGGAAAATTGTGGGGGCGACTTCGTGTATTCCTTTGAGTTTGGAGCCTGAAGATGTCAAAGTACCAGTGGCACAGGCGTCTTATGAACCTTTGCAGGTTCTTTATTTTGGAGAGTCAGTGTTAAAGAAAGAATACCGAGGCATGGGGATCGGTGTAAAGTTCTTTGAACTCAGAGAGGAGTACGCAAGGGAGCTTGGGCTACCATATTGCGCTTTTTGCGGTGTGATTCGTCCGGAAAACCATCCAATGAGGCCCCAGGATTATAAACCCCTCGATAGCTTTTGGATCAAAAGAGGATATGCACAGATACCGAATTGTGTGACTTATTTTTCGTGGTTAGATCGTGGTGATAAAATGGAAACGAAGAAACCTCTTCAATTTTGGATAAAAAAGATTGGG
>JBEIOQ010000040.1:0-17961 GCA_040377495.1 Halobacteriovoraceae bacterium
AGCGTAATCAATAAAATGTTGGATGTCGTTTCCTTGGTTTTGAATCGAAACATTCGAGATCAAGGCCATCTTTGCCACCATGTCTTGATAATATGGAATCAATCCTGGCATAGGGTAGGCAAGTTCACCGCTTACTCGAGGATACATAAAATGTTGTTCAATGGCATAATCAGCAAAAGCGTCTTGTTCAGTTTGTGTCTCGTGAAAATCTTGAGTTGCTGCATACTGAGAGGCTAGGGTTTTTAAATTGTTGTACATTGCATCTGTGTAGGCAGGAGTAATGAGACTTCCCAATATACTTATGTTGCGCATTTGAAACGTTTGCCACCAATTGGCGTTTGGATTTAAAATGGTGTAACTAATTGGTGATATTGGATCAATGATGTAAATATTTTGTGACGCTTTATTGTGGTCAGCTCTCTTGTAAACCGTTTTCATGCACATTGAGTTTGGTCCGTATCCACCACACAATGAATTGGGATCTATAACGGTTTCATCACAATATGTTTTGTAATATGAGCCGTAGTAGATTGAAGCACAGACACCAGCAACACATTCTGTATAATACCTTTTATCACGCAGTGTACGGCATACAGGAGGCTGGACAACATTATTCCAACGATTGACTAACGATTTTAAATGTTGAACTCCATTTGTGGTATAAAACGATTTGATTGTTCCGATAGTGTCATTTTTGATTTTATCTACAGCATCTTTCGCAAGTTGAGTCACAAAATCTAAAATTTCTTGCGCCAAGCTTTTCCAAACTTGTCCTTTATAAACGTCTTTTTGAATGTGAGTATTAGCATCTTCCCAACCTTTTTTATCACTTTGGTTGTTCTGGATTGAGGTTAAATGATTAACAATAGCTTGAAGATCAGCAAAAGGAGCTGCATTCGCGGTAAAAAGCTTCGCTTGAATTTCTACACGAGCGGCATAATACTTCACCAGCATTTCACTATATTTAATCCCAGAAGCACCAACCCCAGCATCATCGGCCGTTGTTACTCCTACGTAATTGTTACTTCCTTCATCGCGAAGGGCGGTTAAACCGCTGCGGATACTATTAATCTTAGCTTGGTTTCCGGAAGCATTACTCGTTTGATTTAAATTCGACTCAGCAATACCAATCGATTTATTAATCGCTTGTTTTGCAGTAAGAGCTGCAGCGTTAGGGCAAACGCCAGAGCTGGTATACCAGGATTTTAGAGCTTGAGTTACTTCTGGATGGGATAGACCTTTTACTTCAATACATGAGCATTTCATGAAATCATCAAGCTCTTTAAATTTCGCCTCTGCTTCAAGTCGTGCCGTTTTAATTTTTTCTGCAGCAATTTTTGATCGAGCGCGAATAGATAAACCACCTGACATCCAAAAATCATCTACTGCTGAACTGATTGCTATAAATTCAAATGCGTGAGTAGCATCCATAGCCGCTTTCGTTAAACTACCAATTGTTTGTCCGGGAAAATTTGATGGCGCATCGAGATTATACATTTGGTGATAGTAATTTTTTTTACTTTCAAATGTACAAGTTTTGAAATTGGCATACTTGGCAGAGTTTGGGTCAACATCTGTTCCAATTTGGTTGGCATGCGCAGAAGGAATAATAAAATCTAAAACTATCTCGAGAATATTTTTTTTAGGTGAGTAAGTTAGAGGAATCGGTGGATAATCCTGTACACATTTTTTATTTTCGTCTTCGTAGAAACCATCACAACAGATATCTCCAGCTTTCAGAGCTTGTCCATTTTTGATACATTTTTGACAACGGTATGCATCGGCACAAAGTCCTCCGACACAAGAACCACTACAACAGTCGTCATTCTTATTACATTTATTAGCAGTTTTGCCACAAATATTCAGTGGGCCTGAGTTACTAGTATAGGCACCACAAGCACCAGTTTTACAAACACCATCTTGGGGCACACAAGATTTTCCTAGTTCAACTTGCTTCATACATTTGAATTGAACTTTCTTTTCTCGATCTTGGGGGTCAGTGTATTGACCACAATATAAACCATCACAACACTTTAAATCATTAGCACAAACATCTTCTTCTTTGGTACATGCAATCTTAGATCTTCCAAATACATCTCCATTCAAGATTTCTGCCACTGCAGATTTCAATTTTTCTTCAGGGAGTTTCTGCTTAGCCAATTCATCAAATTCCTTTTTGATGAGATCTAGTTTGATGTCAGGATTTTTGTTATTTTTTAATGAGTCCGCGTAGTTTTTATAAATTTCATCAAGATTAATACGACCAGAGTTTTTCTGAGCTGCAAATGATTTGTCCACAAAACTTTGATTATGTTTTTTAGCGGCTTCTTCAAGCTCCTTTGATTTTTTTTCATCTAAAGATAAATCAGCTTGCGCAAAGATATTCAACGTCAGTAAGCAGAAGACAATTGTCGTAAAAAATTTCATGTGCAAAGGCCCTTGATAAAATTAACTTTGTCCTATTTTATCAAGGTTTTAGCTCAGACTGATAGAAGGGAAAATCTTCTCTTTTAATCATCAATATATTAGGTAGTTACCAGAGTCGTCTGGTCGGTGATAGAGCCAGATTTTTGAGGCAATTTTCACTCAAATTGAGCAAGATCTCGTCCAGTAAGGAGTTTGTGAGATTTGTTTAAGCGAGAATAGACTCCGCCTTTAACAATTTTTCCCTCAGCCACGTCGCGATCAAAGCCTGCACCATCAGCATAATAGCCGAGGATAGTGTTTGTTGAGATTGCTGTAGATCCTTGCGGGGAGGAATCAAAACCGCCCAAAAGTAAGATTAGGCTTAATACTAGGCCAGAAAAAATAAGAAGATTGTGAAATCGTAGTTTCATACTACTTATGGCTTACAAGTTTTAGGCCAAAGTCGACAATGAAAAATCATGATTTTAAGAGAAGTAGCGTGGCTAAAAAAAGAACAGTGGTAAGAATTTGAGCAGCTCTTTTAGTGAGAGCTGCTCAAATTAGAGAACTATTTTTTAAGAGGAGTAGGTTCAGCTGGTTTGTCTTCTTCGAAGAGACGTTTTAAGCCACTCATGAGATAGCGGTTTGAAATGACTTTAAAGAGGTTTTCACCGGAGTTAATATCGTTACTTCCATAATTGAAATTTTTCGCCATAGTATCACTTGAGCCCATATCCACGATTTCACCTGAGCCCGCACCACCACTGAGGTCACCAAGGTCAAAGCCACCTTCTTTTTTTGCAACTAATGGAACAGTATTGTTAAATTTCAAATCAGAGGTGGTCGTTCCATTTTCTTTCGCTGTCTTTTCTAGTTTTTCAGCTAATTTAGGATCAACTGAAGCGATCAAAGGAGAAGCTGCATTGGAACCACTGTCTAAACCATTTGCCTTAATTAATTGATTGGCTGAACGGACTAGTTCACCTAATACTTTCTTTTCACCACCAGCAAAGTCAATAGTTGGTTTTCCATTTTTCTTTAATTCGTCATTCATTTTGCGTTTTAGTTTATTAGCAAAAGCTGCGTAATTTCCTGAAGATCCTTGAATACCACTTGCTCCCGTTGTATCACCTGAAGCAAGAGCATTGAAAGCACTAAGGGCCTGGTTACCGAGGCCAGTAAAACCAATATTCCCACCGATGCCAAAGTTACCAGCGGCTTTCATACACGCATTGTTTCCTTTCGCATCTTTTTGTTGTTTACACTTACATTCCATATCCATGGTTCCATCTTTTTTGAAACAAACTTTTCCACCCCCACCAGTTCCTCCATTGTAGTCACCGACGGTAGGGTTTGATAATCCAAAATATTGAGCACAATTAGGATCTTTTAAGCGAGATTCGTTCGGTTTGGAAGTTCCATTTTCTTCTTTATAACAATAACAATTTGGTTTGGAAGAATCGTTACGATCATCACGGCCTTCATCATTGGTCACACACAAATGAAGGTTGTCATCAGACAGTGATTCAAATGGTTTTGCCATTTTCCCGTAGGCTTCTGAGCGCTTTTGATGTTCCTTTGCTTGAAGAGCAGACATCGTCGTCACAGTTGTTTCTAATCCAAACATAACACCTGCTGTCCAAGCGCGAACTTCAGCATTACGTTTAAACTGTTCCTGTGATTTAATATTCGCTTTGATTTGTGTCATTTTGGCTACCATTTCAGGATTTGTTAACATCTTAGCAACCATACTCATTAAGCCACTATACTGAGCTTGTGCTGAAGGGATAAATAAATTGTCAAGAAAGGCATTCACAAGTTTTGAAAGAGATTTTGGAGAATAAAGTTCATGTATTTTCCATTTTTCGTAATCTGAAACTTTAGTTGAGCTAACTTTATTTCCAAACCAACTTTCTTCTTGATCTTTTATTGTAATCGTACTCTCCATTGGTGAAGAAAGAACATATCTTAGATATTCGACATCTTTCTTTAAATCGTAATAAACATTGTTTTCTTTTTTAATGTCATTCACAGGAAAAATGTATTTTGCAACTGGAAGAACTCCGGAGGCAACCGAAAGAATTTTAAATAATCCACCATTTATGAAACTTTGATTAACACCCGCTGTCTGGCAAGCTGACTCCATAGCATTTGTATTTCCTGCGGTGTATGGATTGTATTTCATACCGATTTCCACAATCGCCATAATCATTGCAGAAGCGTAGAGCGCTCCAGCTACACCGTGAGAAACTGCACGAATTGTCTCCGTTGTGGCCTTAATATCTTGCTCTTCTTTTAGGTATTTAAAGGCAGAACCTTGGGCTGCACTTGTATCTGTATTTTTTATTTCTTCTTTAAACTTTGCGTGCATATCTTTGGTCTTCGGGTAATAGACAAAAAAGTACGAACTTAATTCACCTAAGCTTGCCGCCATGGCGCCTAGATTCATGAGTGTCCAAGACCACATTTGACATGAACCTTTGTCGTAAAAAGCTAAATTCATAATTGAAGCTGCTGTTTGCGCTACTTGAGTTGTAATAGTCATCCCTTGTGTCCAACTTGAAAGAGTCGTGTTTTCCACGCCAGCAGTAGAGGTGGTTCCGTTTTGAAGTAAACACTGACTTCTTGCATCTCCTGTTAGATCTTTACACTTATCCACAGCTGCTCGCGCAGCTTGCGCTTCAGCAGTTAAATCACATGTTCTGTTGGCGTCGTTAGCAACCTCTGTATTTTCATCACACTTCGGATAAGTTCCGGCCCAAACCACATTGGGATAGAGAGTCAGTACTGACTGCAAAAGAAAAACAAATAAAAAGCTCAGTTTCATAAATTGATCCTTGATGGAAGCATTTTTAACATTTTAAGGTTTATCGGACTTTTCCCTCTCACTATTTAGTAAACTCTCTCTTAACTTATGAGAAGGATTAGGGTCTTTTGTTCCTAAAAGAAAAAATATTGACCATAATTCGTGGCAATTTTCTTTATCGTAGAGTCTTGTCCGAAGAAAAGAGTCGGGTATTTGACGCTCTATACTTTTTCGCTCTGTGAAAATGTAAGCGACACACCAAAATTTTTTACAAAAAATGGAGCGAAATTACTCAAGCAAAAAGCTTAACTTTGCTTAATTTTCCCATAGAAAAAAGGACCTTTTAGAGTTAATCTTCCTTTCATATAAGTTCATTGTAATTTCCCCCAAAAAGGATCAAAAATTTATGAAAGAAGTTGAAAGCGTCGTCATCCGTTTTTCTGGAGACTCCGGAGATGGTATGCAGCTCACTGGTACTCAGTTCTCTAACACCTCAGCATTGATGGGAAATGACATTTCTACCTTCCCAGATTTCCCAGCTGAAATTCGCGCTCCTCAAGGAACGATTGCTGGTGTTTCTGGATTCCAGGTCAATATCGGTGCTACACACATCAACACTCCTGGTGATGAACCAGACGTTTTGGTGGCGATGAACCCAGCAGCATTAAAAGCTAACGTTCATGCTTTGAAAAAAGGCGGAACAATTATTTGTAATATGGATGCTTTTGATGATCGTAACTTTGAAAAAGCAGGTTATAAGGGCAACCCACTTGATACACACGAGCTAGATGCTTACCAAATTATTAAAGCGCAAATCACGACTCAAACGATGGAAGCGCTTAAAGATATGACGGAGCTTGATTCTAAATCAAAAGGTCGTTGTAAAAACTTTTATGCTTTAGGTATTACTTATTTTATTTTCCATCGTGATCTTGCTCCTACTGAAAAATTTATTGCACAACAATTTGCTAAGAAACCTATGTTGATTGAAGCCAACGTGAAAGCTCTTCGAGCTGGGTACAACTATGCTGAGACAATCGAAGCTCAAGTATCAACTTATAAAATTCCACCAGCAAAAATTGAACCAGGTACTTACCGTCAAATTAACGGTAACACTGGTACTGCTTGGGGATTAATTCAAGCTTCCATGGCTTCTGGTCGTCCTTTATTTCAAGGAACATATCCAATTACTCCAGCGTCTGATATTCTTCACGAACTTTCGAAGTATAAGCACTTTGGTGTAAAAACTTTTCAAGCAGAAGATGAAATTGCGGCTTGTGCTTCAGCGATTGGTGCTGCTTACGGTGGAGCTTTAGCTCTTACCACATCATCAGGCCCAGGGATTGCACTGAAAGGTGAGGCGATTGGTTTAGCGATGATGTATGAACTTCCACTCGTTGTGGTAAACGTTCAGCGTGGAGGTCCTTCTACAGGTCTTCCAACGAAAACAGAACAATCTGATTTAAATATGACTTTGTATGGTCGTAACGGTGAGTGTCCGGTGATCGTGGTTGCAGCTTCAAGACCGAATGACTGTTTCCATATGGCCTACGAAGCAGGAAGATTGGCCCTTGAGCACATGACTCCAGTGGTGCTTTTAACTGATGGTTATATCGCTAACGGTACTGAGCCTTGGAAACTTCCAGATCTTGCTCAGTATTCAAAAATTAAAACGAAATTAATCGAAGGTGCTAAAACGGGAGAGGATAAATATCTTCCTTATAAGCGCGATGATAAATTAGTTCGTACATGGGCGATTCCAGGAACTCCAGGCTATGAACACCGTATCGGTGGTCTAGAAAAAGCAGAAGATTCAGGGAACGTTTCTTATGATCCAGGAAACCACGAAAAAATGGTTCATATCCGTCAGGAGAAAATTGCTCGCGTAGCGAGTGATATTCCAGATCAAGAAGTCGTGGGGGATAAGACCGGAGATCTTCTCGTCATTTCATGGGGAGGAACTTTTGGTGCAACTTACTCTGCTGTTAATGAGGTTAGAAAAGCTGGTAAGAAAGTTTCACTAGCGCATATCCGCTACATTAATCCAATGCCTACCAATTTAGCTGAAATCATTAAGGGCTTTAAGAAAGTTCTAGTGTGTGAATTAAATCTTGGGCAAATGAGAGATGTGATCAACTCTCGTTATCACTGTAATGCTGTTGGGTACAACAAGGTACAAGGATTACCATTTAAAATCTCTGAGCTTGTGACTGTTATTAACAAAGAATTAGAAAACACTAAATTACAATAAGGATTGATTTATGTCAGAAATGCCAACCTATACCAAAAAAGACTTTGTTCCTGACCAAGAAGTGAAGTGGTGCCCGGGATGTGGAGACTATTCAATCCTTGCAGCGATTCAAATGGTCATGCCAAAAATCGGAAAGAAAAAAGAAGATATCGTTTTTGTTTCTGGGATCGGCTGTTCTTCTCGTTTCCCTTATTATATGGCGACTTACGGAATGCATACCATTCACGGCCGTGCTCCAGCCATTGCCACTGGTCTTAAGACAACAAACACAAATCTTGATGTATGGGTAATCACTGGTGACGGTGACTCAATGTCGATTGGTGGTAACCACTTAATCCACGCCATCAGAAGAAATGTCGATTTAAAGATCGTTATTTTCAACAATGAAATTTATGGTCTGACCAAAGGTCAATATTCACCAACTTCTAACGTAGGGCTTGTGACTAAATCGACTCCTTACGGTTCAATTGACCGTGCTTTCCATCCAGGATCTTTAGTGACTGGTGCAGAGGCAACGTTCTTTGCTCGTACTATTGATACAGATGTTAAGCACATGCAGGAAGTTTTCTTGAAAGCTGCTGCTCATAAGGGAACAGCTGTAGTGGAAGTTCTTCAAAACTGTGTTATTTTCCACGATGGTGCTCACGAAAGTCTTTCTAATAAAGAACAAAAAGAGGATACAACTCTAAGACTTGAGCACGGCAAACCTCTTATCTTTGGTAAAGATAAAAATAAAGGGATTATGATTAAAGGGATGACTCCTGAAATTGTCACTATCGGCGAAAACGGGATTACGGAAAAAGATATTTTTGTTCATAACGAAAATGTAATGGATCCAACTTATACATTTATGCTTTCACGTTTTACTCATCCAACATTCCCAGTACCTCTTGGTGTTTTCCGAGCAGTAAATGCTCCTTGTTATGATGCAGAAGTGCAAAAGCAAGTGAATGCAGTGACTGAGAAGAAAGGAAAAGGCGATATGAAGGCCCTGCTTGCTTCAGGTGAAACTTGGACAGTTAAGTAACGAATCAAACATAAGACTGGAACTTTTGTTCCAGTCTTTCTTATCCATGCGTCTCTCATATGAAAATTGCTCTCATTGATTCAGGAAGTGGCTTAGATCAGTACCTCTCACTTATGATCGAGGCTAGACCCTCCTGTATGGCGCTTGAATTTAATTCTATAAATGATTTTGAAAATGCTTTAAAACAAAGTAATGATATAGGTCTCATTCTGCTTCAAGATTCATTTGATGATCTACAAAATTTAAAAAAATTGAAACAAATTTTAAATCAATACTCTCATTTGGTTTTGGGGATTCTTTCTACAGAAGAAGTAGAGAAAAACACCGCTCTTAAAGAATTTTTTATTCAGTATAAGCAAGCTCAATTTTTAAGCATGCCATTCGACCGAGAAGAGTTTGAACAATTTGTTACCAGTTTATTAAAGAGTAAAAAAGAACTGAGCCAAGATCTTGGCATTATTGAAACAGATAATTTTGATTATAAAAAAGTCAAATTAACTCACTTTAATTTCGTTCAACCTTTGCAATTTGATGTTTATTTAAAATTGAGTGCAACTAACTTTATTAAGATTGCCAAGAAAGACGATATGTTACTGGATGAGTTTATTGAGAAATATAGTCAAAAAGGTGTTGAATATTTGCATTTAAAGTCTAGCGACTTTGAATTATTTGCGAAATATTTCCATCAAAATATTTTACATCAAATTCAAAATGCTACCTCAAATGAAAGTGGTTCAGACTTACAAATGATGGCGATTAGTAATGTCAGTAATGAACTTAAAGGGATTGGTTTTAACGACCACACAATTCAAGTCGCTGATCAAGTTATGAAATCGACATTAAGCTTATTAAAAAATAATAAGAGTATTTTTGGTTTTATAGAGGGACTCCTCAAACAAAAAAACTATCTAGCAGAGCACAGCCTAATGATTGCTGCAATCTCGACGACGATTGTAGAGAAACTAGGCTGGGCAGTTTCGGGGACCAACGAGAAGTTGACCATGGCCGCGATTCTTCACGATAGTCTTTTTCTCGACGTGAAGCTGGCAAAGGTAAGGAACCTAGAGGGATCCATGCTTAGTCGTAAAGAAATAAAAGAAGTCAAAAATCATCCCATAAAAACGTCTCTGTATTTAGAACAGATGAAATTTAACTATCCTGATTTAGATACTATTATTTTACAGCATCATGAACGTCCTGATGGTAGTGGATTTCCCCGTGGACTGACTTCAGCCAACATTACTGCATTGTCAGCGCTTTTCATTATGACCGAAGATTTGGTGCATGAACTTTATGAAGAGGGTTTTACCACTTCAAAATTGGTAAAAGTAATGAAGAGATTTGAGCAAGATTACAATCAGGGAAGTTTTAAGTCTGTCCTTGAAGGCTTTCGTAAAACGTTTCCAGTTTAAATCTTTTTGGTCAGATTGATAAATAAAGGCTTATAGCCAGCTTTGAGATTTATTTCATACATTTTTTGATTATTCTGATGAACATGGGTGGACATTTCCTCTGCACCATGTTTTTTTGCCCATGCCTCTCCATCTATTTTCATTTTTTTGGCGAGTCCTTTTCCTCGGTAATCCTTATGCACCCAAGTTATGAGAACAGACGCAATTTTTTTCTTTTTTTGCTCTTTCATAATCACAAAATGAGCTGCAACAATTTGATTTTGATCCCATCCTAGTATGAAAATATAGGTTGGGTAGTCTTGAAAGTATTTTTTGAGACGAAGATAGCAATCATAGACGGAATCTGTATCAAGCTTATAATCAGGATCATATTCAAAGGGGAGGTAAGCATCAATCTCGGCAATGAGTTGTATCTCATTGTCATCATTAATGTTGAGCGGTCTAAACTCCATGCTTTTCCCTTGAATTATCCTATATTTTCAGCTTTAATCCAGATTCAATCTGGGGATAATGTATGGTACAGGAATTTACATATAACGAAATGACGAACAATGTCTTAGTCGAAGTTTTTCCTCACTATATTCCGGAAAAGTCTCGTCCTGATTTATCAGTCTATTTTTTTGCTTATACTATTAGGATACATAATCTAGGAGCTGGACCAGTTAAACTCTTAAAACGTTTTTGGATCATTCGCGATGCCAACAAACATGAAGAGACAGTCTTTGGTGAAGGAGTGGTTGGTGTTCAACCCGTTATTCTTCCTAATGATTTCTATGAATACACTAGTTTCTGCCCCTTAAAAACAACTTCTGGTTCTATGCGTGGTCGCTTCGATATGATTGATCATGAAGATAGACCATTTAGTGTAACCATCCCTTTATTTTTCTTGAGGGCCGATTTACACTAAGGTAATGACAACTCAAACCTTGTGGACGATTGAAAAACGCCATCTACCTTTAAAATTCACTTGGAAAATTTCTCGTAATAGCTCTACGTTTAAAGAGAATTTTTTTGTCCGTTTTAATTTTCGTGGGATCGAAGGTATGGGGGAAGTTGCTCCCAATATCCGTTACGGTGAAACACCGGATAAAATCGAAGACGATTTTATGCTTTTTTTGTCAGAAGTTCGTAAGTGGGAGCTTGGTACACTTATTCAAGTTCATAATTTCTTAAAAACACTTCCTATTGCACATTCACTTAAATTTGGTATTGAATCTGCTTTTACTCACTTTCTTTGTAAAATGCAGAATAAAAGCATTCACGAGTTCTTTAACTTAGATAAACCACAGAATATCCAAACCTCATTCTCCGTTCCCATTATGGAGATTGGAGAAATTGAAAGTTTCTTAAAACCTATCGCCAATTATGAAGTTCTTAAAATCAAGGTGAACAAAGAAACTGGTACAGATATGTTGAGAGAGATCGCCAAACATTCACAGCAACGTTTACGCATTGATGGCAATGAAGCTTGGGATAATGTAGATGATTTAATGAAGTTTTTAGAAACGCTACCATCGAATCCTGTAGAGTTTTTAGAGCAGCCTATGCCAGCGTCCAAAAAAGATGATTATAGAGAATTATTTAAGCGGACTAACCATATTTTGATTGCAGATGAATCAGTAGAGGACGTGGCCGACTTCGCAGAACTGACGTCAATGTTCCATGGAATCAATATGAAATTGATGAAGACCGGATCATACCTGACTGGCATCAATCTGCTTAAAGAAGCAAAACGCCACAAGATGAAAACAATGATTGGTTGTATGGTAGAGACATCACTTGGAATTAATTCAGCTTATGAGTTAGCAAGTTTAGGTGATTTTCTTGATCTCGATGGCTTCTTACTACTAAAGAACGATCCCTTTCTTCTTTTGAAAGAAGAAAATGGTTTGATTACACCTAATTAATTACAGTTAAACATAAATCAAGATTTTTGGTCATTTCCTCAACTTCATGAGCAGAATATTGCTTAAATATATCGGCCATGTGCTGAAAATTTTCTTTGGTTCCATTATAACGTTGGTTGCCTAGAATTTTGATAGGAAATATTTGAAGTAATCCTTCCCAAAATTTTTCTTCTACGGCAGCGAGTGCAATATGCTTATTATCTTTCGTTCTGTAGATGGAGTAGCAAGGGAAAAGTCCGTTGTGAAGAAACTTTTTACGCCCTAACTTACGTACAGCTTTTGGCCAGAACGGAGTTAATAAATTCTCTGTAGTATCGAGAAGAAAGCATTCGCTGATACTTGGCCTTTTCGTTTTATGGGTTTCAAGAATTCCGGCCAGCACTTGAGTTCCCACATTTTGTCCGAAGGCAATACCAGTGACTGGAAGAAAAGGTGGGTCAATGGTGTCCTCATTTCTATTGTGCACATGAAGATCTAGCATTCCAGATAAAGCCAGCGCATTCAAGTCATGCATGGATTTTTTATAATGAGAACTTGAGCCTAATTCGACAACGGCAATGGGATGTCCTAATTCATTCAAAGAGGTTTGGTCTAGCCCGAGCTTTGCTTTTACTTTTGGTGGTAAGGCCACAATAGCAGCGTCTGCATTTTTAAGCAGCTCTTTTACTTTGAGCTTAATATTTTCATCATTAAAGTTTAATTTCAAAATTTCTTTGCCTTGATTTAAATCTTGATACCAGTAGGCGAAACTATCATCAAAAGCATTGAACGCCCCAGTTAAAAATGGGTCTCCAAATTCTTGATCTTCAACTTTGATTACTTTTGCTCCCATTTTTACGAGAGATAAACCAGCCAATGGGCCAGGAAGACGATGAGAGAAATCTAAGATGGTGTATCCATTAAGCAACTTATTCATTGGGAGCATGTTCCTGATTAGCAAAAAGTTTTTTAAAGTCTTCGAATGTTTTTCCTTGCACTTCACAGGCACTGGCATGACAAATTTGCCAGAAATGATCTCCACGCGAGTGGTAACTCAAGGTAAAACGACTGGAGAAATTAGCAATCATTGCTTTAAACTCAGCTTCTTTTGCCCATTCTTGTGGGATTTCCATTTTCCGATAAGCTTCTGTTGGAAAAGTGAGAGCTCTTAGCGATTCTCCCGCAGCCAATGGATGTTGAAGTGAACGGTGAGTAAGAAACTCTTTCATTTCACTAAGTGAATCAGAAATATTATTTGTTCCTAAGAGCTCAAAACGTCTAATTATGTGAAGGAAAGTTGCGATAGGTGATTTAAATGATCCATCGAATTCAGGGACCGGAATATTTCCATAAGCCTCTGACTCATTTGAAGACAGAGCTCGCGTATAGAAAACCCCATCTTTATAAAATTCTTTCATGATAAATTGAACAGAGTCATCTGCATTTTGTTTAAAAACACTATCTCCTGTTAACTCATAGAGACGGTACTGCATTTCAGTAAAAAATGCGTAGTCTTCAAAATAGGAGAGGGTATTCTCTTTAGTGGTGGTATGTCTCATGACCGTCGAATCACCTCTTTCTACCAGGAAGTTTTTATGAATATTATCAAGACAAGAATTGAGTAGATGGGTGGCTTGATTACGAACGACATCAATACGACAGTATTGGATAACGTCCAATAGGCTAGTAACCAACATAAAGTTCCAGCTTGCTATCCCCTTTGTATCAGTAGCAGGAGGAATGCGTAATTTACGATTTTCCATTAGGATATGTTTTGTTTTGCGAACTAATTCCCATCCATCACGTGCATAGAATTCTTCGCGTTTTGCATGATTGAGGGAAATAACATTGAGACCATGCTCGAAATTTGGAGTATCCGTTATATTAAACCATTCAAGTATTTTTTCTTTGTTATCGATCAGTTCTTTGTCTTCAGACTGTTCCAGCACTTCTAGAATTTCCTCTTTACTAAAAGTGAAGTAAATTCCTTCTTGGCCTTCAGAGTCTGCATCTTGCGCACTCATGAAATAGCCATTTTCATGGAGCATTTCATTTTCTAAATAGTCTAAGGTTTGAATAAGTGAATCAAAGAAAAGAGGTGTTGGGTACATGATAGAAGCTTTAGTTAAAATCTTTAAAAGCCCGGCTTGATCATAAAGCATTTTTTCAAAATGAGGTACGAGCCATTTTTCATCGGTGGAATAACGATGTAGACCACCACGGAGATGATCATAAACCCCTCCCATCAGCATCTTTTCCAGAGAATCCATCACAAAGTTGCCTTGCTCTTGAGAAATATGTCCTTCCAGCATTTGTTCTAAGGCCCACTCATAGAAAGCAAAATGTGGAAATTTAGGAGCCACTCCATAACCACCATTTTGGTTATCTTGAAATTGTTGTAAGGCCTGCATGATTCCTTGTGGATGAGGGAAATGTCCTTGGAATTCCACTTTCCCTTCTAATTGAGGTTTCGCTTCAACTAATTCTTTTACCTGCATTCCGTTTTTAATCAGTTCAAGTGAGTTATCTTTGTAAGCTTGATTCACTTGTGTTGCTACTTCCATGAAGGATGGAACTCCGTCCTTGGGAACTTTAGGAAAATATGTTCCAACGAAAAAAGGTTTCGCTTCAGGAGTGAGAAAAACGCTGAGAGGCCAACCACCATTACGACCAAAAAACTGACACGCTTTTTGATAGTATTGGTCGACATCTGGCATTTCTTCACGATCAACCTTAATACAAATAAAGTTTTGATTTAAGTGCTCTGCCGTTTTTTGATCTTCGAAAGATTCGTGGGCCATAACATGGCACCAGTGACAGGAAGAATAACCGATGGAAAGAAAAATAAGTTTCCCTTGATCCTTGGCAACTTTGATCGCTTCAGCAGTATATGGCCACCAATGGATAGGATTTTGTGCATGTTGTTTTAAATAGAGAGATTTTTCAGTTCCTAAACGGTTCATAATAGGTCTCCTAAGAGATAAAATTGTTCAAATAAGTATAAACATGACGCATAAAACATGATACAAAAATTAGTATATAAATACTTATTCTGAGAAACTTATGTCGAAACATAATATACCTTCTAAAGTGATTGCGATTGATGGTCCTGCAGGTTCAGGGAAATCATCAGTGACCAAACTCGTCGCAAAAAAATTAAACTTACTTTATATCGACACAGGTGCGATGTTTCGTGCGTTGGCCTATGTGGCCCATCAGAAAGGATTACAATTCCAAGAGGGCACTGAAATGTCCCAATTTCTTGCTAGCTTAAAGATGGAATATTCGGCTGATGTAAGTAAATTGATTATCGTTAATGGGGAGAACCTGACAGAGAAAATTCGTGAGCACTATGTTTCAGAATTAGCTTCTCGTATTTCTTCCATTCCTAGTATTCGTCTTTTTTTACTAGAGTTCCAGCGTGAACTTGTTCATGATCAAGTGGCGGTGATGGAAGGTCGTGACATTGGAACAGTGGTTTTTCCTCAATCATTCTGTAAGATCTTTTTGTCAGCTTCCTTTGAAGTGCGTGCGCGTAGGCGTATGCAGGAATTGAAAGATAAAGGTCAAATGAACTTAAACTATGATGAAATTTTAAAAGATATTAAAGATCGTGATGAGAGAGATCGTAATCGCGACATCGCTCCTCTGAAACAGGCTGACGATGCTATTGTGGTCGATTCATCAACTAAAACAGTCGATGATGTAGTGAATGAGATTGTTCTCATCGCTCGTCACCAAGCTGAAAAAAATCGTATTCAGCTTTAAGGAAAATCAATGATTAGTGAAAAACGTTTTCATGAAATTCTCTCTTATTACTCTCAGCTCTTGCCCATTATGGTGGTAGGAGATGTGGGAGTGGACAAGTATACATACGGTGAAGTCAAAAGAATTTCTCCTGAAGCGCCGGTGCCAGTATTGGAAGTTACCAAAGAATGGCATAAACTGGGATTAGCAGCCAACGTCTCAGATAACTTACAAAGCCTAGGTGTTACGTCAACTCTTTGCGGTGTTATTGGCAACGATAATATGGGAAATACCTTTGAAGATCTGTTGGAAGAAAATCGTCTTAAAACATGGGGCTTAGTTAGAGCAGAGAAACGCAATACAATCTTAAAAGAAAGAGTCACGACAAACACCCAACAAATTTGTCGTATTGATTATGAGTCTAAAGATTTGATCGATGAAGAAGTAAAAAATAAATTATTAAGCCGAATTAAAGATTTAAACCACAACCATTCTGCTTTGATTATTGAAGACTATGCGAAAGGAGTGATTTCGGAAGATATCGCTCAGAAGCTGATTCATGCATATAAAGAAATGGGAAAAATTGTTTGTGTCGACCCCAGCCGTACGACACCTCCTCAATGGTATAGAGGGGCGACATTATTAAAACCAAACCGTAGTGAAGCTGTTTTGATGGCAGAGCTGTTGGGATATCACAAAGAAACAGAAATTTCGAAAATTGCTTCCATTCTTGTAGATAAATTGCAACTCAAGAAAGTCATCATTACTCTTTCCAGTGAAGGGATGGCCCTTTTAGATACTGAGTTAGATGGCAAAATACACATCATTCCCACAGTTGCTAATGAAGTCTTCGACGTTTCTGGTGCAGGTGATACAGCGATTAGTGCAATTACGGCATCTCTAGTTGCTGGTGCAACTTTAGAAGAAGCAGCTTGGATTGGTAACTGTGCTTCAGGGGTAGTTGTCGGAAAAAAAGGAACTGCACTAGTTAATCAAGAAGAACTTAAGTTGTTTTATCAAAATCTCAAAAATAAATTGAAATAATTCATGAGCACACTGTCCAAACCAACGCCAGTTATGTTGTTTGCCAGTGTGCTTTTTCAAAAGTACAAAATTACCGAAGAAAAATTGTGCTCAAATTTTGAACAAAAATTTGGAAAGGGTCACTCAGCCTTTCATCCATTTTGTCCCATGAAAAATTATTACAGTAAAGAAATGGGCGAGGTCGAAAAGCTCAAACGTGTTTTTTTCTTCTCTCACCAATTGCACCAAAGAGAAATTCTTGTCCCTGCAAAACTTTGGGCGATAGAGCAGGAAACTCAGTGTACCGAGGGAAAAAATAGATTTGTAAATTTTGATGTGGGAACGCTAAGCTTAGAAAATGTTCAACTGGCCACTGGAAAACAGTATAGTCATCGTGTTTATTTAAGAGAGAACATTTACTCTGATCTCACTCTCATGTATCAACATGAGACATACGTTACGCTACCTTGGACATATCCAGACTACGCTCATCCTGAAATTTTAAATATATTTAATTGGAACCGCCGGTTATTACAGGGCTTTTTAGAGTTGGCGAGCCAATCTAACTAGGCCAAACCATTCCAAATTTATAAATACCCTGTAAAATTTACTTGATTAAAATTGTCGCGAAGCGTAATATTGGTCCTGTGAGTACGACTGTTTAGTTAAGGAATGATTGGATTAAACTGGCGTATCAACCGCGGAAAAAGGTGACCCTGAGGCTAAAGCGCAGGGGAGCAAAGTTTTCGCTCTAAACGATGGAAGTCGCATGAGCTGGAGATTGCCCGAGGTCAAGAGTGACGAGCCTCGATAGTTGTTTACATCGTGTAGATGACTTTATCGATCAGCGGGTCACTAGGCGTGGCGAGCGCTTAGTGATGGTTTGTGTTCACTCTTCAAAGGAGGACTATGGGCCCATGACGGCTATAGTTTAAATTTATCGACTCTCTGATTCTTCCTTTTAACGGAGTCACTGGCCTTAGATGATTTGGCTGTTCCTGCAGGAGAATCGGACAAGTATTTTTGATTATTTTAAAATTTTCTTTCTCTATTAATGCCACGCCCTGTTTGCGTGGCTTTCTCGTTTCTAAGAGACTTTCCATTCTAATTCTTCTAGAATTTCCCCCGTTAACGCTTAACGGGAAAAATACTTCATGATCAACAAATTGAATGCTGCTTTTGAGACCTTTCAAAAAGATTTGGAAAAAACCCAAACCAAAAATGACGTCCTTAATCTTAAGGCCAATTACTTAGGTAAGACTGGGGTAATTTCTGACGCTTTAAAATCTTTGAAGGATGCAACTCCTGAAGAAAGAAAAACGGTGGGAGCACTTTCCAACGAATTAAAAAATAAAATCGAAGCTCATGTAGAAGAGCGTATTAAAAATTTAGATGTGGCTGAG
>JBEIOQ010000008.1:0-34971 GCA_040377495.1 Halobacteriovoraceae bacterium
CTCATTATTTTTTTCCTTTTGTTCCAGCATTTTTTAATTGATTTTGGAACTGGGCCTGAAGAGCTGTTACGTAGGCCATATTCACTAACTCTTCCACATTTGAAGTTCTTTGAGCAATGTTAATTGAATGCTCCATTGGAACTAGGATTGGACCAACTGCAGTTGCTCCTGAAAGCTGAGTTAAAAGTTTATATGAAATATTGGCTGAATTTAGTCCTGGGAAAACCAGAATGTCAGCAGCACCATCAAGGCTTGAGAAGCCAAACCATTTTTTCAAAAGATCATCATTGACAGCTACGTCAGCTTGCATTTCTCCATCACAATTAAGTTTTGGATCAGTCTTTCTCGTGATTTGAACGGCTTTTCTTACTTTGTTTGCTGACATTGCATCGTTAGAACCAAAGTTTGAATAAGAAAGGAAAGCTACCTTTGGCTCCTTATTCATTAATTGGCGGTAAAGATTAGCTGTAGATAAAGCAATATCAGAAATATCTTCTGCTGAAGGTTCAATTTGCACAGTACAGTCAGCCAGGAAAAGAACACGATTTTTAAAGATGAGAATAATTACACCAGCTGCTTTCGCATGATTAGCAGTTCCAGCCACTCTCATTACTGGTTTAATACATTCTGGATAAGTGTGAGCAGCACCAGTAATCATACCGTCTGCATAACCTTTCTTCACCATCATGGAACCAAAATAATTTTCTCTCGCCATAATGTCACGAGCATATTGATGCGAAACACCTTTGCGTTGGCGATCTGTATAGTATTCTTCCACGAAATTTTTGAATTGAGGATGGTCTGTCGGAGTAATAATCTCGACGTCTTTTAGCACATTGGATAAGTGGAGTTCTTCCATTTTTTCTTGGATCTCTTTGGGATTTCCCAGAATGATTGGTTCCACTTTGCCTTCATCTTGCAGAATTGCGACTGCTTTTAGAACGCGAGCATGAAGACCTTCAACGAAGACAATTTTTGGTTTGGTTTTATTACTAATACGATCACGAATTGAGCGCATAAAGCTAGCAGCAGGTCCTAATCTCGCTTCTAATGACTGTGCATATTTTTCTAAATCATCGATTTGAACTTTGGCGACACCAGAATCCATCGCTGCTTTTGCCACTGCAGGTGAAACACGGGTTAAGACTCGTTTATCAAATGGTTTTGGAATTAAATATTCACGGCCAAAAGTGAAATTGGTATTTCCATAAGCTTCTTTCACCGACTCTGGAACATCTTCCTTTGCCAGGTTAGAAAGTGCGTAAGCAGCGGCTAATTTCATTTCTTCGTTAATCTTAGTCGCGCGAACATCTAAAGCTCCACGGAATAAAAATGGAAAACCTAAAACGTTGTTTACTTGGTTAGCGTAGTCAGAACGTCCTGTTGCCATGATGGCATCATCACGTACTGCTTTAACTTCTTCAGGAGTAATTTCAGGATCAGGGTTGGCCATTGCAAAAATGATGGGATTTTTTGCCATGGACTTAACCATGTCTTTCGATACAACACCTTTGGCTGAACAACCTACAAAGGCATCAGCATCAATCATTGCATCTGCTAAAGTACGAGCTTTCGTATCAATAGCAAACGCTTCCTTATATTTATTCATACCATCTTTTCGGCCTTTAAAGACGGCACCTTTGGAATCACAAAGAGTTAGGTTTTCCTTTTTTACACCAAGTTTGATAAACATGTTAGCGCAAGCAATGGCTGCAGCTCCTGCTCCAGAGAAAACGACTTTCACTGTCTTAATATCTCTTTTCGTAATTTCTAAAGCGTTAATAAAAGCAGCAGTAGCAATGATCGCAGTTCCGTGTTGATCATCATGGAAAACTGGAATGGACATTTCTTCTTTTAAACGAGTTTCAATTTCAAAACATTCAGGAGCTTTAATATCTTCTAGATTTACTCCCCCAAAAGTTGGTTCAAGGGCCTTCACAATTTGACAAAATTTATCGACGTCAGTTTCATCCACTTCAATATCAAAAACATCGATATCGGCAAAACGTTTAAAAAGAACGCCTTTTCCTTCCATCACTGGCTTCCCAGCTTGTGCGCCAATATCACCAAGTCCTAAAACTGCTGTACCATTTGAAATGACAGCAACTAAGTTACCCTTAGTTGTATATTTGTAAGCAAGTTCAGGATCTTTTGCGATTTCTAAACAAGGTTGAGCAACTCCTGGTGAGTAAGCGAGAGATAAATCCCAAGCAGTCGTACATGGTTTTGTGGGAACGACTTCAATTTTTCCCGGGCGCCCCATCGCATGATATTCAAGGGCCAATTTATTACGTTCTTCTTGGTTGTTTGTTTTCACAAATTTACCTTCCTTCAGAGTGAAATTATTAGACTATTAGTCTAACCATTTTCACTCTGAAAATGAAGGAAATAGGCTTAATTTAATAGACGTTTTTTGGCCTGCAGCAATAGAATGGTAGAGAGACTGGTTAAAAGACCAATATAGAGTGCATCCACTTCTATCCAAATCCCAGTATGCTCTGTGTGTCGCCAATATGTCATAGTAATTGTGGCAAGAATGGAGGAGAGCACAAAGTCATTATCTGAAATTCGTTTAGGAAAAATGTGGCCTAGAGTCATAGGTATTAAAAGGCAAGCTGCCGCAAAGGAACCTAGTGTTTTCCAAGCATCTTTAATGCTGCCTTGGAAAATAAAAGAAACCAGCAGAGAAATGAGGCCAACGATCAACACTCCTAGGTGGTGTACGATTGGTTTATTTTTCCATTTTTGCGGAAGCATGTCGTAAGAAACGGTTGTTCCTGCGATGAAAAGAAAAGAATCGATGGTGGAAATAACGGTGGTAAGAATTCCTGCCATCATGAATCCACGCAGGCCCTCAGGTAGAATTTGAAGAGCGTAAATCAGGTAGGCCTTATTAGAAGGAGCATCAGGAAGAGCTGCACGCGCATACATTCCTCCTGCAGTGGTACAAATATCAAATAAAAACCAAACAACAGTGGAAAGAAGAATTCCTTTTTTAGCGACATCGCTGGATTTAGCAGCGAAACAACGATGATAAAAATTGGGATCCACCAGTGTTGCCATGGCGATAAAGCCCCAAACTAAAGTGGTCAGTAAACTTTCTCCGCCCATCGGATCGAAATGAGTAGAGGGGAGTTTCGCGGTTAAATAATCAATCGTTCCGAAGTGAAAAGCTGAGTATAAAACGACTAAGGCAACGGAAGAACACATGATGAAAAATTGAAAAAAGTCAGAGAAAACAATGGCACGAAATCCACCGCCAATGGAATATGTCATGACAAAAATAACTCCCAAGGTACTCATGACCATCAGATCTCCCCCAAAGAGTGTTTGTAGAAATAAGCCCACACTAATCACATAGGCAATGGGGAGAACATTCAGGAGATTGAACCAACTGGAAAGTTTTTGCGATTTGGGCCCAAACATTTTTCCCACTAATTCGGGAAGAGTAATTGCGTGGTAGCTGTTAATTTTTTTGACTAAGAACAAAGCAAAAATAATATAAGTTAAATACCAGAATGCCCCTTGAGTAACGAAGTTGAAAACACCTTTCTCAAAGCTGATTTGGGTCACGCCGAAAATACCTCCATACCAAGTCGCAACCAAAGTCGCGATGAAAAAAGGAAGTGTTAGTTGGCGACCCATAAGAAGAATTTCCACCACACTTTCACCTTTTTCTTTGGTGTCAGTTTTCTTTTTCAAACGGTGACCAATGTAGACAAAGAGATAAGTGGAGAGAAGAACTAAGGTAAATACTGCCCAATCAAGTGGTGTTAGAAGCTCACTATAATCGATGCTAGTTTTGAGTGTCGGACCAATCGCCATAGGAATCTCCTTACGCCAGTATTAACTGGATCAAGTTTGTGGGTCGTAGTCTTAGACTACCTCTCAGCCATATGGCTCCCCAGATTTAAAAGCGTTCTTGCTTGGGAAAAATTATAAACTATAATAGATGAATGGTGAAATACATCTTCGTATTATTTTTTTTAGTTGCTTGTGAGCCCATTCACAAAGCAAAAATGTATACTCGCCACTATATCCTAGGAACTCCACTCGAAGTTCCAGTTGAAGTCACACCTGAGCCAGAAATTAAAGATTATAGTAAGGAAGCAGCAGCAATTGTACAGATCACTCCGCAAAAAAAAGTTTACAATCTTTTTAACGGCTATTTGACCAATCCTGAAGTCGCCTTAAAGAATATGCTGATTACTGAATTATCTAAGGCAGAGACAATTTTTCGCGTGGATGATAGTGAATTAATTTCATTTTTTAATCGTTTCACCGGGATGGTACAGGATCAAAATCAAGATGTAATAGAAATTTCGACCATCGCTTATGGACATTTAGATGGAGCCAATAAAGAAGCTGCTGGATTAGTTTTAGCGCTGGGATTAGATTATATGCTGCCTAAAACTTTAGAACTCTATTATAAAAATAAAAAAGAAAATGCCTGCTCTTTTGCTAATATCGTGACAAAAAATTTAGAACCAGAACAAAAGTTTGGAATTTTTAAAATGAGAAGAGACTCTTTATTAGAGTATGCGAATAATGATGCAGCACCAGCTCATCTTAGACTTCTGGCGATTGAATGTGAGAAGATACTTCAATTGGAATTAGTGAAGTTTACGATGAAAAAGAATCTAGCACCGATAGAAGAAACACCTATGCCAGAAGAAGCGACGATTAATCCGCCTAGCGAGAATGATGTCACTTCTTTACCAAAAGCTCCTTAACTTTTTCCTGAAGTGTATTGTAATCAAAAGGTTTACTTAAAGTGCAACTAACATTGAGATCTTTGAGTAATTGGGGATTAAGTTTGGTAGCAGTTAACATGAGTATCACTGGAAAATTAAATCCTAGCTTTCTCATCTCTCGAATAAGTTCAATCCCAGAAACTCCCGGCATACTAAAGTCAGTTATCAAGAGATCGTAGGAGTTATTTTGTACTTTAGTGAGAGCTATTTGAGCGTTATCGGCAGTATGGGCTTCGTAACCCATTTCTTTGATTTCATCGCAGAGTAGATCAAGAATTTCCAATTCATCGTCGACTAAGAGAACTCTTTTTTCTTGCGTCGGTTTAAGCATACTCATAATAGATATATTCTAACTTGAATTGAATCAAGTGATCATTATTTTATGGGGCAAGTAGAAAATTAACTAGTTGAGGAACTGCTAGGCTTGCATTTTGGCGAATTAATTCGTCGAACTGCCTTTGAATCATGGTTGTATTAGGATTGATTTCAATCGTATAGGCCCTGCCCTCAATCTTTGCTGATTGGACAAATTGAGCCGCAGGATAAACATTTCCTGAAGTGCCAATACATATAAATAAATCACAATGAGAAAGCTCTAAACCAATTTTCTCCATAAAGAGGGGCATCTCATGAAACCAAACGATATGAGGGCGCAGATTTTTATTTTGTTGGCAACAATCACAAATATTTTCAGCAGTCAGATCAGCTTGATGCTCAAAAATTTTTCCTGATTTCACACAACGGATTTTTAATAGTTCTCCATGCATATGAATCACATTTTTTGATCCTGCTCTTTCATGAAGATTATCTACATTTTGCGTGATGATGGTTACTGTACCAGTAAATTCCTTCTCTAGTTTAGCCAATGCCTCATGGGCAGGATTGGGTTTAATTTCTGGTTTTAACAGCCCTCGACGGCGTTGATTATAGAAATCGTAGACGAGTTTCGGATTTCTTCTAAAGGCTTCAGGGGTGGCCACATCTTCAATAGCATGGTTTTCCCAAAGCCCATCACCTTCACGGAAGGTTTTGATTCCTGATTCCGCTGAAATGCCTGCACCTGTTAAGATGACAATATTGCGAATTTTAGCTTTTAGTTCCTGTTCCATTAGTAATACCAGTAAAGATTTCCTGAATACTGGTCATAAGAAGTTTGATTCAAACTCTGTGCACCAATGGCAAAACGGTCCGAAAGAGTAAAGCGAATTTCATTTTGATAATAAACATTATCTAATTCTGGGATGAAAAAATAATACTTGTAACCAACTTGGTTTAAGAGAAGTAGACGTGGGGTTAATTCTGAATAAAGACCTGCTAGTGGGCCAACACCTAAACGATAATGATTTTTTTGGAATTGCCCAACATTGATTTCTCCATCGATAAGAGTGAAGAGGCGAAACTTTTCGCGCTTATCTAGATTGAAGGCCATCCCGCCTGCTAATTCGGTATTAAAGGCAAAACATTGTGGATCGGCGCAAGACTGATCATAAATTGTTTTTCCACCAAAATTTGCTCTCCATGAAAAGGGAGTATCAAATTTTGTTATTGGTGAAAGATTGAAAACCTGAAAAAGGGTTAAGTTATCTAACTTAAAGCGATGGGTTTGATGAAAATAATTAAAACGAAGTTTTGCGAATTCAATCAGAAGATTTGGCGGTTCACCGACTGTTTGATCTAGTAGATCATGGAGCGCAAAACGCATTTCATAGCTAGAATAGGTCGATTTCTCCATCGTACCAAAGCTGTAATTCATTCTCTGTGATGGATGGCTTAAATGAGGGAATTGATGAGTCGGGAATTTTAAATCCGTTTGATCACCCTGCACATCCAGCTCACTTCGGCTTAAGAGAAGATTTCTTTTTTGTTCAGGGAGAGTTGCCTTAAAAAGAACTTCGCCTGAATGTTTATAGTCATAATAATCAATCGCCAAGTCGTATTCCTTGGCCTTATCCACATTTGATTTTCCAACTAGATAATCAGTTTTATTTTTTTCTGCTAAGTTTTTAATATTCTCGATGTGGTCCTTATCAAAATCTTTACTGGCATTATAAAGTTTACTGCGAAGAGAAGGACGGTAGTCCGCTTTGGTTACTAAATCCGGATAGTGGTAAAGAGCTTTCACGGTATCCACCGGAATAACGTAAAATGGAATTTTATTAATTAAATCTAACTCAGGACGAGCAACTTCAATTAAATTTAAAATATGGTAAGAGCAATTTTGAGTTAAGTAATAATAATCAAAATAGGTTTGCCCTAATTCCCACATATGGGCGAGCATAAAATTTAATTCTTCTTCGTTTAGATTCAGTTCATAACTAAAAAGATCACGAGACTCGTAATCGTTATATTCACGAATTTTATAATAATAAGGAATAGCGGTGAAAACACCTTTGAATCCACCAGATAAACCCATAATCGCATAAATAAGGGCATTTTCGGTGGTCACCACTGCAGCGTAGTTAACACCGTAATCTAGTAGCTCTGAATGCTGAGTTCCTGCGACAGGTTTTCTTTTAAAACGTAGAAGTGTATGGCCAAAAGCTGAGGCAGGAGTATTAATAAAATATGATGAAAAAACCACATAAGCTTTTTCAGGATTAATTTTTTCTCTAAATTCTTCCCAATCAGTACAAAGTTTGAAATCTACAGCAGGAAGATTGATCTGCTTTTTTAGCCAAAGATAGCGAGCAGGGAAACGACAAAGGGGATGATCTTTATTTAGGCCTTTCGTATTTTGAAAGGCTTCAACCGTTGCCAATAATTCAAGCTTTGGATCTTTGCGACCTTTCTCTGAAAGAAAGAAAGCTTTTCCATCAGCATTACTTTTTTGGCCACCAAAAAGTCCCTTTTCGTAATGAACTAACTTTAACCACGCTTTAGAGGTGGATAATTGAATAGCTTGCTCATTGGTCAATGATTGGGACCAACTTAAGTATGAAAATAATAATGTAATGATGATCACGAGGACGGGCTCCAAAAATCAAAGTTGGTTCGTCCTGAACTGAAAATCCCATCCTGGGAAAAAAAGGGGAGGATTAAATCCTCCCCTGATTAAAGTATCTTTAATTAACTAAAAAATTACTTTAAAGAAGCTGTACAAGCAGAAGCAAGTTCAGCTCTCATAACGTGGTCAAGGTTAGCTGACACGTCTTTCGCCGAAGCGCTAGCGCTTGGGAAAATTGACTTGTAGTTCTTTTGTAGAGTAGCAGCAACTTTCTTAGAATCTTTACATCCGTAAACGCTAGAGATTGAAGAAATAGTTTCTCCGTTTCCTTTAGCGATATCGTTGTTTACAGCTACCATGTTAGCTTCAACAAATGACTCAATTTTGTTTGTTGATTTAAGTGGAGATGGAGAATCACAGTTAGAAGTACCAGTTGTGATACCAAAAGTTTGTGATCCAGAAGTTCCGTTTGTTGTAGCAGCTAGAACTTGTTGAACTGCACCCTTATCTTGGAATACTAGAGATCCAAGACCGCAACCAGCAGCGCCGTAACCAGCGAAAGCTGAAACTGAAAGAGTTGAAAGAGCAACAACAGTAAGAATTTTTTTCATTCTTTTCTCCCATAGAAAAAGTAATTACCTGAATTGGTATGTGATCATTATAAGTAACGAGACCCAAGAAGCAAGCCTTGTTTAAAATAAAATACCCGACCAAAATGGTTGTGCAGGCGTTATTTTCTGCCTCCTTTAAATTTCTTCAGGAGAGGCTAGAATGGGAATTGAGGAGCCACCCATGATTCACCAATTGATCTTACTTTTTACCCTAACAATCACTATAACTGCTTGTTCTTCCAAAAATTTTAAACCGGCTGAAAACAAAGTGACTGTTTCTTATAAAGCTCCTGTGTCAATTTCCCAATGTGAGAACTTAGGTTCTGATACTGTTGTTACAAAGCATTGGGCCAAAGAAGAAGGTGAATCACTTTCTGAAGATGTGATTAGTGATTTAGTTCAATCTACCTGTGCTAAAAGAGCGAACTACATTCATATTTCAAAGGTGGAAAATTCTTGGGTTAAAAACCGCGAAATCTCCAGCGAATCTTCTAAAAAAGAAATGAAGAAAACAAAAGTAGAAAGCACCTACTACTTGTGCCAATAGTTAGTGATAAAGATAGCGATAAAAAATCACACTATAGGTAAACACTACCATAATGACAAAAGAGTCACCTAGAATTTCGCCCCAAAAACCAAGCTCTCGTCCATCTTTCGTTAATTTTTTTGCGAACTGAATTTTGATCCCAATGCAGAGAGCTGTCGTGAGGACAAAACCCACAAAACCCAAGATCAGTTCAATCCATATATTTTTCCAATCGAGTGGTGCATTGTTATCAAATTTCTTTTTCGATTCTACTGGTATGGATGTGGCGGCTGCGGTAGGAAGCACAGAGAGCGTTGATTCTGGAACCTTAATCTGTACCGGCACTTGTGGAGGAAGTTCTCCTCGATGTATTTTTGCCATGGTATCCAGAGACTGGCTGACGGGAATATAAAAGCGAGAAAAAGGAGTTTTTTTACCTGTGATCTGCCATTCAAGTGTGGCCTTAATCTTAACTTCATCACCTACAAGAAGCCCACCTCGATCGATGGTGCGGTTCCATTTTAAATTAAAATCCTGTCGATTAATAATGCCTTCTACGGTGAAAAATTGACTGACTTTACCCCAAGGATCTTTCACTTCGCCTTTATTGATAATTTGAAAATTTCTTTTTAATGAATTGTTTTTGATGGTAATTTCGACAGGTACACTGACGCTTTTTTTCGCTGGTAATACAATATGATCGACGTGAATTAAAATTTCAGGGTAATGTTCGTGATCAAAAAAGTCTTTGCCTTTTAAATGAGCGTCTCGCTTAGTATCTGCAGTAAAAATTGACGCTGTTTTTATACTGAAATCGGCTACTTTCAAGAGCTGATTTTTTGCTTCAAAATCCATTTGCCCTTTATATTCTGTAAACTGTCCTTCCACTGACGATACTTCCATATAGTCGACGGTGAATCCTAGACGCGAATGTTGTGAATTCACCTCTAAAATAGCAGCTTGAAGATTGATTGTTATGATTAGAAGTAAAAAACCAAAGGTTTTCATATTTATCCTAAACGAAACTATAAATTTTTAAATTGTCGGTAATGGCGGTAAGAATAATAGACTGCAATACCTCCTAACCAATGCCAAAGCGCGTGACCTTGAATAATATGTCTGCTGGGATCACACCAAATACGGCTGACATCCAAGAGAGAGAACGTTTCAGCGATAGCAAAAAGTCCTAAACAAAGATAAAGATCTTTCATGGAGTAGGTGGAGTCTTTTTGGCGCATTTTGTATTCAAGTACTAACATCGTCACCAAATTCACCGCAATGATGAGCTGAATGTGAATGTGTAGGACAGATTGAAATAGTGGAATGAGGAGAAAGTTGATAACAATAAGGATCAAGTAGGTGATGGTGGAATTATTTTTACTGACCCATCCCAAACGAATAAGGTTGAACAAAATAATCGCCGATGTATAAAAATACATACCAGCAAAGTCGACAATTTGTAACGGGTAGTTATTAATCGCATGATAAGCAAAAGAACCTGCGCCCATCAAAATAGCTGACCAACCTAAAAGAATAATGGGAGTGGATTTTGTTTGTCGGCCTTTGAGCAAAATATAGATTCCAGCAAAGATATAACTGAGATTAGACCATGTGTTAGCAGGCTCTTCAATCCAACGGCATAATGATTCTTCGCACCACTTGAGGTTCGGCGCTCCATAGTTGAGTCGGGAGTTATGCCATGGACAACCAACTCCGGCACGTAAAATTTCAGCGCTCATATACATCCTTTTTGCAGCTTTTATTTGGCCATTACGATACAATAATGATCCCAAACTAAGTAGATGTAAATGCAGTTAAACTTAGTCGATCATTAAAAACAAAGGGTAAAAGATGAATAAGCAGATTTTCGCTATGGGCGGTGGTGGATTTTCCATGGAAAAGAATAATCCACTTTTAGATAAATACGTTTTGTCTCTAAGCTCTAAACCTAAGCCTAGAATTTGTTTCTTAGGTACAGCAAGTGGAGATGCTCAAGGTTACATTGAAAAATTTTATGAGAGCTTTAAAAATTATAATTGTGAACCAACTCACCTTGCACTTTTCAAAGCTCACACTCAAGACTTCGCCGCTTTTCTCCTTTCCCAAGATATTATCTATGTCGGTGGGGGAAATACTCGCAATATGCTCGTTTTATGGAAAGAGTGGGGATTGGATAAAATTTTAAGCCAAGCTTATGAGAAAGGAATTGTTCTTGCCGGCATTAGTGCAGGATCTATTTGCTGGTTTGAGCAAGGAGTAACAGATTCAATTCCTGGCACTCTTTCAAAATTAAATTGTTTGGGTTTTATCCGTGGAAGCAATTGTCCTCATTACAATGGTGAAACTGAACGCCGACCTGCATTTCAAAAACTTTTAATGGATAATAAAATTCTGCCAGGGATTGCGACTGATGATGGAGTAGGACTACATTATGTGGATGGCCACTTGGAAAAAATTGTTTCTTCTCATCCTGACGCTAAAGCTTATCGTTTAACTAAAGATGCGAGTGGAGTCAGTGAAAAACAAGTGATCCCAACTTATCTCGGTGGAAAAGATACACTGATTCGTAAAGCTTCTTTGGTGGATAGTTATTCCATTCATGAGGCCCACATGCGTTCTATTCAAGAAGTGTGCGCTCCTGATTATTCAGAAGAGCAAATTCAAGCTTGGGGGCAACGTCAGTACAATCAAGAGCAACGTCACTCAAGCATTCTGAATAATGAAGTTTGGGTATTAGAAGCTCAAGGGCGAATTGAAGGGTATGCGGAGTTAAAAACATTTCCCAATGAAAATATGGCGACTTTGTATGGGCTCTATATTACAGCGAACCATATTAAAAAAGGGCATGGCAAAAAAATGATGGAACTGATTAAAGAGAAATGCCGTGAAAATAAAATTTCAACGATTAGATTTATTTCGACGATTACTTCAAAAAAATTCTATCAAGAAATGGGAGCTGAAGTATTAGATCATAATAAAGCACTTAATATTAACGGAGTTGATATTCCTGGCGTTGCAATGGAACTTAAACTGTCATGATCGGCTTTGTTAACAAGCTAGTTCAATTTCTTAAGGATGTAGCCAATGATGAGCGCATTCCCTCTAGAGATAAACATATCCTGATGGCGCTTATCGTTTTAATTGTTTCACCCATCGATATTATTCCTGATTGGATTCCACTTTTTGGTCAGCTAGATGACATAATTATCATAAGCATTGTACTAGATTATTTTTTTCGAGTCCTGGATTCCAGTATTATTCTTTCCCACTATCCTTGGGGAATGAAATCTTTTGTGGCACTTAAGAAGTTTAGCCAGATTTTCACTTTTCTCGTCCCTTCATTTGTGATGAAGAGAATCTGGAAATACGTCCCACCAGCTTTTTAAGAAAGTGCTTTTTTAAAAAAATCACTATGAAGACTTAATTTCTCCATATAGATTTTGGTGTCTTCTTGTTGTTCGATAGGAAGCTTTTTATAGGGAATAATATGTTCGCGAGGAACATAACGGAAGGTGAAATTAATTCTTCTGGTTTCGAAATTTTCTACCTGTAAATCAAAGTGAGTGCCTAATTTGCGATCCACCCTTTGTACACGGTGAAACGCCTTATTTTTCCATTTATCAGTCCCAAAAATCTGAAGACTTGAATCATCCAACCACTGCTCGAGAATGACATTGTTGCCCGTTTTATTGTTGCCCGTGACAAATTGAAACATGGCCCTCTCTCCCAATGAGAGTGAAGCTACGGGGCCTGGTTCAAAATCTTTATGTTCGCCCACACGAGCAGTGTCGATCTTTTTTCCGTCTTCAATTTTGCTGCCGTAAAAATTGATGAGACAGGTGTTGAGTTCCCATTCCTTGGGCATATCACCTGCTTTATAAATATTTCGAGCCATTTTTTCGATCTTGTCCACCAAGGATCTTAGTAGAGGAGGATATTTTTCGGCTTCCACACAACGATTATAAATCCCTTTAGGTGGATGATAATAATCCAGACAAGCAAACTGCCAATTGCCTAACCAATAGACTGGTCTTAAAAGTGGGCGCCAAGTGTCTCCTTCAGGTGGTGGATTGTGTTTGGAAAAACGTTCTTCCCATAAAGGATACAAAGTTTTAAGCCATAGAAGTAGGTCTTCGCGTTCTTGTTTTGAAATAAAACGTGGATTGTAATAAAGCCCATCTCTGATGTAAGCACGCCCGCTGGACTTCATGAGAAGATCTTATTGAGGCATGTTTCCGATGTCGAAGTTTCCTTCGATATCTGCCAGATTGATATTTTGTGGTTTATTCCCGTCGTAGAGAAGATTCTCTAATTCACTGGGAATACGAAGTGCGCGATATTTTTTACCATTAGTCAGGCGTAGCCAGTGGCCTTGAACGATGTTGTCTCTGCCAATGATACGAATCGGCTTAACTGAGACAACGTGGTCCAGATTAATCAGCATCTCAGTTTCCTGATTGCCTTCATTGCTTTCCTTAGGGTTCAAAATGGTAAACTTTTGCATTTTCATAATGCAGGCAAATTACCTCAGATCCAGATGGGATTCTATGAAAAATGCTTAGGTCTGTAGAATTTATAGGCCTTAAGGTTGCGAAGCTAGCACGAACCCGTTAGCCTATTACTATGAAATTACACTGTATTTTAAGCTTAGTCGGAGTCCTTTTATGGGGCTGCTCTCATTCCATCACGAGGAACTCTGAAGTTAGCTTTTATCAAGATGATTTAGGCTCCATGAGTTTAACTCAAGCACTAGGTCCCCATATCTACGCTCTGGAGAAAAGTCCGGAAACTGTCCTGCGAGTAGGTAAAATTCAATTTGAGAAGTCTCTTTACCTAGAACGCTTACGCACACTTCAGCGTTTTTTGGAAACCAATCACGATAAAATTGTGATGAACAAAATGTTTCGTCAGCTGTTTGATGTAGTGGAAGTGATCAGTGATCGTGAGACAAAAGAAATTCTTCTCACTTCTTACTATTCCCCACGGATTAAAGGGAGTTTGTCGAAAACGTCGAAGTACTCTTTCCCCATTCTAAAGAAACCACAAGGCGAACTCTTTTCTCGTGCAGATATCGCGGAGAAAAATCCTTACGCTGATCAAAAGCTAGAACTGCTTTATCTGGATCCCATTGAAGCTTTTTTTCTACATGTGCAAGGCTCTGGGATGGTGGAATTAGAAAATGGTGAAATTGTGAACTTGGTGTTTGATGGCAGCAATGGGAAACCTTACGTTTCCATTGGAAAGGATTTAGTGGCCAAGAACATTCTAGAGAAAGAAAAAGTGACACTTGAGTCTCTTGAAGTTTATCTTCGTAGTCTGAGTTCCGAAGCTTTAGCCAAAACGTTAAATGTAAATACTAGCTATATCTTCTTTAAATTTTCGGACAGAAAATCCATTACGACCTTAGGTACGATTGCTTATGCGGGAAGAACAATTGCGACAGATGGTGGATTATTTTCCAAAGGGTTGCTTGGTTATTTGCATTTTAATAAGCCGATACTTAGTAACGATTCAATTGAGTTCGTTGAAAGCTCTCGCTTTGTATTAGACCAAGATACAGGCTCGGCCATCAAGGGAAGTGGTAGGGTGGATTTATTCTGGGGAGATGAAGTCAATGCTAAAAGTCTGGCCGGAACGATGAAACATCCAGCGAGATTGTATTACTTAATTCCTAAGAATTTATAGGGATGGAGCACACTGTCTGATCCAAGCTCCATCTTTGTAATGAGCGTAAGCGTAGTACCAAACAATCGCTGAATCTTGATTCAATACAGGTGTTTCATCACTCATGGTTTCTGGAACTTCACCATCAATGGAAAAACACCAACCATAAGCTTTCATTTCTGTATCAGAAACCACTTCAATATCGTTACCTAGTTCATACATGGCCACAATACCACCAACTGAGCCTTGGTATTTAATTTGTTGCTGATCAAAAATATCGACCGTGATTTTTCCAAGGTTGCTGGGAAGATTGGCGTGCGTTTGCATTTGGAACAGAATTTGTTGCTTCTGTCCTTTAATTTCTATTGTCACTGAATAAACTTGAGTAGTGATAAATAGAGAAAGAAGAAGCAACATTTTCATTATGACACCTTCGTCGATTATTTTTGTTTCCACTGAAAGCCTAAACCTTTCCCGAAATCGTTGGCGAAAGTTCCCTTAGGGTCCAGTTGATTGATGGCCTCTTGAAATAAATCTAGATTTTTACCGTACGCCTTTTTATCGACAATCATATCAAAAGTCCACTGACGGTTTTTACCCCAGTGTGGACGACCGGAGTATTGTGAAATCAACATTCTAGCAAAATCCACATACTGTTTTTCATATTGTTTGAAAGTCTCTTGATCAAAGCCAATGGGTATATAGACAGGCATTTCGAAGAAAACAGCAGTTTCACCTTTTTTCCAATCACCACCAGTTGATACTGTGTGAGCAATTAAGGTTTCATCCTCAGAAGGAGCGAAGCGAATAAAAACTCCTACGAGAGGTAAACAAGTCGCATTTTCTTCAATGTGTTTAGAGATGGCCTTGAAAGCTTCTTCAGCGCGACTTGCTGGAACAGCGATTTCCCAGTCCATTTGAAAAAAACCTTGTTGATTTTTTGTTAAGTGAGAACTGGCCATACGATGAGCAGGTCCAACAAGATAATGTTTAAATTTCTTTTTCCCATTTTCATCAGTGACAACCAAAGGAGGTTGTAATTTATTCTGAAACCAACGAACTTGTTCTAGCATACACATTAAATCGCTATAGCAGGCACCATATTGTAGAACTTTTTTAAATGGATTCACCACGAAGTCTGGAATTTGTGGCGATAGTAGTTCATTATTAGCACCTGGAGTTTCTTCTTCAGTTGTTTTTTTCCCACAAGTCTTCATGACTTTTTGTATTCCAGGAAACCAATTGAAATGGCCATAATCACAATCCTTAATTGAATTAATTAATCCATTTTTCAAAATTTCTGATTGTGTATGGTAGGTAACAGCCACGCCCAAATTAAATTTGGGTTGAATACGAAGTTTCACTTCAGTCACAATACCTAATAGCCCTAAACTCGCACTTAAACCTTTAAAGATGGTGGAATTCGTTTGTGCTTTATTATAATTGTGAATTTCTCCCTGCCCATCTACAACCTGAATTGCTTCTACAATATTTGAAATTACTCCGTGATGTTTTGCTGTCGATCCATGTGACCCTGTGGCCATTGATCCACCAATCGTGACATCACGAAATCCCATATGAGGAAGTCCATCTAAAGCATATCCTCTTTCCTCTAACCATTCAGAAATTTCAAAAATAGTTACACCAGCTTGAGTATGAACAACTTTTCTTCCATTGAGTTCTTCAATTCCTATGATTGTTTTGAATTTATCCATGGGAATCAGCATTCCCTTCGCACACATCGTTTCAGTAGCAGAGTGACTCGCTCCAATGGCCCTTACATTCTTATTTTCCATGACTGCACGTTTAACTAAGTCTGCAACTTCTTGAGTTGAGTAAGCAATTTGAACTTCATTATATCCTTGGCATAGGACAATATTGTTATAAGAGCGAACCGTAACATTTTGTAAACAATCTGCAGGGCAGTTGAGTGTCGATTCATTTTTATGTGGTTCACAGATGAGGTTCCCACAACTTACGACAAGATTAACTCCCGGACATCCTTTGAGAATTTCGAATTGTGTGAGCTGTTGGTTACATTGAACGACTGAAGCTTCAAAATTGATCGTATCTTCAGTAGTGATTTGCCCCCAAGTTAAAGTTGTATAACTTAGAGCTAGAATTAAGACAAATTTCACAAAAACCCCTTCTTAGATAAAAATGATAAAGAATTACATCATGCCATTGATGAAGGGTAAACAAGGATTGAGATAATCTAGGTTAATCGTGTCGTTAAAGAAGCATTTAGCGTTTAGTAATTCATTAAGAAATTTACGCCTAGGATTTTAGGAGCAGTTGGTTTGATATTTAAATAATCGTCATATTCGATATTAGGACGTATCACTAATGGCTCTTGAGTATCTTGATCATTTTTCATCGCCCTGCTGTAGAGTCCTTCCACTTTCGCAGGCGTCGGAGTTTCCACCGAAACTAAATTCTTCACTCCAATTTTCTTGAGCGTGAGCTTGTTTGGGTTTGCTGCCAAAACGTCGATCGTAAACAAGAAAATAAAAGGGAATAGGGTCAAAAATGACATGAGCGGATACTGCCAAAAGTCATCGTAAAAAGCAATAGTCGCCGAGGGATTTTTGGGTAAAAATGAAGTTCAAGGTGGAAACTATGATGAGTGAAATTAAACAAATTAAAGTCGCAACGAAAGGAGAACGTTTTTATGAGTTCACAGACTCATTAAGAGACTTTGTTCGCCAAGAATGGAAAGATTTGAGCGGTGTGTTAACATTGTTTAATACTCATACAAGTTGTGCACTTACCATTAGCGAGGCCTATGCTCCTACAGCTAAGCTTGATATGGAAAATTTTTTAAAAACACTGGCCCCTAGAAATCTCTCTTTTATTCAACACAAAGATGAAGGTGAGGATGATTCACCTTCACACATGAAATCTCTTTTACTCGAAACAAGTTTAAATATTTTTGTAGAGAAAGGGGAGTTAGTGCTAGGCCAATGGCAAGGAATTTATTTGTGCGAATTTCGAGATGATTCCAAAACTCGCACCTTACTTTTAAGACTATCGCATTAACCTGCTAGTGGACTCTTAGAACGGGGAACGATGCTGATTAAATTAATCACCACCCCTTCTGTTTTTTCACCCACAACATCAACTTCTTCCCAAATTAAATCCTGGCAAGCAGAGACATCTTTATCTTGAACTACCAGTTCAATCACATTTTCTGTGGCGGAAACTAGCTTAAAGGGTTGATGCTTATCCTTCGTACGGTAGAGATAACCAGACATCTTAATAACTTTCGCTTGTGTCATATGAACCTCCAACATGGGTCAGGATGGAGACCTGACTCTCGAAATAAGATGGGGGCACCTGGGGCCGTCGATTGGCCCCTTTCTCCTATTTTACACCGGAGCGAGGATTTTCATGCGTCCTTTTTTAGGGGAAGGTAATTCCTCTGGCAAACACTCTAAAAGCGTGGATTCTAAGGCATCCAACAGTTTTTCTTTATAAAATGTTCTTGCCGCTACGAGACTAATTTCTCGTGTTGGCAACTCAGGAGTGAATTCTTTTAGTCGGTCTTTTTTGACTTTTTCCGTCGCTAAATAAGGTAGGATGGTGATGCCTAAGCCTTCGTCCACCAGCTTAATCAGAGTCTCGAGACTTCCACCAGTAAACTGAATATTTTTTTTATTCTTGGCGGTGGAACAAAAGCTTAAAATTTGTGTACGTAAACAATGCCCTTCATCTAACAGCCAAAGATCTTTAGCAGGCATTTCTTCTGGACGTATTTTTTTATGTTTAAATAATTCATGATTGCTAGAGATATAAGCATAAAAGGGTTCATAGAAAAGTACGCGCTCAATCAGACGTGAATCTTTTAAAGGAGTGGCAAGGATTGCTCCATCCAATTCATCTCGTAAAAGCTTCTCAATGATATGCTCTGTTTGTAATTCATGGAGAGTGAGTTGCACTTTAGGATATGTTTTCAAAAAATCTTTCAAGAAAAGTGGAATAATATAAGGGGCCAGAGTGGGGATAACACCAATTTTTAATTCTCCTTCCAGAATGCGGCTATTGTCTAAATGAGAGAGTTTTTTGTATTCATGAATAACAACGAGTGCTTGTTTTACAAAGAGCTCGCCTTTATCAGTCACAAGAACCGGCGTTTTTGAACGATCAAAGAGTGCATAACCCAAATCTTCTTCTAACTTTTTTAATTGCATACTTAAAGTCGGTTGACTGATATTACACTCTTTCGCTGCCGCCACGAAATTCTTCATTTTATAGACAGCAATAGCGTATTCCAGTTGAGTAATGGTCATAGTAACTCCTTGATAATGCATTATAGTTTATATCTATCGCCTCATAATTTCAATCAATTTTATAAATATTGGTTTTAAGGCGATACTGGTTATGAGGCTAAAAGGTCAATTAATAAATTAATTTAGGAGGAACTGATGAATACTAAACCAGAAATCAAAACAGTGAAAAACTTAGAAGCAGCTTTTGCAGGTGAGTCGATGGCTTACCAAAAATATCTTTATTTTGCAAAATTGGCCCGTAAAAAAGGTAACGAAGTAGTTGCTAAAGTTTTTGAAGACACGGCAAAACATGAAATCGGTCATGCTGAAGGACATTTACGTTTTCTTTATCCGGAAGAACAATTGACCGTAGAAGATTTGTTACGTTTAGCGATTGAAGGAGAAACTTACGAATACAATGAAATGTATCCAGGTTTTGAAAAACAGGCGGTAGAGGATGGACAAGCATATGCTGCTCAGGAATTCAAAGACCAAATTCATGAGTCAAAAGAACACGCTGAATTCTTTCAAAAGAGTTTAGATAAGATTTCCAAGATTTTTGCAGGGCTGGCGAAAGTAGAGAAAACCCACGCAGATGGATATAAAAAAGCTTTGGAAGCTACTTTAGCTTCATAAGTATCATAATCAAAGGGGCGATTATGTCGCCCCTTTTCACATCCTCTTTACTCCAGTATTAATACTCTAAACCTTACTTCAACTTTGTGAATCCGAAGCTATAATAAAGACATAACATTTTAGAGAGGAAAGCTTATGTCTGGTCACAGTAGTCTCATGGCAGATCGTCGTTATTGGCCTTTATTCTGGACTCAATTTTTAGGTGCCTTCAATGATAACTTTTTTAAAAATGCCTTGGTTATTTTAATCACGTATAAATCTTATTCCATTGGTGTCCTTCAGCCTGAGCAAATGGTGGCTCTTTGTGGGGGAATTTTTATTCTTCCTTTCTTTTTGTTTTCTGCCTTAGCTGGACAACTAGCGGATAAATATCCTAAACATAAAATTGTATCAGGAGTGAAGATCGCTGAAATTGTGATTATGTTGATTGCTGCGGTAGGATTCATGACAGAGCATTTACCGCTGCTTTTGGTGACTTTATTTTTAATGGGTCTGCATTCGACTATCTTTGGTCCAGTGAAATATTCTGCTCTTCCAGAAATTTTAAAAGAAGATGAACTCGTAGCAGGAAATGCTTATATTGAATCGGGAACATTTTTGGCCATTCTAATGGGAACTTTAATTGGTGGAATGACTATAACGATGAGCTCAGGTCCTGCCATTACTGGTGTCGGAATTATTTTGACAGCGATTATTGGAACATGGACTAGTTTAAAGATGAATGCTCTAGCGCCAGTTAATCCACAACTTAAAATTGAAAAAGATATTTTTGGCCCGACAGCATCAATTATTCGTTTAACAAGAAAAACACAGAGCGTATTTCTTTCAATTTTAGGAATCTCTTGGTTTTGGTTTGTAGGTGCTATCTTTCTTTCTGTACTTCCACCATTTTGCAAAAATGTTTTACATGGTTCAGAGCATGTTGTGACGATGTACTTGGCGATCTTTTCTATTGGTGTTGGTTTAGGGGCAGTTCTTTGCGAGAAGCTTTCATTTGGACAATTAGAATTAGGTTTGGTTCCTATTGGCTCAATTGGGATGAGTATTTTTCTCGCGGATATGTATTTTTCGAGCATAGGTTTTTCTTTGACGGCAACGACACCGTCCACTTTTCTCACGACAGGCGAAGGAATTAGAATTATTTTTGATATGTTAATGTTTTCTATTTTTAGCGGATTTTTTACAGTACCTCTCTATACTTTTATTCAAAGTCGTAGTGAGCGCGAAACTAGATCGCAAGTGATTGCTGGTAATAATATTATCAACTCACTTTTTATGGTGGTGGCTTCAGTGATGTTGATGGGTCTTTATGCCATGAACTTTACCATTCCTCAGATCTTTATGATTTTGGCAGTAATGAACGCACTTACTGCTATTTATATATATACTGTTATCCCAGAGTTTTTGTTCCGCTTTTGTTTATGGATTTTGACTAACATTATTTACCGCTTAAAAATTATCAATCGTGAAGGTATTCCGACAACTGGACCAGCGATTCTCGTTTGTAACCATGTTTCTTGGGTCGACTGGATGATTTTGGCAAGTACAACTCATCGGCCAATAAAATTTGTTATGCATTACAGTTTCTTAAAAATTCCTCTCGCTGGAAGATTTTTTAAAGATGGCAAAGTGATTCCTATTGCAGGAATGAAAGAAGATCCGATTATTCTAGAAAATGCCTTTAAAGAAATAAGACGCTATCTGGATGAAGGTGAACTTGTTTGTGTTTTTCCTGAAGGAGCCATCACTAATGATGGAGAGCTAGGTGTCTTTAAGCCAGGAATTGAGCGAGTGATTAAAGATAAACCTGTGGATATTATTCCTATGTCTCTAAATGGAATGTGGGGAAGTTTCTTTTCCCGTAAAGATGGTCAGGCGCTTAAAAAACCATTCCGTCGTTTTTGGTCACGCATTTCAGTGGTTATTGGCGAAACGATTAAGCCTAGTGATTTAAATGTTGAAAAACTAAGAGACACCGTGAGAAAGCTTGGTCATTAAACCAAGCTTCTTAATTTTCTTTTCTTAGTTTTACCGATCCACGATAAACATTTTTTTCAAAGAAATGGCCTTCTAGTCTAGGAAAAGTGGAGATATCAAGACTGATAAAGCGATCAGGTGAAACATCAAGGAAGATGACTTTGGGTCTTTCCGCTGATTGTTTCAAACTTGAGTTGCCTCCGTCTCCATTAGATTCTGAGTAGACGACGCCTTTCGCGTCTCTTAGTTCAATATGAGAAATTCCATCGAGCTTATCGTCTTTTTGAGTCATATCTAAGTTCATGCGAATTTGGTGCTTTTGTCCTTTATCCTTTCCTGCTTCTATTTCAATCACTCCTTTAAACACCCCCATCATTCTTTTTATTTGTGGAGTCATCTTGGTGACGTAATCAGATAACTTATAATGGCGAACAGCTTGTCCCAGACCTTTTGTTATCGCCTTATCCTCTTCCACTCCCACTGAGTCGGACTTCTCTTCTAAGCTTTCTTTCATATCAGAGGTCATCTGTTTAAAGGAGCCAAGGGGAGAAATTTCTTGAGCTGCTTTGGTGGTAGGATCCATGGGTTTAGGTTGATCTTTCCAAAGGGTTTGAGAAGCTTGAATGGGTAATTCAACTTTCAAGCTCAAATCAGCAAGAAAAAGCACCACCATCTTGGCATAAAGTTCGTCCGCAGCTTTAAGCTTTGCTTCAGCATCTTGTAAGAGAGCATAGTTTTTCAATTCTTTATTGGCCAAATTTTCAAAATTAAAACGAACAGCTTCAGGCAGGACATTATTATCGGTTGTAGTTTTTTTACTAAAAAACTGTCCTAATCCAAAGCCAAGACCTAAAAAGAGAATAGATAAAATTGTATTTTTCATGATGCTAGTTTAGCTAAAAGACTCCTTTATTCCAAATGTTTCATGGTCGTGTTATGGTAATCCAATGAAATATAGCAAAGAATTATTTATTCAGGGTGAGAAAGTACTGCATCAGAAGCTGTGCAAGGATTTAGGAAAAAAATTTAAGTTAGATTTTACGCCTCAAATGAAACGCTCTCCCTATGAGTCGTTGGTGCGTGCTATCGCTCATCAGCAACTGCATGGCAAAGCAGCAGAAACAATTTTGGGACGTTTTTATGCTCTCTACGGCAATAAGTTTCCGACACCAGAACAAATTCTAAAAACTAAAGTTGAAAAAATGCGTGCCTGTGGTTTTTCTAATTCCAAAGTAAAGTCGATCAAAGATATTGCGCTCAAGGCCCACGAGGGATTTATTCCTGATAAAAAGAAAATTCAAAAGATGCCGAACGAAGACATCATCGAATGTCTAACTGAGATCTACGGTGTCGGACGTTGGACCGTCGAGATGCTGCTTATATTTCAATTAGGACGTTTGGATGTTTGGCCAGTGGATGACTTTGGTGTACGCCGAGGTTTTCAGCTATGGAAGAAGAAAAAAATTATGCCGACAGCAAAAGAACTAAAATCTGTAGGACAGCAATTTGCTCCCTATCAAACCATCGTTGCCCTTTATATGTGGCGAGTGGCGGATGAGGCAAAGATCAAAAGTTCAATATAGTTATTCCGCGTGAGCACCTTCGTCGATCCATAATTTAATATCGCGAATCTCTTTTTTTGAGAGTGAAGGTTGCATGAAAGGCATTTTGCTCGCGTCTGTGGCAGTAATTGCTTGATATAATATACTGTTAGCTGAATCATAAGGAATCACTGACTGGATAATTCCTTCATCTGTCGAAAGATCAATTCCTTTTGCAGCATAGTCAACATTGTGGCAGCTAACACATTTCGGAGTGATGATCACTTCACGAATAGTTTTTAAATCAGCGGCATAAGTTGTGGCCTGAAGGCAAAGTAGAGCAAAGATAAGTGTTTTCATGATTATTTTCCTTTGTTCTCTTTAATAAATTTTTTCAATAATTCAAATTTTTCGCGATCAGATTTCTTCACTTTTTCTTGACGAAGAAGTTTTAAATCAGCACGAGAAGTCTGGATACCAGAATTCTCTGTGAACATCTTGATCGAATCTAAACGATACATTCCCGACTCTTTTAGAATGTGCACGAAAAGATCTCTGTTCAAAGTTGCTCCCGCAGCCTTAATAAAAATCATTGCGAAATCTATTTTGGTTAAATTCATCGCTTCGGTCATAATCTCGCGGTTAAGTACGAAACCTGTCTTGATGGCCTTATTGAATAAAGTTTCGAGCGTTAGGTAGCGGTTGTACAAATCACCGAGTCGAATCATTTTAGGAAAATGAGGAACAGTGAACCCACTGTGATCGGTTGCTTGATTAAGGACCAGTTTTACCACCGCAGAATCGTAAGTCCTATCTGCTTTTAATAATTCTTCCACTTGGTATTCTAAGATACTCAAGCTGTTATTCAGTTTGGGAATTTGATTTTGAATACGAATATCAGCTAGACCCGCTTTTCCTAGACTGGCGATCGCCTGACTTTCCATGACCGCTTTCATCACTTCAGGAGCATTACGACGAGGACTAGTGCTTAAATAAAGTGCGTATTGAATGTAGTTGAAGTTGCCCAATTTAATGGGAGTATCAGAGGCAATTTTTTTCCACTCGTTATCATTCCAAGCTAAATCGAGCACACGATAGAATTCTTCTACGTTGGCAATTTCGTATGACAAAGATTTTATTGCTGCACGATAAACCATTAGTGCCATTTCCTTGGAAAGATTTGCTAGGTTTGTCGCCTGCACATATTTCAGTAGTGCTGAGGGATAGTTTTCAGCATCGGTGGCACCAATCACTAATTCTATAAGATCTTTGCTTCTTCCTGCTGTAAAAAAACGGAATAGATTATGTTCATTAAAATCCAATCCTTGATCAATACCTTTAATAATTATGTCGATTAAGACTTCATCAGACTTGTTAAAACGTTGTAAGAAAAAATCAAATGATTCATCAGTAAAGGTTGTTTTCTCACTACGAGCAACAAATTTTTCGAAGATAGGTCTGAAATCCTCTGCTACGGTTTTAGGATCTTTCAGATAATCATCCATGGCAGTTTGTAATGACTTCTTATAATCAAGGAAACGTTCTTCACTGAGGAGAAAAGAGGCTAGTTTGGTATTGCTCATTAAAGATTTAGCCAAAAGATCAGTTTTTACCAGTGAAAAACCATCCGTTGCCATTTTTTGTACGAATGGCCACTCTAATTGAGCTTTTTGTACTAATGAGAAATATGTTTCAAAATCTTGCTGGTCTTTAATTTTGATTGAGTTATTACTGATTAGGTAAAGCTTAATATAGTCGGCAAGGAAACCTGCATTTTGATATTCATCTAGATGTTGAAAGAAATCGCTTTCGTCATTAACGGTGATAAATTTAGGACGAACAGTGATAAAACTTACTTTTTCCGCTGCATTGTTGTGTGGGTGATTAATATAGATGATATCACCATTCGCAAGAAATTCCGGATAGAGGGCATTACTTGCTTTGTTACTGGTAAGTTGGTTTAATTTCTTTGTTACACGGTCATAAAGATAAATGTCAGCGGTGGTGCTTTTGGTTGGGATGTCTACAAAACCATCAGTGATGTTTGGATTGCTTGTGTTGTATTTATGAAAGGTAAGATAACGTTTATCGTAACTGAAATTCACTTTACCGAATTTATCGCCCAAATCAAATAGCTTGGTACACTTTCCATTGGCTTCAACTTTTAAAATGGTCGTTTTCCCAGTTCTTACATCTAATGCCCCAAGTTCCTGTCCATCTTTGGAAATCATCGGAAGTTTTAGACTGAAATTGGTACAGATATTTTCTACTAAGCCCAGTGCCTGCACCTTGAAATTTTGTTTGTTAATTTTATAGTCACGATAATTGTGACTTCCGGGACCTTCGGCTATTACGCGATAAGTGATGTCAGCATTTGTTTCTGCCAATTTTCCCACTGATTGATAGAGTCCGCCTAATTCCTGGTCTTGGCCCAAAGGTTTTGCATTTGTCCCCTGACTAAGCAGATCACTCACTTTATAAAATTGATAATAAACATTGTTACCTGAATAACGATAAGGAAGTGTCATGAACTCAGAACCAGCATTAAAGACTGGGTCCCAAGGACCTGGGATACGAACTTCTTTATGAGTTGTAGTATCGTGGATGATATTAATTCCGCCAGCTCCTGGCTGACTCGGATCTGATGGTAGTGTGTAAGAGATGTATTTTCCGTCTGGTGTGGCCTTAAAAAAGAAGGTTGGAGCTTTGTTCACTTCTGTTTTTGCTACAACATTAAAATTTAAATTTTGAGCGATAGCTGATGAAGTCGTAAGAGCTAGAAAAATAGCCGTTGTTGTTTTCATTTTAATTTCTCAGAATTTAAGTATGTATTTAAAAATATTTTCATGCCTTCTATTGATTCATAACCATGTAGAATCGGTTTTACGATCTTTCCATCTTTAAAGAAAATCATGGCAGGAAAGTGATCGAGTGTTCCTAGTTCTTGTAATTGCATTGAGGCCATTGGATGCGCGAGAGATTGTTTTCTTAGATCGTCGTATGTGCTTGCATCTTTAATGAATAGATTTGATTGAGGATCACTTAAAGCGACAAAGTTAATCTTATTTTGCGCGCATAACTTTTCCGCTTCAACTAAACCTTTTTCTGAAAGCGGCATGCCCGGACTCCATACATAGATAAGTCCCGATTTTTGAGTGCGGAGAATTTTTTTTAATTCAATGTCAGTGAATTTCTTCTCTTGCGCCAAGGAAGAAATACAAAAGAATAAAAGAGTTAGGCTAAGCCATGCTTTCATAGTGTTCTCGCAAAAGTTGAATTCGGCTGAGAATATCAGAAATGTGAGTGACCCTCTACGAAGGTTGAATTAATTACATGAAACTACGTGGATTTGACAGGAAACAGGATGGATGGGCCAATGAATTTTTAGGGGGTTAAAGCTGAATTGGAGTGAAAAAGCCTAGGCGACTTGCATCGCCTAGGCCAATTATCGTTAGTAACGACGATTTGAAGAGAAAGAGTTTGTACGTGGACCACGGTCAGAGTCTTTTTTGTCTGTAGCGTAGTCAACTTTAATAGAACGGCCATCTAACATTTGATTGTTCATACCTTCTAAGAAAGCGTCAGCTGATTCTTGAGTTTGGAAATTAACAAAGCCAAAGCCTTTTGATTTTCCTGTGAACTTATCAGTAATAACGTTACATTCAGTCGTTTCACCGTACTGAGTAGTTGCTGCTAATAGAGTTTCTTGAGTAGTGTTGCAAGATAGACCACCGATAAATAGTTTCGTGTTCATGTTTCTTCTCCTTATGGAAGATAAATTTGTATTACGAAATTTCTTTTGATTTGAATGATGTTTGATATACCAGTAAAAGTACCAGAACTGAAAACGTTATCAAGTGCCAAAAATAACTTCGAAAGCAAGATAACACACTTTATCAACAAAGCATTAATGAATAAAAATTATTTCAATTTTTTGCCTTAAATTAGTGAGATAAACCTTGTTTGAACTTAATTCCAAAGCCAGTTTTGGCGGTATTTTAAGTCCATGAAGCTAGTTCACGAATCCGAAATACTGATTAAGTTGCTTTCACATTTGGGACATTTTTATTGGGGATTTCTTCCACAAACAGGCTTGGTTTGGGGTTTATTTCGTTACTAAACTGGCGTTGCACTTGCACTCTTTTATTGTACAGGAGGTTTCTATGAGTAAATTATCAGATGGATTAAAGAAGGAAAAAGGTCGGGGGGCTGACAAAAAAAGAGGCGCGAAAATCACTCTTGAAATTGTGAAAAAACAAACGGAAGGTCATCAACGAAGCATGGCCCAACATCGATTTTCCGATCATAAAAAATTTAAAAAATAATGATGTAAAAGATACCTAAGTAGAAATAAAAAGCCCCGCATACGCAGGGCTTATTATTAGAAAAATTTTGGCACCCCCAAGGGGATTCGAACCCCTGTTATCGCCGTGAAAAGGCGGTGTCCTAGACCGGGCTAGACGATGGGGGCAAAACTTATAAATGGTTGATTTTGCCAGAAACCGGTGAGTAAAGAATGGTGATCTCGGCGTGACTCGAACACGCGACCCTCTCATTAAAAGTGAGATGCTCTAACCAACTGAGCTACGAGACCTAAGTTCTTTAAACGTGCAACAGAGAGTATTTTGATTTACCCCACCTGTCAAATATATTTTCAGAAAAATTTACTTTTATTTGGCACTTATGCTATGAACAAAAACCTCTTTATGGAACAACTAAATAAAACACAGAAAGTCTCATTTCACACTCTAGGATGTCGTTTAAATATGTCCGAAACGGGTTCTATTGCTCAAGGTTTTGTGGATCGTGGATATGAGATTGTTGAGTTTGGAAATGAAGCCGATGTGGTTTTTTTAAATACCTGTACGGTCACTGATTCTGCTGATTCCACTTGCCGAAATCTCATCCGAAAAGCACAAAAATCTTCACCAGAAGCAAAGATTGTTGTGGCCGGTTGTTACGCCCAAATGGAAGCTGATAAGATTTCCAAAATGACAGGTGTAGATCTGATCCTGGGTAACTCTGAAAAATATAAAGTGTTTGAATATCTCCATGAAGATGATGAGCAATTAGTAAAGGTAGATAAGTCATTTGATTTTTGGGGAGCTGCGACTACGCCTGCTGACACTCACACCCGCGCTTTTTTAAAGATTCAGGATGGATGTAATTACGTTTGCTCTTTTTGTATCATACCCTTCGCTCGTGGACGCTCCCGTGCCATCTCTATAGATGAAGCTTTAAATGAAGCTCAAGGGCTCTTAAAACGTGGATTTAAAGAGATCGTACTGACAGGAGTGAACATTGGTGAGTATGAATCTGCTTCTGGAGAAAAACTGGCCAATATGGTGGAAAAGCTCTTGAAGCTGGATGGATTAGAAAGACTGCGCATGTCTTCGGTTGAGCCCAACACCATTACCGATGAACTTCTCAGTGTCATGCGTTCAAGCCCCAAATTTTTAGATCACTTTCATATTCCATTGCAATCAGGGGACGATACCATTCTTAAAAATATGCGCCGAAAATATACCGTCGCAGATTATAAACGTATCATTGAAACGATTAAACAGTACTATCCTCATGCCGCGATTGGTGCTGATATGATTGCTGGCTTTCCTGGTGAAACCGAAGAGCAATTTTTAAATACCTTCAATCTGGTGCGTGAGCTTCCCATCACTCACTTCCACGTTTTTCCTTATTCTAAACGTAAAAATACTTCCGCTTCTGTGATGAAAGATCACATCCAGCATGGAGTTAAGAAGGCCAGAGTGCGCCAACTCATTATGTTAGGGGAAGCAAAGCTCAATGCTTTTATGCACGAGAACATAGGCCGTACCTCAGAGGTACTCTTTGAAGAAAAAGATAAAGACGGATTATGGTCCGGTTTAACCAGTAATTATTTACGGGTCAAGGTAGTTTCGGAAGCCGATTTAAACAACCAAGTTCATACTGTGCGTTTGGATACGGTTAAAGATAATGCTCTTGTGGGGACGATTCTGAACTAAAAGAAAGGAACGGGTGTTTTCTTCTTTTTTCCTCCATCTAACTTAATACGAATTCCAAAATTTAATTCAGTGTAATTGGGCAAATGAAAGTTTAGTGACTGATTGTTAATGTTATTAATATAACCATTAAAGTTATCCTGTTGTTTGATATCAAGAAAGCTGGAATAAACTCCCGCCGTCAGAAGAATCTTCGTTCTGGTTCTCAAATTCAAAAAATTACTCAAGTCCATAAAAAACTGCAGACGTCCGCTACCTTCAAACCATTCCGCATTATTATAATAGTTCTGTTTCCCCATATAGCTATGGTTGGTTGCTCCATTGCGATTATAAGTAATTGGGCTGGTATATAAATTGGCAGAGAAATTTTCCCCGAACTTCATCCCTGGGAGAGTTCCACTGGGGGTTGTTTTAATTTTTAAAAAGAGAATTCTGGCTTCAGTCGGAATGGCAATTTGTTTTTGAAAATCTTCCCGAAATTTTTGTTCATCGAAATTTAAAATAGCATCTTGTTTTCTTACCCAGGAAAGCTCAACTCTGAAACCAGCTGTTTGATTGGTCGTGGTGTAGCGCTCTAGATGATAGAGCTCAGGGTAAAGCATCATGGTATTAAGTTGTTTTAGAAAGTATTCACGTAATTCATCTTCTTGTTTGTCTACAGCTTGAGTGTCATTGACATCAATTTCTGTTTCGACAATAGCAATTTCATTTCCATCAGTAGATATGTTCTCTTGCGCCCAAGCTGGTACGTTTAAAAGAAGTGAGAAAATAAGAAAAAGTAACATTTTATTTTGCATATGTTTGTTTTAAAGCTTCCCAGTGATAAGGTAAAACTCGCCCCGAAGAAATCGCCATAATGTCGGCAGCGTTACTCTCTATTGAATAAAGACATTTATCTTGATCCCAAAGCGTATAGTATTGATCTCTAAAACCCAAAACGTGACCAATCTCATGGGCAATCGAACGGTCTTTTACATCTTGAAGTAAGTGCACTTCTTTAGCCTTAAACATGACATAAGAACGACCTGGAACATTATCGACGAAAACTGAGAAAATGTCTGGGTGCTGATCAAAATAATCGACTTTGAGGTGTTCACCTTTTTCATTTTTCCAAATGTCTTCGATCACTTTCGCCAGAAGATCTTTTCCTTCCACTAATTCTGGCTTTAGAAAGAGGGGTAAAGTGTATTTTAGGTTTTCCAATGTCACACTTTTGTTGGTGCGTACTTCATAGCGACCAAAATCCCAAGTGAGTTCATTTAGCAGTTTAGTTAAACGAGTACGATCATTCGTGCTTAAATACCTTTGCCAATGACGACGATAAAATCGAACACTTAAAATAAACTCTAAGTCATCAGTGGTAAATTCTGGGCGTTCGCAGTTGTTGGTAATACAAGCTTCTACTTTTTCTGCGGCTGACTTGATTTTGGGAAGATCGTCATGAGTTAAATAATAATTTATTCCATCGGTAGCTCTACCTTCATCGTCCACAATAATAGCGAGGAAGTCCTTATACAGACTTACTAAATATTTCTTTTCCTTTAATGGAGAATCAGAAGTAAATTTGATGTCTTTAATTTGAAGATAATGTTCATGCATGTCCTGCCAGTTAGTTGACAATTCAGTAACCCACTGATCATCACTATTATTTGGTGCTGTAACGCGGGATCTTAATTTTCCAATTTGGATATATTTTACTTCCGTTCCATTTCCAGTAGTGGCTGACGCTTCATTGTAAAACGCTCGAACTAAAGCATAGTTATCATCGAGATATTTAGCGATCTCAAAACGTTTATCTTTTAATTTATCGTCGCACTCATCAATCCAGTCACCTTTTTGAACCGCTTCCACTTGTTGGGTAAAAGTGATTCCAGTCTCTTCCATTTTTTGAATGGCCGCAGCGGCGAATTCTTCAGGGTGAGCTGCTGGATGGAGTCCCTTTTCACGCAATTGGTGAACCAGAGATTTCTTAAGTTCCTTACCCTTCGAACAGCCGAAGCCTACAACTAAAATAAGTGCTAAACAGCTTAATGTAATGTGCTTTGATTGCATCTTCATTCCTCTAAGTAGTTTATATAAAGCAAATGCTTTGCCACGTTAGAGAGAATTAAACTGCATTTTAAGGTGAAATAGGATGAAAAATTGTAATCTAGCTGTCTAAGTTTTTGACAACTGATCAATAAAAATGGGCCTATTTGCATAGACCCATTCTTTTATCAACGCACTTCAGTCAAAAGACCAATGGGCATTGAACTAAAATTTTTTATATAAACGGGCCCTATTTTATTCAAATATGACCCGTTTTTATCAATACTCTTCAATCCGAAAATCTTTGAGCATTGAATGAGATTTTTTATATAATCGGGCCTTTCTTTATTCAAAAAAGACCCGATTTTATCAATACTCTTAATTCGAAAATCATGAGTATTGAAACTGATTATTTTGATTTCTGGCCTTGTTCTTTTTGGCCTTTTTCTTTTTGTTGTTCTACTGGTTTTTGGTTTTTACCAGATTGTTGTTGGTTTTGTTGTTGTGATTGCTTCTTGGCTGCTTGTTGAGCTTCGTGCGAGTTTGGTTGATTTTTCATAATTACCTCTGTTTAAAATTTAAGTTGAACCGATTATCTTTCGGTATTGTGTTCTCGCTTTTACTTAAAGCATATCTCGCGCCAACCTTTTTGAATGTAATCTTAGCCAGTTAGGTGAGTAAAAGTGGGGCAAAGTGGAAAATCACCCCGAAATAATGGGGCAAAAATTAAAAAGTGATAGATGATTAAAATCATCTTTTAATGTCTTCTGTATCAGGATCAAAGTGTTCTTCCAATTCTATAGTCTAGTCATCAAATAATTCTTTCAAGGAGTGACTATGAAAAAAGGATTCTTAGCTATTTGTTTACTATCTGTGAGTTTCGGTGCATTGGCCCAAGTAAAAAAAGTGTGGGCACCAGTAGATCATCTTTATGTACCAAAAGGTTTTGATAATAATGATAGTGCAGAAGTAGTTGTATCTGGTTTTTTCCCGACACCATGTTATTCGCACAATAAAGTTGAAGTGAATAATAAGAGAAATACGATTCACATTAAAATGACGGCTTTATTAAGTGATGATCACTATAAGTGGTGTCCTGAAATGGTAGTTCCTTATTACGAAGTAGTGAGCGTGGGGAATTTGAGAGCGGGAGAATATAAAATTGTTGTGAACAGCGAGAATAAGAATTTCCTAAAAGGAAAGATTGGAGTGGATGAAGCGACTTCAAATGCGATCGATGAACATGTTTATGCTTTTGTCGATGGAATTGAAAGAGTGGGAAGCACTAATGAATTTTTAATCAAGGCAACTGAGCACAGTGACTGTCTTGCACTTGATCGTATTGACACTTTTGATAATAATGAAGACGTAGTTGCTGTACTTCCAATCATGAAAAGAGTGAAATTTGGTTGTACCCCACAAGACAAAAAAGTGGTTTACCGTACGAAAATTGATTTCTCTAATATGAAAACAGATAAAGCATTAATCCACGTAAGAACAATGACAGGAAAATCAGTTAATGGTTTAGTTGATCTCGGTGGGGACAGATGAATGCATTGATCATTCTTCTCTTTTCAATCAAGGGGCTGGCTGCTTGCATGCCAGCCTCGTCCCAACAGGTGGAATTAAGGAAAAATACTTTATTAAAATTAGATCAGGCTGTTGAAAAGACAGCCAGCTCTTTTTCTGAGCGCTATCAAAAAATCTTAAAATCAAAATATCGTAAAGATTTGGTTATTAATTTGGCGCCACTTGATCCCAAACTGAATGCTGAGATTATTAAGAGTGATAAGGAATTTGTTATCTCTATCTATGGAGGGATGTTAACTCATCCTAAAATGAATAGCATGGTGATGAGTTTACTCTTATGCCACGAGATTGGACATATCCTCGGAGGTGAGCCATTACGATCAATCAAAGGTTGGTCTTCAACTGAAGGTCAGGCCGATTATTATTCATCCTATACTTGTGCTCAGGATTTAAAACTGACTTCGACTGATTTTTACCAAGCTGCTTTTGATCTGGTTTCGATCTATGCTGAAGCCACTAATGATACCCCACCAAACTCAGATCAAATGGATGAATCCGAAGTGAGCAGTATAAATTATGGTTATCCCAAGGCCCAATGTCGCTATGATACCCTGATCAGTGGATGGAATAAGGATACCAGACCCCGTTGTTGGTTTGCCGACTAAATGGTGTTGTTTTTAGTTACCGATAATTTAATGTAAGTTTTACCTCACATCATTGGGATGAAATTCTTTGTGCTAGAAGACTAGTCCTGAGGTATTTTATGAAAAGAATATTTTTTGTTTTCTTGGTTATTTTCCAATTAAATGTATTCGCAGGGGACCTTTATCTGGTTTGCGAAAATGATGATGGATCTGAATTTGTCAGTGCCACCATTACGAATAAAACGGCCAAGCTTGAGTTGCACGATGGAAACTTAGATTTTGAAGTTATTTTGAAAATAAAAAATCGATACAATATTTTTATTGTGAAAAATACAACACTTGGTCAAGCAACCACACATTTTGTTCCAAAAAATGCTGACGAAATTCAAGCAACCGAAAATTTTAGTTGTCGCATAAGCGATTAATGAAAAAGAGTGAATTTATTTTGTTCAATCATCCATTTTAATAAATCTCGGTGAGTAATAATCCCTGTAACCACGAGATCTTCATCCACAATGGGTAAAGAATTAATATTTTCTTGATAGAAAACCTGAGCAATATGGCGGAGTGGAGTATACTCGCTGGCACATAGGACAATCTTAGACATCCTTTCATGTACCCGGAGTTCTTTTTCGAGCTCTTCTTTCGGTAGTGTTAGGTCATGCCATGAAATCATCCCTGTCAATCGCCAATCCACCACGAGTGGAATGTGGTGAATCTTCTTTTCCGTCATGATTTTTTTCGCTTCTGACATCTTGGCCGCAGGACTTAATGTGATAATTTTTTTCGTCATCACTTTTAACGCCGGTACTTCTGCTGCTTGCTTTTCAAGAAGATTCTTATTGATTCCCTTGATGGGAGCTTCTCCTCGAATTTGTGTTTTATCCAAATGCAGTGGAGCCGCATCTTTTAGATATTTAAAGTCGAAAGGAGTAATATGTCCTTTGACAACAATGTAAAAGGCCATGGACTAACTCCTTAGTATAAGTAAACCGAAAGTGGTGACGTTTTGATAGAAGTGTTACCATCAATAACCTTAACTAAATATTGAAGTAAATCGGTGGTGGTAACAATGCCTGAAATATGTCCTTGCTGATTCTCTACTACTAATGCAGAAACTTTTTGTTCTAATAACTTCGAAGCAACTCGCTGAATGGAAGTGTTTTCACTTACAGTCATAACGGGCCAATTCATAAAGTCACTAACCTTAATATCGTTGGCCAGATGAACTTCTTGCTGAAAATCACTGATTTTATGACAAATCATGGCCCGTTGGACATCACGATCACTCAAGATACCCACTAACTTCCCACACACATCGACCACTGGAAGGTGTCGGATGTCTTTACTCTTCATGAGTCTATAGGCATCCAACATAGTGCTCTCTGGAGAGATTGTGCTAACTTTTTTCTGGCTAAGGTCTTTGGTCATTTCCATATTTTCTCCTTCTACTTATGAGTCTATTTTCTCATAGGAAGGAGGAGGAAAAGCTGATTTAAATCAGTATAAAAATTGTTTAATGTTTACGTTTGTTGGCAAGAATTGTCTCCGCAAAGAGGGCGGTAAACATTCCAAAAAAGGCTAGTCCTGTAAGCATGAGGAGCATACTTAAGATTCTTCCTCCCATCGTGGCTGGGATCACATCTCCAAATCCAGTGGTGGTAGCAGTAGAGAAGCCCCACCATAAAGCATCAAAGTAAGTTTGAACTTTTGGATTAATTGGATTCTCGAGAAGATAAAATAGATAACTAAAAAGACCGATGGCCGAATTTCCTAGAATGGTTAAAAGAATAAAGACAGGACTTTTTATGAGAGTAACTACTTCCCATAAAAAGACCTTAAAACTTAA